>NZ_CP072389.1:0-359151 GCF_018127785.1 Prevotella scopos JCM 17725
CTGATGGTGTCAGCTATACTGAGACTGCCTTAAGGGATATAGATGGCGATGGAAGACCTGATCTTATCATATCTGACGGAGGAAAGCAGCTTATTGTTTATCGTAACCTTACGGGCAGAACGAACATGCTGCGCTCTGTGACACTTCCTTTCGGCGGACATATCAATATCAACTATGAGCAGACAACTCCAAGTTACGATTTGCCGGGACGTCGCTGGGTGATGTCATCGGTTGAGACGACAGGTGGATACAAGGAGAACGGAGCAGTACGAAGCAGGAATACCTTCGAATATAGCGGTGGCTATCGTGACCGTCGTGAGCGTGACTTCTATGGTTTCAAACAGGTACGTACTAATCAGATAGACACTGAGAACGGTGATAGACTCTATCGTTACTCCGTACAGACCTATGGTAAGAACAGGGATTACTATGCACATGGACTTGTTACGAGTGAATATCTCTATACGGCTGAGGGAAAGAAACTGCAGGGCGCTGTCTATGACTACGACCTGAAGACACTCGCTGTTGGCCATAATACGACAGATGCTGTTGTCTTCCCTGCTCTAAAAACACTCGTTCAGAGTAACTTTGATGAAGCCAGTGGGGACAGTCTGGCGGTTGCTGTCAGCAATACTTACGATGACTATGGTAACCTACAGGGATATAAGGAGACGACAACGGGCTATAGCTTAGAGGCAAACATCAACTATCATAAGATAGCCGACAAGTATATCGTCAGTATCCCGAGCCGCATCACTGTCAGCAGTGGTGGTAAGACGTACCGTGAACGCTCAACGAAGGTGGACGGAAACGGTGAGATAACGGAGATCATGCTCCATAATGGTGACAAGCCATCAGTCTATAACATGACTTACGATGGCTATGGTAACATCACACGCATGACGAAGCCGGAGAACTATAACCATCAGCGTATGTTCTATGCTTATACGTATGATGACCGCTATCACAGTCTTGTGACAAGTGTCAAGGATGCATACGGCTATAGCTCCAGTACGGCTTATGATGGTCTATGGAATGCTCCGTCTGTAACGACCGACCTCAACGGGCAGAAGATGGAATACGCCTACGATGCACTGGGCAGACAGATGACTATCCGTGCTCCGTATGAGATAGAGAGTGGTCAGCCGTTTACTATCCGCTTTGAGTACTTCCCTGCAGAGCGTAAGGCACATACCATCCATTATTCTAAGGAAGGCAACATAGATACCTACACCTTTGCCGACTCGCTGATGCGTGCCGTCCAGACGAAGCAGACAGGTGTGGTGTGGTCTGGTGGCAGCAATCAAAAGGTCTCCATCGTCAGTGGGAGGGCTGTTATCGATGCCTTTGGACGTAATATTGCGGCTTATTATCCAATGACGGAGAGCCATGGTAATATTGGTACTTACAACCATGCTACAGGTGATCTGCAGGCAAAGACAGAGTATGATGCGCACGACCGTACCATGAGTGTTACGCTTGCTGACGGCAGTGTGACACGCACAGCCTACAGTATCGGTAGTCATGACGGTGAACCGATGCTTCAGACAACGGTCACGGATGCACTGGGACGACATGCGGAGAGTTATACGGATGCCAAGGGACACAACCGTGAAACGGTGCAGCATGCTCGTGGTGAGGATATCACGGTGAAGTACAGCTATGACCCTGTCGGACAGGTAATGACGGTTCAGCATCCTAACGGTAGGGAGACGAAGTATGCCTACGACTTGCTTGGTCGGAAACTGATGGTGAATCATCCTGATGCAGGTGAGACGGATATGACTTACGATGCGGCGGGTAACCTCCTGACGAAGCTCACGGCAGAGCTTAGGAAGTCGATATCTGACAAGGGCTATATCTCTTACACCTACGACTTCGAACGGCTGCATGAGGTGCTTTATCCTGAAAATCTCTTTAATCGTGTTACTTATACCTATGGTAAGGCTGGGGATAAGTACAACCGTGCCGGTCGTCTTGCCCTCGTTGAGGATGCTTCGGGTGGTGAAGCCTATTACTACGGCAGACAGGGTGAGGTGACAAAGACCGTCCGTACGGTCATGGCAAGTGTGGCGGATATCAGGACTTATGTCTATGGTGCCACCTATGATAGCTGGAACCGTGTGCAGACGATGACTTATCCTGATGGTGAAGTGGTTACTTACCATTACAATGCTGCCGGACAGGTGGAGAGTCTGACGAGCAATAAACAGGGACGTCAGAGCGTTATTGTTGATAGGATAGGTTACGATAAGGAGGGTCATACGGTCTATACGAAGCTCGGTAATGGCACGGAGACTACCTATACATATGACAAGCAGCGTGAACGTCTGCAGGTGATGAACCTTACAGCGGACGGTCAGACTGTGATGGAGAACAGGTACCGCTATGATGCTGTGGATAATATCCTCGGTATCACAAATGCTGCCAACCCAACGTCGCTGACGAAACTCAACAAGGCGAAGCTGGGAGGAAAGAGTTCGCATACGTATGAATATGATGAACTGAATCGCCTTGTTCATGCAAGCGGTAAGGCTAAGCGTGCATCGTATGATATGGTGATGTCGTTCGGACGGATGAGTGAACCGCTGACTAAGGTGCAGAAGGTGGACTCAACGACGACTGCTAAGTCTTATAACTTTGCTTATAAGTACGAGGACAATAACCACCCGACAGCTCCAACACAGATTGGTCACGATCATTACACGTATGATGCCAACGGTAATCCTGTGTTGGTGACAAATGACTCAACGAACACTACCCGTGAGATGTATTGGGATGAAGACAACCGCCTGATGGTCTTAAGCGATAATGGCAAGACGAGTCGTTATACTTACAACGCTGCCGGCGAACGTATTATGAAGAGTTACGGTACGATGGAGGGTGTGTATATCAACGGTGCACCGCAGGGTATCACATTCCACGAGACGGACAACTTTACGCTCTACCCTGCAAGTATCCTCTCTGTAAACAAGAATCGCTTTACGAAGCATTACTTCATTGGTGACAAACGAATTGCTTCAAGAATAGGAACAGGTCTGTTCAACAACGTTTATGGACGTAATGGCTCATACGTAACGGCTGGTCAGCAGGACTATGCTGAACGTATGAATCAGATTCAGACACAGAAGGAGGCTTATTATAAGAAGGTGGGCGTAGCTCCTGGTGTACCGACAGAGAAGGGTGCGTATGGTGATCCGGAGAACACAGGTGTAGGTTATAATTCTGTCCTCACAGAACTTGGCAACCATGATGTGCCACAGGGTTGGATTCAGACTCCACGCCCCAACACCACACCGAATACCAACCCCGGTCCACCTGTAAGCTGGAACGACCCAAGCAACCCTGATGACCCGCAGGCTGGTTATGGTTATATTCCAAACGACACAACATGTGAGGAGACCTTCTTCTATCACAGTGACCACCTCGGCAGCACGTCTTACATCACAGACGATAAAGCCAACATCACTCAGTATGATGCTTACCTGCCTTATGGTGAGCTGTTAGTGGATGAACATAGCAGCCGTGAAGACCTACCGTATAAGTTCAACGGCAAACAGTTCGATGAGGAAACTGGCTTGTACTATTACGGTGCAAGGTACATGAATCCTGTCACGAGTTTATGGTATGGGGTAGATGCTTTGACAGAAAAATATCCTAACGTTACTGGATATTGTTATACTTTTAATAATCCTATAAAACTTCTTGATCCTGATGGTAATTCACCAATAGGAGCTGCGGTGGAAGGCATTAGTGCCTTTGTTGTGTCCGCTGGAGTAGATTTTATTTCCAACTGGATTTTTGAAGGTATGGATTATAAAACAGCTTTTAGCCATGTCCGTTGGGGAGCTGCAGCTTTTGATGGTATTTCTACGGCAGCTATCTCCTTGCTTGTTGATGGTGCAGGGACAACAAAAACAATAGGAAAAATTGCAAATAGTAAAGCGGGACGATTTGCAATAGATGTTGCTCGGACTATGATTACCAATATCATTGGTGACATTGAAAAAGGGAAAGACTTTAATAAAATAGATTTAACTGAAGAGTTTATTTCTGCTACTTTCTCAACATTATTAGACAAAAGAATGGAGAAAAGAGCAAATGAGTTGCTCAGTGGATTAGAACGCAGCAATAAAAAATTATATACTGCGCTTAATAAGTTGAAACGAAATCAAAAAGCAGGAAAATCTGAAACTCGACTGAAGAGTGATGCGTCTAGGGTAAAAATTGCGAAAGATAGATATAGAGGAGATGTTCGTAAATATGCAAAAGCGGTTACTAAAAAGAATCTTGTTGTAGCAGGAGGTGATTTGGTATTTGAAAAAGTATCTGAAAGACCAGATAATAAAACGTCTAATAATAATAATAAATAAAATGAAAGAATTAACTATACGGAAAATTATATTTTCTCTCATTATCTTTATTTGTGCTTATTATTACTACTGCACACTTGTAATTCATCTTTGGTATTATTTGGTTATCCTATGTGTAGCATTGTTAATTGATTTAGTTTTATATTTCACCTTGAATTTGAAATTTAATCTGACTTCTATTGCCAAGACAATTGTACACCTATATTTCTTCGTGTTTTCTATACTTTTTATTATAGCAAAGTTTGATGGAAAGACGGAGACTTATAGGCTTCCTTTGAATGGTTACACCTACAATAGAGTAGACAAAATTTTATTCACATTCAAAGGGCATAATTTTGGTAGATTTCATTCTTTACCCCAATATTCTCTAATTGCAGATAAAGATATGACTAAATTATATGACGTTTTATTGGAACTCAAAGAACCTATAAGAGGAATATATATAATTGAATATATCAGTTTGGAAAAGAAAATACAAGCAAATAAATAAAATATGAAGACAGGAGAGCATTTCCTAATTATTTTAGTTCCTGACAATAGTAAAAAAGAAAAGTTTCAAGGATAGGAACAGGTATGTTCAATAACGTCTATGGGCGTAACGGCTCATACGTTACTGCTGGTCAGCAGGACTATGCGGAACGTATGAATCAGATTCAGACACAGAAGGAAGCGTATTATAAGAAGGTGGGCGTAGCTCCTGGTGTACCGACAGAGAAGGGTGCGTATGGTGACCCAGAGAACACGGGCGTTGGTTATAATGCCGTTCTCACAGAACTCGGTAACCACGATGTGCCACAGGGTTGGATTCAGACTCCACATCCTAACACGACACCAGGTACCAACCCCGGTGCTCCAGTCTCATGGAATGACCCGAGCAACCCTGATGACCCACAGGCTGGTTATGGTTATATTCCTAATGACACAACGAAAGAGGAGACCTTCTTCTATCACAGTGACCACCTCGGCAGTACATCTTACATCACAGACGACAAAGCCAACATCACACAGTATGATGCTTACCTGCCCTACGGTGAACTGTTAGTGGATGAGCATAGGTTGCTGGTGGATGGGCTGGTGCAGCTGCAGGTGCTAGTATTGGTGCAAAAGGAGGTGCAGTAATGGGAGGAATAATTGGCTCACTGTTTGCGGGGGTGGGTGCAGCACCTGGCGCTGCCATCGGTGGATTTGTTGGTGGTATTGGTGGTGGTATAATAGGTTCTTTTGGAGGATCGTGGTTGGCAGAAGAAGGAGCAAATCATTTAATTAAATAAAGTAAACTATGTTAGTATATAAAAAATATCAAATGTTGAGTCTAAATTTTATCAATGAATTTGATACTGCAATTTTATATTCAAAGTTTAAATATATTTCTGATTTTATTTTCCGTCAAGTGCAAGAAAGATCAGTTTTCCTTTTTGAGATGAGTCCTACGAAGACATCAATTCTCTATGATATAGACTCAGAAAGTGAATATCATACTATTAACTCAAAAAAAGTAATTTATACTAAGAATTTAAATTTAAACAAAAAAATAATATCTATGATAGTTGAAGATGAAAGCTTTTATCTGGGACATCTTTTGATTATTATAGGGACTTTCTCAAGAAGTAAGATCTCTGATATTTCGAACATGTGGGAAGATTTATTGGAAACGGAAATAGAGTGTTTTAAGATGGGTAATGATGGAGACTCTTTCTATTGGTGCAATCCTCAGATAAATTCAGCAGAGGAAGAGTTCAAATTATTTATTAATGAATTGACAACTGCTACAAAAGATGGCAAATCTAAATGAGACAATGGTTTACGAGTAGTACTAAGACGAGTCGTTACTCTTACATCGCTGTTGGTGTTCACTAATGTGGAGGCGATATTACTTATGTCAAAAAATGAACGAGGTGTTCCATAGTTACTCTAAACCCTAAAGTATTCTTTGTTTTTAGTTGGTTCTTCCGTTAAATGGATAGATATCTCTGATTAGTTATATATAAAAAGCTGGTATTATGTATCTTTGTAGTGACCAAACTTCAAAAACATGAATACCAGCATAATGCAAAACGCCTTAGGCGTCTCCCAACAAGCTTGTCAGAATCTGCGCTACGAAGGTAATAACTTAGTTTTAGAAATCCAAACTCCAAAGGAAAAACTTTGCTGTCCTGTATGTGGAAGTCATAATATTAATCGTAACGGCAGTCATATTCGTCGCTTTGTAAGTGTTCCTATAGGTTTGAGTAAGACTTATATAGACATGCGTGTACAGCGTATTCAATGTCACGACTGTGGCTGTATCACAAGCAGTATGTACAGACCTTTCTGCAGCATATACAAGATCTGTAAGTGAGCATCTTCCCAATGCAGCACTTGTAGTAGACCACTTTCATGTAACCAAGCTTATGAACGAAAAGTTGGACTTGCTAAGAAGACAGTTATGGCATGTGGAAAAGGACGTCAACAAGCGTAAAGTAATCAAAGGAACACGTTGGTTGTTGCTCAGAAATGGAAATGATATCTTTGATCATGCACACAAAAATAGACTGGAGAACGCCCTAAGCCTAAACCGTCCGCTAATGATTGCCTATTATCTCAAAGAAGATCTTAAGGAAATATGGAATCAGTGTAGTAAGCAAAAGGCTAAAGCTGTGTTGGATGAATGGGTAAAGCAAGCTATAGAATCCAAAATACAGCCATTAATGAAAATGGCGTCAACTATTAGAGCATACAAGACATATATATTAGCATGGTATGACCATTATATAACAAACGGAACTATAGAAGGAATTAACAACAAAATAAAGGTTTTGAAAAGACAGATATATGGGTTCAGAAATGAAGAATACTTCAAATTAAGACTATATGCACTGCATGATAGACGTCTACGCATTTAACGGAAGAACCGTTTTAAAATGGTAACTCATTCCGAAGGCTCCGCTTATGGTGCTGGTGTAGCTCAATATTTATTAGATGCAGGTTATAAAGTTACTACAATTTTACATCTTTCCTCGGACGAAGGTGATGAATTCTCTACACCTAAGACTCCTTACACTCTTCAATTATCTTATGAAGGTGATTGGGTGACAGGAAATAAAACTATAAAAAACGTAGATAAAGTTGGTGAGATAAAAAAAGGAAACTTATCTTGGGACACTGTGCATGGAACAACAAAAAATAAAAATATATTTAATGCTGCAAAAGATCTTGAAAAAGTGACACTACAGCTTAATATAGGAGAAATTGATGGAAATTTATCCTCATGGTATAATCAAGAAAACGCAAAGAGAACAAATTTCTATAGTGTAAATGGAATTATATTGAACAATCTAGATGGAACAAAAAAAAGATAAATGGAAGAATATAGTTTTGCTTTTAATAGAGTTACCCATTGTTTGCTTTTTAGCATTATTTACATTGGATGGCCATTCTAGTTTGCTAGCATATAAAGAGTATCCATGGTCAATTTTCATGCAGAGGTTAATATTTGCTTCTGCCCCCATATTAATTGTCGAAATACTTATGTTTTTTTTTATAAATTTGATTTTCATGTCATTATCTAAGAAAGAAATATATAAAGGTGTCGTCACTAAAAGTTTTTTTATAAAACATATTTTATATTTATTATTAATGGTTCTCATGGTACTCTTCATGAAGTTATTAATATTCGATTATTGTTAATGGTGAAAAAACTTCCTTAGAGATTCTCTTGATGATAGTAAAATATATTATTCTGGACGTAAATTTAAGGTGACAAAGACAGTACGCACAGTATATATATGGTTACATAGACTAACGACACTACGAAAGAAGAAACTTTCTTCTATCACAGTGACCACCTCGGTAGCACGTCTTACATTACTGATGATAAAGCCAACATCACACAGTATGATGCTTACTTGCCATATGGCGAACTCCTTGTAGACGAACACTCATCAAGTGAAGACCTGCCGTATAAGTTCAACGGCAAACAGTTTGATGAAGAAACTGGCTTGTACTATTACGGTGCAAGGTACATGAATCCCGTCACGAGTCTGTGGTATGGGGTGGATCCGTTAGCGGAAAATTATCAAGCGAGTGGTTCATATCTTTATTGCAGGCAAAACCCTGTAAGGCGGGTTGATGTTGATGGAAATGATGAAGTCCATATTAATGGGGATGGAAGAATCGTGAAAGTTATAAATGATCATTCAGTCTATATAACGATCGTTGATCCTAAAGGGAATAGACATAGTCTATCTAGTTATAATATTTCTCCATATTTTTGGGGAATTGGAAGAGGAGATAATCTCCAAATAGTGGCTAATATTGCTGGCTATTATGCAAAACAAGCAGGCGTCCATGGATTAGTAGGTGCTAAAGGTAATGAAAAACTTGGTATTCTTGCTTATTATGATCGTAGTGACAAAGGGATCTGGCTACAACCATCTAATTCAGATGGAACTGTAGATAGTTGGTTAGATAATAAATATAACTTAATGAATACATTACAACATGAGTATTTCCATAAACTTGATGATCAAAGAAACGCTTATAAAAATCATCTTTTACATGCATCAGTTGATGAGAGAGCCAGTCGTACCAGGATCTTTGCCCATACATCTGACAAATTGAAGCTTAGCGTAGCTATAGAGTTCTCAGAGTTGGTAATGAATGCTTATTATCAACCTAACAAGAATACAAAGGCTGATGTAATGAACCTAATAGATAAATTTAATCGAAATAATACTGGAAATATCTTTTTGAAGTTTAATCCGGATGCCAGGACTATGGATATAAATATTAATAATTTTAAAAAGACCATTAAATATGTACCAAGTATAGATAAGTTTAACTTTATTATATCAAAAGACAAAAAATGAAAAAGAAAATTATAATTATTTGTTTGTTATCTATCTTAGCTTTTTTCATTGGCAAAACAGCTTATGATAGCTTTATGCTTAATTCATACTACAGTCATGGAGATGAACTAATCGCTAAGATAGAAAAATACAATATGGAACGACATACCTATCCTCTATCCTTAGACTCGATAGGAATAAAGGAATATGATTTGGGTGGAGGTCTCATATATAAGAATCTTTCTTTTAGATACTCCTGTGTAGGAATCGGCGATTTCCGTTTATCTTTCTATTATGGTTCATCATTCTATACCTATTCTCCATTATTAAGAAAATGGAGTAAAGACTTAGACTTAGATACCTTAAATATTATTAGAGAGAGTCTTTTCTTGGAGATAAGTAAAATGGAAAAGCAAAAGAAAATGAGACAAGTGTTAAGAATAATACCCCATAATAAGTTAAGGCAGTTTAAGGAGTTTAGCGTATCTGAAACAGATTCTATCTATTTTGTACAAAACTATTATACAAATAATGATATAGCAGAAGAAGGCTTTGTAAAAAGAGACAAGGGGACTTTTAGCAGAATAGGAAGATGGAAATTCTATGCTAAAGATGGGAGACGTATTATAGTATCGTATGAGGATAAAAAATATAGAAAAGGAATTATTATAGAAGAGGGTTTTCTACATGGTCATTTTGATTATTTTTATTAGAAAGCACATGATGAAGACATTGCAAAAACAGATTTACAGAGTGATGTTACTGTAGCTCTCTAAACACTTGACGAGCAATAAACAGGGACGTCAGAGCGTTATTGTTGACAGGATAGGTTACGACAAGGAGGGTCATACGGTCTATACGAAGCTCGGTAATGGCACGGAGACTACCTATACATACGACAAGCAGCGTGAACGTCTGCAGGTGATGAACCTTACAGTGGATGGTCAGACTGTGATACTTGCAGAAATACTAATACCTAAAGGAGCTATTATGATGAAGGGAACAGCAAAGTCGCAGGGAGGACAATGGATAGGGGGAAGAACTCAATATTTTACAGTGGGTAATTTAAATAGGGTTAAATAGAAATCTAATGAAAAAAAGTATTGTATATGCAGAAATGGGAAATCCTTGGAGATTCCCATCTTCTTATGAAGTTGCTTCCTGTAGGATTCAATTTAAGAATTTGCACAATTTTGGAAAAGAAGGTCCATTGTGTGGAAAATTATTTATAAATGACACACAACTCACAATTCCCGATTATGATGGTTTTGGGGGGCCAATCATAAAAAATAATAAGTATATATATCTACCTCTCTATCAGATGGAAACAGGAAACAGGTCAAACAGTCCAAGAACATATATTGTGGAAATAGATATTTCTAAAAAAAAATATCGGCTAATAGGGAAAAGAGTTGAATATGCTGTCGTTTATCTTGATTTTATGGTAGATGACATACTATATTTTTATAATTCTCCAATGAAGAATGATAAATTGCTTAAATATATTAATATTAATTCTATTTATAAACCTTGGAGTTGGAAAGATAGATGTTCTCATTTCTATCATGAATTATTATTCTTTTTCCATGATTTGTTTTCATAAATATAATCCTTCGTCTATGAAAACAATTTTTTACCGTCCGTACAGTCATGGCGAGTGTGGTGGATATTAGGACTTATGTCTATGGTGCTACGTATGACAGCTAGAACCGTGTTTATGATTATTATTATGGTGAAAAGAAATGAAGAAAATAGTATATTTAATAATTATCTTCTCGTTAGTTAGTTGTATAATACCTTATGTCCATAAAGTAAAGCTAACAAATGAAGATTTGAGTTGGATAACTCATTACAAGATAAATGATAGTATCTATTATGTTTCAAATACTGACGATACAGATACATTGATAATAAAAGATATTCAAATATGGAATCCTAAAAATACGTTTCCATTTGATCCCGAGGGACATAATTGGATAGAGGTGGGGCATGAATATGATGGTATTGCAAGTGTAGATATGACTTTGTTGCATTCTACTGACACATTCCTAATAAGCTTTGAAATAAAGAGAGAAAAGGAAAGTGGTCCTCTAACAAACAGTTGCAACTTTTGCGAATGGAGTTGGATAGGTACCCGAATGAATCCTAATACCTTGGAAATAAGAAAGCACAAATACAAGGATTGTATTTGTGTAGATATTAGGCAAATGGAGAGAAATGAAGGGGATCAACCAGTTATTGGTCTTAAACAAGTAATATGGAGTAAAGATAAAGGACTCTTGCAATATTCTTTGAAGAGCGGAGTCTCATATACGCTTAAAGAATTAATAATATAAATAGATAGGCGCAATGAGGGTATATAATATACCTTTTGATTGTATGTTGTTTTACCATGCCTAAAAGACTAAGCAGATGAGGATTTACATTACAATTATCATATTATGTGCTTTCTTAGTTTCTTGCAAAGATAAGAAATATAACTATAAAAGCAAAGGAGAATGGGTCCACTTAAAAAATGGAGAGACTATAGATGGTTATACCAGAATAGGTGACAGCATTTATGGGGGCTATGGAGATTCAATATATTTACATACAACGATGCCAATACTAAAGGGCGTTGATGTAAGTAGCTTCATGGTATGTAAAAATACAGGGTACGCGAAAGACTCGTACCATGTTTATTATCCGTTATGGGTTGTTTGTGAGGATGCTATGGACTTTGGTGGATGTTATTTTAAGGACTATATTATGGAAGATGTCTCTTCAGAGTCGTTTATATATATAGGACGAGGATATGCTACTGATGGCTATAAATTATTTAAAAAAGGTAAAGCTGTTAACAATCTAATAATAAAAAGCAGATTAAAGAAATGAGTATTTATGAGAGAAGTTTGACACACCCTTGCCCGTATTACGATTTTCTTGATAAAACTGATTTCGGTGGTGTAACATTGCCACATGGTAACTCATTTGAGACTACATATACTAGTAATTTATTTGATGATAACAAATTTGGAAAAAGCATTATGGATTGGTTAGCTATAAATCGTGTGGGTTGTGTGTTGATATTCCACCGGTTTGGTGCGGGTGCTTTGCACATGTGGTGCGGATGCTTAGCACATGTTGTGCGGATGGTATGCACCACATGTGCGGAGGGTTAACACCATTGCAGTATATGAAAGGGTAGGGATTAAATGTGCGTTAAGCGTATTAAGACTAACAGAACATGGAATTTCGGTAATATGTGAAAGTTAAAATAAGAATTATCTCCATAGATTATTTGTATATATCCCCTAATATTCTTTTATTTTTGTCCCCCAGAATAATTATGTCTATACGTTTTACGTGATAGGTCATATCAATGGTAGAACATAAACTTAACAATTTGGGAAATGATAAAGAAAGATAAAATAGAGATTTTGATTGTTACGATGGAAGAAGATTCCTTTGAGATTTATCATGACATAGATCTTTCAACCCTGAGCCGAAAAAAGGTAGGGTTTCAGTTCGGGTACAAAATGAATGTGGAACCCAAATCTGAAACTGTCATCATAACACTGCAGACCTATTTGATGAATGGTGAAAAAGAAATTGGGATGCAAAGTCTTAAAGCAGAATTTCTCATAGAACCTTTCAATAGTTTTGTTATTGGTAAAACAGATGATGGTTATTGGGAGGTTTCATCCCCTAAGGTTGTTGACAAGATGCTAGACGTGTGTGTTGGTGGTCTCCGTGGTATGCTTGTAAAGAATTTTAAGGGTACATCTTTAGAAGGTTTGGTGATACCATTACTCCCTTCGAAGTGCTTTAACGGGCATCGACGAAAAAGAAAATATACTACTTGTCTATTCGTAAACTTCCCTCAATTTTTCCTCAGATAGTTATTCCTCACTGCGACAATACTTTTCAATAAATCCAATGTCTTGTCGGAGGTAATTCACGCATTAAATACTGATATAAAATCACAGAATTAATTTGGAACTTTCGTCTAAATAAATTACATTCACAAACAGAATCTACTAACAATTAAAAAGCGATTAAAGGTATGAGAAAGACTATTCTAATATTGTCGCTCTATATTATTGGCAATGGCTTGTTGTTATTGGGAACAGATTTTAAGTTCACAATACCTATTATTACGTTACAAATTATGAGTTTCTGGGGAACTTACAAACTAATAAAAGACGCTAATCATTTCAAGAAGAAGGAGGAGAAATCAGTTTAATTAGACTAATTGGACTAATTAGGCTAATTAAACTTATTGTTCTCATTGATCATCCAACATCCAACACCCATCACCTATCACCCATCACCCCTTCAGCCTCTTGGAGGATTTCCCTATGGTCAAACGCTAAGTCGGGAAGTTCGGTCAAGAGGAACCATTTTGCTTGTGCAGCATCATCTAATCCACTGACTTCTGCAGGCTTATCAAGAATTGTGTAATAAGCTACGGTGATGATTCGTTCGCGTGGGTCACGATGGACGGCATCGAAGACGCCGACACGTATCAACTCACCAACCATCAGTCCTGTCTCCTCTTTCAGTTCACGACGAGCAGCATCAACGGTTGTCTCATCAATATTCATAAAGCCACCGGGGAATGCCCATTTCCCTTTGCAAGGTTCATTCTTCCGCTGTATCAACAGCAGTTTCATCCCCTCATCACTTCGTGCAAAGACAAGGCAGTCAGCCGTTACGGCTGGGTGTGGATAATTATATGTGTACATCAGCTAAAATTTATATAGGAACTTTCTTTGGCAAAAGTAAGAAAAAGATTCTTTCCATTTGAATATTCTATCCATTTTTTTCTTACCTTTGTGACCTATGGAATTTAGAACCATTGTCAACATTCCCCGTCCAACATTTGAGTTGGAACCTTGTGAACGGATTCTTTTCGTTGGATCATGCTTTGCCGACAATATTGGTAAGCGATTTGTAGAAGAGAAGTTTCGTGCAGTGGTAAATCCCTTTGGGGTGATGTATAACCCTGTGTCCGTGTTACATACGGTGGAAAAGATGGAGGGTCATAGCTTTGATACGGCTGTATTCACATTGGGAACAAACCATGTCTATGTGGAGCGGGCAACAGGTGAGATAGTTGACAACTGCCAGAAACGTCCACAGCGTGAGTTTGAAGAGTGCGAACTAACGATTGAGGCGTGTGTTGATGCCCTGCATGAGGCTATTGCCCTTTTACGACAAGCGAACCCGAAGGTGAACGTTATTGTCACCGTCAGTCCGATTCGTTATGCTAAATATAGCTTTCATGGAAGTCAGTTGTCGAAGGCTGTGTTGTTGTTGGCTGCCGATAAGCTAGTGAAAGACGAAGGCGAACGGATTTATTATTTCCCAGCCTATGAGATTGTTAACGACGAACTACGCGATTATCGTTTCTACAAAGCCGATATGCTACACCCTAATAGTCAGGCTGTTGCCTATATCTGGGAACAGCTTGTGGCAACCTGCTTCTCAGCTGAAGCGAAACAATTTCTTAAAGCGTGGCAACCCATCAAAGAGGCATTGGCACACCGCCCGTTTAATCCAGAGGCAGCGGCATATCAGGATTTCATAAAGCAAACAAAAGAAAAAGCAAGATTATTGAAACTAAAATATCCTAATTTAGAACTCAACTTATAACAAATGGGAGAAATGAATGACAAAGAGATTGAAGATCTGCTAAAGGCACACGATATTAGATTAACAGCCAACCGCATCCTTATTGCACGTACCCTAGCCGGACTTGACTATCCAATCTCCATGAAGGAACTTGAATCAAAAATCCAGACGATTGATAAGTCGAACATATTCCGAACCCTCTTACTCTTCAAGGATCACCACTTGGTACATCAACTTGAAGATGGTAATGATGTGGTACGTTATGAGTTATGTTTCAGCCATGACGTGGAGGAGGATGACGACATGCATGTACACTTCTATTGTGAACATTGCCAACACACCTTCTGCCTTGGAGAAATCTCTGCGCCACAGGTAGATTTACCACCAGGCTACAAACAATTGTCTATAAACTACATGGTAAAAGGCTTCTGTCCTAAATGCGCTCACCGCTATTATATAAAAGGATAAGATGAAAAAAAGGCAAGGATAATACGCTGTATAAAGACTTTTCAGTACCTTTGCATAAGATATAAAAACAATTTAGATAGTAATGAATTATACTATTGAGAAAGTAACGACGCTCATCGGTGCACGCCGTTATGGTGATAAGGATGCAAACATCAGCTTTGTACTTACTGACAGCCGCTCACTGTGTTTCCCTGAAGAAACACTGTTCTTCGCACTTAAGTCTGAACGTAACGACGGACATTATTATATCCCAGAACTCTATGCAAGGGGTGTAAGGAATTTTGTCGTGGAGCTAGTTCCAGAGGGATGGGCTACACGCTATCCTGACGCTAACCTCTTGAAAGTTGTTGACACACTGGAAGCTTTGCAACGATTGGCTGAACGCCATCGTGACGAATACCTGATTCCGATTGTGGGTATTACGGGCTCGAATGGTAAGACGATGGTTAAGGAGTGGCTTTATCAGTTGCTTTCTCCGCAGATGGTTGTCACCCGTTCACCACGTAGCTATAATTCACAGATTGGTGTTCCATTGTCTGTATTGCTACTGAATGAGAATACACAGATTGGTGTCTTCGAGGCGGGTATCAGTCAGCCGGGCGAGATGATGGCTTTGCATGATATCATCCAACCAACCATCGGTGTCTTCACGGCACTGGGTACGGCTCATCAAGAGAATTTCCCATCTATAGAAGCGAAATGCCATGAGAAGATAAAACTCTTCCATGATACGAAGGCGTTAGTCTATTCGGCTGATGAAGAGGTGTTTACGAAGTGCCTGAACGAATATGACTATAAGGGACTTAAGCTCGACTGGTCAGCTAAGAAGCCGGAAGCGGCTTTCTATATCGAAGCCATTGAGAAGAAAGACATTGAGACAACCATCACCTACGTATGGGAAGGAAAGACGGAAGGACAATATAAACTGCCTTTCATTGACGATGCTAGCATTGAGAACTCTGTCACCTGTGCTATCGTTGCCCTCCACCTTGGGGTTACTCCGTCAGCACTCGCTGAACGAATGGCACTACTGGAACCTGTCGCAATGCGCTTGGAGGTGAAGGAAGGACAGCATGGCTGTACGCTTATCAACGATTCTTATAACTCTGATTTCAACTCACTCGACATAGCACTCGACTTTATGAACCGTCGTCCTGACCACATGGGACGTCGTCGTACACTGATTCTGAGCGATATCCTGCAGAGTGGTGACTCGGATAAAGACCTGTATCACAAGGTCGCTTTCCTATGTGAGAAACGTGGCGTTGAGAAGTTCATCGGTATCGGTGAAGGACTCTTGTCACAGCGTTCGGCTTTTAAACATCTGGGTGAGAAGCATTTCTTCGCTACGGTCAACGCCTTTATCCATAGCGAGGTCTTCGCTCGTCTGCACGATGAAGTCATCTTGTTGAAAGGCGCACGCCAGTTTGGTTTCGACCATCTGACAGAACTTTTGGTGAAGAAGGTGCATGAGACGGTGTTGGAAGTGAATCTCAATGCGGTTGTTGACAACCTGAACTGGTATCGTTCGTTCCTCAAGAAGGAGACGAAATTGGTTTGTATGATTAAGGCTGATGCTTATGGCGCAGGAGCCGTTGAGATTGCCAAGACCCTTCAGGACCATCGTGTTGACTATCTTGCCGTGGCTGTTGCTGATGAGGGTGTGACGCTCCGTAAGAATGGTATCACAAGCAATATCATGATTATGAACCCTGAGATGAGTTCTTTCAAGACGCTCTTCGACTATGACCTTGAGCCAGAGGTGTATAGCTTCCGACTCTTGGATGCGCTCGTGAAAGCGGCACAGAAGGAGGGTATCACGGGATATCCTGTTCATATAAAACTCGATACGGGTATGCACCGCTTAGGCTTCGACCCTGAGAAGGATATGGATGAGCTTATCAACCGACTGAAACATCAGAATGCTATCATCCCGCGTTCGGTATTCTCTCACTTCGTTGGCTCGGATGCCGACAGCTTCGATGCGTTCTCTGCTCGTCAGTTTGCACGCTTCGATGAGGGTAGCAAGAAGTTGCAAGCGGCTTTCAAACATAAGATTATCCGTCACATGGATAACTCATCAGGCATCGAACACTTCCCTGAACGTCAGTTGGATATGTGCCGATTGGGCCTTGGACTCTATGGCATCAACCCACGCACAAACAAAATTATCAATAATGTGTCAACACTGAAGACAACGATTCTTCAGATGCGCCACGTACCAGCTGGCGACACCGTTGGCTACTCTCGTAAGGGTGAAATCGACCACGACAGTGTGATTGCTGCCATCCCAATCGGTTATGCGGACGGTCTGAACCGCCACTTGGGCAACCGCCACTGCTATTGTCTGGTCAATGGTCAGAAGGCAGCGTATGTTGGTAACATCTGTATGGACGTAGCGATGATTGATGTCACCGGCATCGATTGTAAGGAAGGCGACAGTGTCGAAATCTTCGGCGACCACCTCCCCGTCACCGTCCTCAGCGATACCCTCGACACCATACCATACGAGGTTCTGACGACCATCAGCAACCGCGTGAAGAGGGTTTATTTCCAGGATTAGAAAAAGGAAGCCCACACATACCAGCCCCTCCCCCTTCCCCTCCCTACGGGGGAGGGGAAGGGGGAGGGGCTACTATTTAATATATTTAAAATGGCAATTATCTACTTACTTCTCGGCATCATCATCGGCGCAAGCATTATGCTGCTATGGATAAAGAACAAATCAACATTAGAGCAGAAGAAAGCTGGTGAGGAATTAGCTGTCCTTCGTAGCCAACTTGACACGGAACGGAGGAATGTTGATGAACGTATTGCTGCAGTCAAAGAGAATGCTCTTCAGCAGCTTGAAGCAGAACGAAAGCATGGCGAACAACTACGCAACGAACTCCAAAAGCAGGCTGAAGCTAAGAACAGACTGCTGCAAGAGGAGGTGCGCAACATGGCTGCACAAATGTTGGCTGAGAATCGGGAGAAGATGAATACTGCCGATAAGGAACGACTCGACGCCCTTCTGGCACCACTGAAAGAGCGTATAGAGGCTTTCAATCAGACGGTTACAAATAACAGCAAGGAGAATGCAGCTAACAAAACAGAGATAAAAACGTCGTTTGAGGCTGCCATGAAACAACTCCATGCGGAGCAGGAGATGACCATTAAGGCGATGCGTGAAGAACAAGAACGTGCCGTAAAGGAACTTCGAGAACAGACTGATCGTATCGGTAATGATGCAGCGTCACTGACAAAAGCACTGAAGGGCGACTCGAAGATGCAGGGCGATTGGGGTGAGATGATTCTTGAAAAGACCCTCGAAGACTGTGGCTTAGTGAAAGACCAACATTTCTTCCTTCAAGAGAACTTCAAGGATGAAGACAATAATAACTATCGCCCAGATGCGGTCATCGTTTTCCCAAATAACGAACGCGCTGTCGTCGATTCAAAGGTGTCGTTGACGGCTTACCAAGCCGCTATCAAGGAAACCGACGATGTTCAACGTGACAAACTCTTAAAAGAACACGTCACCTCTGTCCGTAAGCATATTGACGAACTCTCTGCGAAAAACTATGAGAAGATTGTCCCAGGCTGCATCGGCTACGTCCTGATGTTCGTACCTTATGAGAGTGGCTACTCGGCAGCTATCAAAGGCGACCCTTCCATCCTGCAATATGCTTTCCGTAAGCATATCATTGTCCTTAGTCCAAGTAACCTCCTCATGGCGTTACAACTGACGCGAACCATGTGGCAGAACCATCGACTAAATGATAACGTAGATAAGATATTACAACAATCCAACGACCTCTACGATAAGTTCGCTACCTTTGCCGAAACTTTCCTAAAGATAGGTACCAACATCGAACGACTTCAACAAGACTTCAATAAGGCTAAGGGGCAGCTCAACGATGGCAAAGGCAACATCGTCCGCCGTCTGGAGGGACTCAAAACCTTGGGCATCAACCCCAAGAAACAGATTCCCGAGAACCTCTAAACCCATCCGTCTCCGAATCATATCCCGCACCTCCATGTTGTGGCATTTAGCTCTGTACCGCCTTTTCTCTGTGTGCCAAATGATATTGCGAGGCTTTCGTTATTCACTTCATTTTGTTGGAAGAAAAGGAGTTTAT
Organism: Prevotella scopos JCM 17725; assembly: GCF_018127785.1. Taxonomy (NCBI): domain Bacteria; kingdom Pseudomonadati; phylum Bacteroidota; class Bacteroidia; order Bacteroidales; family Prevotellaceae; genus Prevotella; species Prevotella scopos. Next base: position 19,405 of record NZ_CP072389.1, read on the forward strand.
AACAATTAGCCGATTTCGTTTCGCCAGTCAATTGATAAATCTTAGTTCCTGTCATTCCTGTCATTTATAATAGGCGCTTTACTTGTTGTGTTTCAGCAAGATGCATGAAATGTTAAAAGTGACAGCAACTTAAAATAAAACTAATCTCGTATTTTATGCGATAGTTCCTTTATCATTTTGAATACATGTTATTCAAAAGTTTAAAAGTGCTTTTTATCACTAATCTTTTATGTGCCTATTACCATACCCTCTTCTTATAGAGCCCTTATAATGCTTCTATGGCTAAAAGCCTTATCACTACATCCACATTTATCCAAGATAGATTCGGCAAGGTTTTCAAATCCCAATTTGGAAAACACGTCCGTGTTGTGATAAATTCAACCGAAGGAAGTATTTTAACAGCATTAAATTAGGTGAAAAATCTGACGTCTCCAAGTGTTTTGAGAAGCTTGTTTCTCAGGAACTTGGGTTCCTTATAAGATTTTGTTCTGCGGAATTAAGGTTATCCAGAAAAACATTAAATGCTTCGCTCGTTGTCATCAGCGTTCTATGTTATTATTATGATTTTAAAAATTTTATCGCCTTCCATACATCCGAATAAGAAGCACCACTTCTTCCAAGTGCTTCTGCTCGTCGCATGGCTTCTTCCATCTTGCCATCCTTGATGAGTTCTGCTACCCATTTCTCTTGCTTCAGGAATTTCTCCTTCTTATCGAATTGGGCGATATACTTATGCAAGGCATTGATGGCATCGGCGGAGGTGCGCAGATGTCGATTGGTCTTCTCGTAGTGGAGTAGGAACCAATATTCAATGGAAGGCATGCTACATGCAAGTGTGATACGTTCGTTGTCATCATACTTGCGATGCAGTTCTTTGATTTGTCGTCCTTCCTCAGGGTTCCATTGTGACACATCTTCATCAAAGAAGCAGATAACCTCGGCACCATCTGTCAGCCCTTCATCAATGAGCTTATTGATGTTATCCATTGACTCGTTACCAAAGTAACGTGGCTTCATTTCATATACAAATCCAAGCAGTGGCTTGAGATGCTTCAAGTACCAGAATTCCGTGATGCCAGCACCAATAACTCGCTTTTGCGGTTGTTTGATTTGCCGGGAATTAATCTTGCGTGCCATAAGCCTTAGATGTTAGGAAGTGCACCAAATTGACCATTGCTATAAGCGTTGTCAAATCTTGATATTTTGTTCAGTCCTTTGAACTCTACAAGAGAGTATAGGTTAGATGCACCGGACTTATCCTTCTCAACAAACCAGATATTGTCCTTGCGAACAAGGTCATCTATTGTGTTGAGCAAGCCTGGATAATGAGTGGTGAGAAGCATCTGACTCTCGTTGCTGTTGGTGATGTATTCTTGAATGATGAACTCTATCAGCTTTGGATGCAACGATGATTCAATCTCGTCAATCATCAGAATAGAGTCATTCTTTACTGCCTCATAGATGGCTGCTTCCACACCCATCACGCGAGTTGTTCCCTCACTCTCCTGGCGTGTAGATAATTCGTAAATCTCTTGACCACGGTTATTCTCTACCGTATGCTCAAAGTCGAGAACATGCTCTTTATACAAATTTTGAGATGTCAACCGTTCTTTTTCTTCCTCAGTGAAGAGACCTTCCGTCTGAAGTATCTCTGATAAATGAGTAAGATATTGTGCGTCTTTTATTTTATCATTGATACCTGTTATATTGAAGTCCGCTTGATGCATGAATTTAAGTAAATGTGTTTTTAGAGCAGCATCTTCTCCTATCTTATTTCTATAATATCTGCTTACGTTTGTGTGTGGTCCAACCATAGACATGAACTTATCGCGTACCCAAGCACGGACAACATCCACATGTTCCATTTTTATATTCACACGGCCACGTGCTGCAAAAAAAGACTTGTTGGGAAGACAGTTCAGCGTCAAAGCTTTCTGTTCCTCCTGATCAATCTTTTGCACAGCAGGGTTGAATGATAAAACAGATTGCCCATCTTCAAGAACACGTTCAAACACTTTAATTGGTTGTGTGGTCTTGTAATAGGAGAGCTTCTCTTGAAGCACTTGTTGGCGAGTGGCCTTTAACTGATACCAGTAACGAATACCTTCTACCCAAAACTTAATATTAAACTCTGATGGTTGAGAAGGCGTTTCTTTGTCAAGCATGAACTGCTCAAAACCTGTTGGCTCGTCCATGTTTTGGGGGTCAGACACCATAAAATCACGAAGTATAGATATAGCACGCAGCAGATTACTCTTTCCTCCAGCATTAGGGCCATACAAGATTCCTAATTTTAGAAGTCGAGTTCCATTAGGCATTGTCACCACTTGTTGAGCCTCAAATGTGGTGTCTGCTGTGGCTTCAAAGCTGAATGTATTCTCTTCCTTGAAGGATAGCACATTTTTGAATGTAATTTCCTCTATCATATACTTCTTTATTCTATATTGTGCATACAAAAATAGTGTTTTGAATCTAAATCTCCAAATAAATCAATAATTATTTAGTATTCTATTCTTTATATTTGGTGCTTTTTCGCTAATATGCAAAATAGAATTGCGAAATATGATAAGTATCGTGCTTGCACCAATCGAATCATCCATAGCCTCTCGTATAATTGCTGATACTGTAGAGGGTGGACTGATAAAGGCTGTGGATGCAGAAACCAAGGCTAAGAAATTTATGACTTATCTGCACATTGATAGAGCGCAGTACTAATATGCTATTTATGCGAAAGCTGACAAAGGGAAAGAGTGCTAAAGAGTTGGCGCACATAATCATACATGTGATTAGTCCTTTTAAGAAGTGTATAAAATCTATAACAGCAGATAACGGGACAGGCAGTACGTTCCCAAGTCAGCAACTTTTGAATACATCAGTCATCAGCAAATAACCAAGTTCTCAAACAAAATTAACATGTGGCCAAGAAAGAAATTGAATTTCAGAACACTAAGAGAGTGTTTTTACGAAAAAATCAACTAAATTTGCACTTGCTTGTTTAATTCACCGCTGGTTACATGAGAAGGGAAAAACCTTTGGCAACAACTGTGAAGTTCAGATAACTGGTAGTGGAGATAGGAGACTCAACGTTCACTCTATGCGCCATCCTGTCAATGAGAAAAATCAACGCTTTTTTGATTCATATAATCCCAAAAAATATATTCAAAGAATGATACAACAAAAAACATTGTGGGAAAAGCTTTTTCTAATGGTGTCGCTTATCACCTTAATGTCTTGTGCTCATCGCTCAGGACATGGGAAGAAGTTTGCTGAAGAAAATAGATATAAGGTCCAGAGAAGTAATAATTCAAAGACGATAGAACAAGATATGGACCCTGATGCGATTATCCGGGATCAACCAAATGTGAGGACTGCACAACATCGTCATCGGATGGGTGGCTCAGAAATCTTCAAGCGATTTGGTGACGCAGTCTTTATGGTCGTTACTTCCGATGGCGAGGATATGTATCAAGGTTCAGGCTTCTTTATTGGGAAAGATGGATTAGCGGTTAGCAATTATCATGTTTTCAAAGATACAGGAATGGGACTTGAGGCTGTGAAACTTGCAAGCGATGACCACTTCTATAAGGTAAGTCACATTTATGTAAAAGATGAGGAACATGATTTTATATTATTTCGTGTAGCTTGTCAGAATAGTACGTATCTCCCCATTGCGGATAGTCAGCCACAAGTAGGAGATAAGGTCTTTGCTATTGGTAGTCCACGCGGATTAGAAAATACATTCTCTTCAGGTGAGGTTTCGCAATGGCGTGATAGGTATCTTATGCAGATAAGTGCTCTTATCGATCATGGCAGTAGTGGTGGAGCGTTGGTTAACGAATTTGGTGAAGTAGTAGGTATTACCTCGGGGACTTTTGCCGAAGGATCACAAGCTAACTTAAATTATGCATGGAGTATAGATGTTATCAAACCTTATTTGCGACAATAATGAAATCTTTGTTCCTGCTTGCTGAGGCATAATAAGTTAAGCACCTATCATAAATGACAGGAACTAAGATTTATGAGTTATCTAGTAAATTGAAATCGACTAATTGTGGCTCTATAACGAATCGTGTGGGTGGTGTTGATATTCCACCGGTTTGGTGCGGAGGATTAACACCATTGCTGTATATGTAAGGATAGGGATTTAATGTGCATTAAGTGAATTAAAACTAAAGTCAATCTGTATTTTTGTTTAGTTGGAGACTATACTTCCAACAATATTTTTAGGCTCTATGACGAATTACCTATACGATTCGTTATAGAGCCAAAACATATCATAAAATTCAAAGGTTAAAGTTCAAAACTCAAGGGTTGAAAGGGGCGTTAATTCGAATGGAATTAACGCCCTTTTACTTTTCGGGTTGTGAATTATCTTTACAATGTAGAGGGATGAAAGAAGACAGAAGAACATCAAAAACAAAAGAGACAGAATAAAAACAGACCCTACCCACAACCCCATTGGTCAGGGTTTACTTACTGAAACATATCTATCAATTAGTGAAAGCTTTTAATCCCTATCAGTCATTAGACCACACATGTCTAATTTTTACTATGGTATGGTTTCCGATTTGTATTTGATTATCCCTCAGCAAACTGTTTCCTGCACTCCTCCTCTCTGCAGGAGAGGGGGTGAGGGGTGGGGCTACTCTCCCTCCCCGATAGGGTATAATCACGTTAAATAAGTCTAACTTTATACCCGTTAGGGATTGTTCGCTTTGTTTTTCATAGATATTTCGTATATTTGTACCCGTAAAGGTATAAATAGTATGGAGAGAAATCAATTATCAGCCACATTAAAACAACTGCGGAAGGAATACCATCTTACGCAGGAAGACATGGCTTTCAAAGCTGGTGTAGGGCTGCGCTTTGTTCGTGAAATGGAACAAGGAAAAGCTACATTACGCATGGACAAAGTCAATCAAGTGCTTGAGCTGTTCAACCTACAGTTAGGACCAGTACCCATTCCAAAGGACTAATCGCCACTGCTAACTGTGATTTATCGCCACTATTAACTTGTCTACTCGTTCTTATGCCTTACAAACAACTTGTTAACTTGTCCACTCGTTCACTCGTCCACTTAATTACATTCTCTTTGAAAATAATTGCAGAATAATTTGTTTGAATAGTTTTATTTCCTATCTTTGCTCCCGGAACAAACAATTATAAAGAAAAAAGCTGATATGATTTCAACGTTTGTCAGCTACAGAGAGGCAAATACTATAACACCTAAACAGCTATGCGCTGAGGAACTTGACACAATACAACTTGAAAAAGCGATCAACTATTTTTACTGATATTAATTCTATAAACAACTATAACAATGAAAAAGATTTATCTTGCAATAAGCTTAGCTGTATGCTTGGCTTCTGCACCACTTACCACCAACGCACAGTGCACTCGAGCAAAGGCAACGACATGTACTATGAACGAAACTCAAATAGAAAAGCTGCAATTCGCTTATGGTTTTTATAATACCTATATGAACAGCCTTATCTATTCTCAGCTCTCAGACCTTAGTACGGTGATTGCGAAGAAGTTTGTTAGTCCAAAGGTTTTGAAGAAGACTGCTGACATTGGTGCTGACGTACTTCTCAATGCACAGGATTGTGTAAAGGAGAATCTTCAAACACTGAAGATTAAAGCCTTGAATAATGACTGGTTCCGTGTTTCCTTCTCATGGCCAACAGAAAAATACGAAGTTATACAAGACAACATCATTTATATCAAGATAAAGGAGCAGGGCAAGTCGTTTATCATCGAAGACGCTACTACGGAAATGCCAAAACTAACGAAATAGTTGATTCACAATCCTCTGCTAATTCAGAATTCACAATTCAGAATTCATAATTATGATTACCGATATAGTTCAAGGATTAAACTCAAATCATAAAGGTCAAAGTTCAATGCTCAAAGTTCAAAGGTAAAAGAGTTCAAAGTTAATAGCTCAAAGTTCAAAGGATTTCACGCAGCAGAGTAAAGAAATATGTTGACAAAACGATTAAAGAAAAGACTACAAAAAGGGCTTAAAACGTACATTTTTAGCACCCTTGTAAGTGTTTTGTTATCAAGTAGTTGCAGAAGTTGTCTTATAGCAGATTTACTTCACATCATTTTAACATTTAAAATTCAAAATGGGAAGTAAACATTCTAAACACAGAACATTCAGTGAGGACTTTATTCTCACTTTACTTCGTGAGTATTACTCATCAGAAGTGTCAATTAATTTCATCTGTCGTAAGTACGGCATTAATAGTGCCAGCTTTTATCAATGGCAAAAAAAGTATGATTTAGATGAAAAAAAGCTATCTTTGTCGCATGATATTATTACTAAAGTAAAAGCTATGCGTAGTAAGAAAGCTATGGAGAAAGTCCCTCTAACTCGTGAGGAAGAGCTTGAAGAACAAGTATCGAATTTGAAGAAAGCTTTGGAGTATTCTGAACTTCGCAATCAAGGTTTGATGAAAGTCATAGAGATAAGCAGTAAGGAATATGGTGAGGATTTGCTAAAAAAAGCTGGCGCCAAGCAGTAGACAGCCTTCGAGTCAGCAACCCTTGTTTATCAATTGGGCTGCTGAGTGGACTGTTTGGCAAGACTCGTGAAGGCTATTACTCTGTGAGTAAAGAGAAGAGGGAGCATCGTAAACTTACTGAGAAAATTGTCGTACGTGCAGTAATGGATGTTCGTGCAGATGCTCCTCGAATAGGTGCAAAGAAACTTTTGCACATGCTTATGGATATCTATCCTGGCTTAATGCTTGGGCGCGACAGGTTCTACCAGCTAATGCACAAGCATCACCTTATGCTGAAGCCATCCAGATGTCGCCACACCACGAACTCCAATCACAACTATTTCAAGTATAAGAACACGGCAAAAGGAATGGTTCTTACACGTCCTGCACAACTCTGGGTAGCAGACATCACATATATAGATACTGAGGATGGTGTGGTCTATCTTCACCTCATAACCGATGCATTCACTCATGAGATAATCGGATGGAAGCTTTCTGACAGTCTGCAGGCTGTCAATACGCTTGCTGCCCTAGACATGGCAATAGAACATTCACAGGGTATGAATCTCTCGCTGATGACGCACCACTCTGATCGTGGGGTTCAATACTGCAGCAACGCCTACGTGGCAAGGCTGGAGAGTATACACTCGGGCATAAGCATGACTGAAGACTACAACCCTACAGATAATGCAATCGCCGAAAGAGTGAACGGAATAATAAAGCAAGAGTGGCTCTACCACATGAAACGACCGAAGAACCTCGATGATGCACGATGCACTATTGCTGGTATCATAGACTTCTACAACAATAAGAGACCCCATATGAGCAACGGCATGCTTACGCCAAGACAAATGAGAGAAAAGCACTGCAATGTAGCATAAGGGTTTCTGTGCGTTTCATGGTATTAAATTTTGTAAGTTGAAGGAAAAATACTAACTTTGAACATGTGCTACACACGTTCAGACTTCATTGTCAAGATTTATGACTATGTAAAGCGAATCAGTAAAGTTTCCATGGGGGTGTAAAGCTGTTCAGGAAGCAAGTAAAAAATGTGTAAACCAATTTAGTAACAATAACCAGAAAAGTGTGAAGTAAATTTAGGCATAGTCAAGTGGTTTTCAAAAGGTGCTTAGTAAGGCTTCAAAAGGGCGTTAGTAAGACCTCAAAAGGGCATCTTTTGCAAGCCAAAAGGGCGTTAATTCGAATGGAATTAACGCCCTTTTATTTTTCAGCCTTTGATTTTTATTTACAAAACAGAGTAGCGGATACGATAGGAGAAACAAATGAAGAAGCGTATTATTCTCACAACTCGTCAACTTCTCACATGGGGTATCTCGCTAATCACTCCCCTCTCCACTCGGAGAGGGGTTGGGGGTGAGGCTTTTTCCCCCCTCCCCCTTCGGGGAGGGAAGGGGTGGGGCTTTTACTTCGCATACCCCGGATTCTGCTCCAACTTAGGATTATCAGAGATATTCCACTGTGGGATTGGCAGGTATCTGTTGAAGGTTTGGAACGTACGATCCTCAACCTTGCTGCTACCACTGACTACGGCACGCATTGTTGGGTCGGTAGCAGATGTGTTAATAGTACCTGTGATGCGGTTCAATGGACCATTCAATACTGTCTCTGCGACCATCTTACCATTGCTTGTCCAACGTAAGATATCAGCACGACGGAGACCCTCACCAGCGAACTCAGAGCCACGCTCACGACGAATCAGCTCACGGAGCTTGTCCTTAGTGTTATACTTTGACTGGTCAACAGCAGGCATACCTACGCGGGTACGCACCTTGTCAATCATTGCAAAGACGTTGGCAGAAGGACCATTCAACTCGTTCTCAGCCTCAGCCCATGTCAGAAGTACCTCAGCATAACGGAAGACGATAGGGCTACACTCGGTATCCCATACATCAGAATACTGACTCTTTGGGTCCAGATACTTACGCCATGTGAGCGCAGTCTTGGAAGCATTGGCAGCATTGGTTGGATAGTTTGGATTCTTCTTACCATTAACATTCTCGTCGAGCGTATTGAAGACGCCATCATTCCAATCGCAACCAGGATAGAGAATACTCATAGCCATGCGAGGATCACGACCATGGAAAGGATGCGTTGCATCATAGCCAGAGCCAACTTCGTCGATAGTCATACCATTGCTCATCTCATAGTTGTCAACACAATTCTGTGTTGGAACGACTGATGACCAACCACCATCGCCATTGTTATACAGCTGTCCAATAGTTCCGATTGGGCGAGTACCGCTCTTATATTGTACAGCAAGGATAATCTCGTTAGAGTTTTGACCAGCTAACTTAAAGAGGTTCGAATAATCACTATCAAGCGTATACTGTCCCAAGTCGATGATAGCCTGAGCAGCATCCTTCGCCTTCTGATAGTCGCCCCAGTAGAGGGCAGCACGCATCTTCATAGCTAAGGCAGCACCCTTTGCGATACGTCCACGTGCAGCAGGAGACGTATTGATATCAGCAATTGCCTCATCAAGGTCTTTGAATACCAAATCCTTCACCTCTTGCTCCGTATTACGTGGCACGCGTGCCTCCTGAGCACTGGTGAAAGGCTTAACGATTGGCACACCACCATAGAGGAAACCCATGCGGAAATAGTTGTAAGCACGGATAGCCTTCACCTGCGCAACGAGGTCTTTCTTTACCGCATCGCTGCTGAATACACACTTATCAACATTCTCAAGGAAGGTGTTACATCTACCAATGATAGTATAATCGTAGAACGACCAGCCCGGAGACGATGGTGAGAGCGAACCATTACCGATATTGGTAAAGCCTTCCCAAGGGAAGTTGTTGTACGCAAAGTCAGAGCCAGCGTCCCAATAAAGCAAGGCTGCACCTTCTTCCCAACCATCATAACAGCCCACAAGGAACTTCTCAGCATCGTCGCCCGTCTTCCATGTTGTAGCTGGCGACATTGCATCCTTCGGCACAGTGGTAAGGTAGTCATTACAAGATGTGAGCGCAAAGGCTGCCACACCTGCTAATATATATGTTCTTACAGTTTTCATAATGTATATCGGGTATTTACGGTTAGAATGTGATATTGATACCGATAGAATGTGAACGCAGCAATGGATAAGATGATCCACGCTCGCTGGTCACTTCTGGGTCAATATTGAATGGTAATGCATCGAAGGTAAGGAGGTTTTCACCTGCATAGTAGATACGTACTTTCTCAAGACCAACTGCTTTGAGCGCACTCTTTGGAAGGGTGTAACCCAACTGCAAAGTCTTCAAACGCAAGTAAGCTGTGTTCCACAACCAGAAGGTTGACATAGCACGAGTCATGTCGCTTGGGCTGTTTCCTGTCTCAAATACACGTGGCAACTTAGCATTGTGATTGTCGTCTGTCCATGAGTCTTTCCACAGTGTTGAAGGGTGGCTGGCATCACCAGAGAACTCACCAAGTACCTCACGGTTGTAGATATGAGATACTGCACCAACACCCTGCCAAATCATAGAGAGGTCAATGTTCTTCCATGTTGCACCGAGGTTGAAACCGTAGGTAATTGCTGGGATATCCGTATGCTTGGTGTAGATACGGTCGTTTGAATCGAGCTTATCATCACCGTTTGTGTCCTCATAGATAAGGTCACCTGCCATGAACTTACGTCCGAATGGGTTGCCATACTTCGCTGTGTAGTCGTCAGCCTCCTGCTGTGAGTTGAAGAACTTACCAGTAGCCTTGTACATAAAGAAGCTATTGTACTGCTGACCTACTGCTGTACGGCGGTTGCCACTACCAATGTATTCTGTGCCGTCGCCCAAGTTGAGAATCTTATTCTTGTTGTAAGCGAAGTTCGCACCGACATTGATTGTCCAATCCTTGTTCAACTGCTTTGCATAAGCCAATGAGAGTTCCACACCCTGATTGCGCAATGCACCGATATTATCCTTGTAAGCACCGAGTGCAAACTCTGCTGGAGCAGACACGTTCATGATGATACCAGTCGTCTTGCGGTTGTAGTAATCCAACGAACCAGTCAAACCACCGAAGAGGGTAAAGTCAAGACCAACGCCCCATGTAGTAGAACGCTCCCAAGAGATTGTCTCAAGGTGATAGCTACCCTGATAGTAACCCGGAGTGAGCTGACCACCAAATGGATACTTCGCATTGAGGTTATAAGTGTTCATCCAAGGATAGTAATCGTCTAAGGCATCCTGATTACCGAGCTGACCCCATGATGCACGCAGCTTCAAGTTGTTCAACCATGACTTTGAACTCTCCATGAATGGTTCCTCAGAGATACGCCATGCAGCAGAGAATGATGGGAAGAAACCCCAGCGATGAGCTTCTGCAAAGCGTGAAGAAGCATCAGAACGGAAGTTTGCCTCAAAGAGGTAACGACCTGCATAGTCGTAGTTCAGACGACCAAAGTAAGACACCATCGCCAGCTCGCGAGTATTACCAGCATTCTGCTGTGTCGAAGCATCACCAGCGTTCATATCAGTAAGTTCGTTGTTAGGGAAGTTCTTACGATACATCCAGTCTGGCAGATACTTATAGCGTTCAGTATGCCAACCGAGCATAGCCTTGAAGTTATGCTGTGAGAATGACTTGTCATAGTTCAGGAACGCATCGAAGGTTGTGCGATGCCAGTCATAGTGAGCAATCTCCAACTTGTTAGGGTCAGAGGCCTTATTAGGGTTATACTGGATGAACTTTTGGAAGTAAGAGTAACGCTGAGAAGCATCAACATATGCGCCCTGCAGCGTCAACTTCAAGTCTTTCAGAATCTGATAGTCGAGTCCAATCATACCCGTAAAGTTGCGATTGTTGCGGTTTACGGTCATTCCAGACTCTAACCAAGCCATTGGGTTACCATCAGAAACAGTACCATAAGTACCATCTTCGTACTTATAAACAATCCAAGGAGCAATGATATTCAGCTGACGAATAATCTGATCGCTACTACCACCAGCGTATGCACTACTTGCATCGCGATAGTTGTTTTGGATATAAGCAAGGTTAAGATGGGCAGTGATGCGCTTTGACAACACCATGTCGAGATTCGCACGACCATTAAACTGCTCACGACCTGCATTAGGAAGAATACTGCTCTGCTTGAGATAACCTGCAGAAGCAAGATACTTCACATACTCATTACCACCCGTAATGTTCACGCTATGGCGGTTCTGCCAAGCGGTTTTGAATGCAAGATCGTACCAGTCTGTATTAGGATAGTTGTAAGGATCTGAGCCATCACGGAACTTCTTAATCGCTTCATCAGAGAAACGTGCTGCCTTACCACTACGTTCCAATGCCTTATTATAATAGTAAGCGGCATCGGCAGAATTCATCCTTTCCATCAAGGCTGTTGCATTCTGAATACCAAAATAACCTGAATAACTAACCTTTGGCGCACCATTCTGCCCTCGTTTTGTAGTTACCAGAATCACACCGTTAGATGCTTTAGAACCATAGATGGCTGCTGAAGAAGCATCCTTCAGGACAGAGATACTCGCAATGTCCTCTGGGTCGAGCGAGTTGAGTGTTCCTGCCTCAACACCATCAATCAAGATATAAGGCGAAGCGGAGTTCAATGTTCCCACACCACGCACAAGAATCGTACCATTATCAAGACCCGGCGCACCGTCTGCTCCGGTCACCGTGATACCAGGAAGCAATCCCTGCAAGCCTGAAGACACGTTAGAGATAGGGCGGTTTTCGAGTGCCTTACTGTCAAGCTGTGCAACAGAACCAGAGAGGTTTGCCTTCTTCTGTGTACCATAACCGACAACAACAACCTCACTAAGTGCGCTGTTCTCATCCTTTAGAGTAATGTTATAGTTCGTCACACCACTTCTCACCATGACGCTCTGAGTGGCGAAACCAACATAACTAATCTTCAACTCCGTACCCGGAGCAACAGAGACTGAGAAGCGACCGTCCATGTCGGTCACCCCTACTGGAGTACCATTTGCCAGTACAGAAGCACCAATGACTGGGTCGCCATTAGCATCTTTTACCACACCATTAATACTCTGCTTTTGCTGCTGAACACTCATACTCGTGTTCGCATCCGCATTGGCTAATACTGGGGATGGTGCAAACGCCATCAACCCGAAAGCTAAAGAGAAAGCTAGGCTGCCCGTCAACAATGGCGGGTTCTTCTTGTAGGTCTTTCTTACTTTCATAAAATTAGACATATACTTTATTGATTTAGGTTTTGTGCTACAAATATAGTATTTTATACAATAAACACCAAAATAAAACTTTATTTTTTTAATCTTAACGTGTTGTTTACGGACACAGGTAAGGGTGGGTGTTGGTTGACGAGTTTTGAGTTGATGAGTAAATGAGTTGCTTGTTATAAAACTCTTTTACTCCTTACACCAGTGGTGACTCTGTGTCTATAATGGTGTTAATCCTTCGCACATGTGGTGCATACCATCCGCACCATAAGTGCATACCACCCGCACCACATGTGCTAAGCACCCGCACCAAACCGGTAGAATATCAACACACAACCCATAGAGTGCGTTATAGAACTTTTAAACAGTTCTTATGTTACTCTGTCTTCAAAAAATCCAACATTATGACTCTGTCACATTGTCATCAACTTACACTGTCATCATCGTTCGAACCAGTTGTTTTATGCTTTTGGCTCGCTATTTGATATAATAAACTATAAAAAAACAAAATTAAATGCGGCTTAATTTGGTTGTTCACATATTTATATTTACCTTTGCACGCCGTATCAAATTTGGATAACGGAAAAGCTATATTTTTTTAGGAGGAAATAGTAAACAATTCATGAGACAACTTAAGATTTCAAAAAGTATCACTAACCGATCAAGTGAGGCACTGGATAAGTATCTTGTTGAGATTGGTCGTGAGCCGATGATTACCGTTGACGAAGAGATTGAGTTGGCACAGGAAATCCACAAGGGCGGTCGCAAGGGCGAACGTGCGAAGGAGAAACTGATAAAGGCTAACCTCCGTTTCGTCGTTTCAGTAGCTAAGCAGTATCAGCACCAGGGACTCTCTCTCACCGACCTTATCGATGAGGGAAACATTGGTTTGGTGAAGGCAGCTGAGAAATTCGATGAGACACGTGGTTTTAAGTTTATCTCATACGCCGTTTGGTGGATTCGTCAGAGCATCCTGCAGGCTATTGCCGAACAGAGTCGTATTGTGCGTCTCCCGCTAAATCAGGTGGGTGCTATCTCAAAGATTAACCAGGTGACGAACGAGTTTGTGCAGCAGCACAATCGTCGTCCTTCTATCCATGAGTTGGCAGAGTTGACAGGTATCGATGAGGCTCGCATCCGTCAGAGCCAGAGTGCAGACAATCACCACATGAGTATCGACGCACCATTCAGCGATGACGATGACAACTCAATGAGTGATATGCTGTCATCAGGTGACGACTCACGTACCGACCGTGGCGTTGATTTCGAGTCAATGTCTGACGATCTCCGTGCTGTTCTTCAGAACACCTTGAAGGATCGTGAGATAAAGATTGTCACCGAGTGTTTCGGTATTGGTTGCCAAGAGAAGGGTCTGGAGGAGATTGGAACAGAGATGGGGCTTACCCGTGAGCGTGTTCGCCAGATTCGTGAGAAGGCTATCGAGAAGATTCGTGAGAGTGGCAACGCACGCGTACTCATGAAGTACTTGGGATAAAAAAGCAAGATTAAGATGATAAATAGTAAAGAGGATGTGTTTTCTTACACATCCTCTTTACTTTCTATAGAAGTCCCGCAATCTTTTATTGTAGGGCTTTAAGCTTTTGTTTCATACGATATTTGAAGCCATAAGACTTCGCTTCATCATCGTAAGTAAATTCGTTTTGAAACGCTTATCACATTTTGTGAGTGAGTTCCTCAGCATAAGAAAGTTGAGTATCTTTCCCCTTTAGGAAGTCGTCGACCTTCATCGGTACAAGGTGGTGAGGCTTAATGCCTTCGCCCTCTAATGGGAAACCCTTAGGAGAATACTTAAAAGGATGACCGATTGGAATCCAGTAGTACATTCCGTATGTGGTCTTAAACAAACGAGGATTACCACCAGTATCACCCGCAGAAGGCGTACCTACAATGATAGCATCACCACTTTCTTTCATTGTTATCAGAAAGCTCTCAGCAGCAGAAACCGTAACAGGTCCTGCCAAGATAATCACCTTGCCCTTATAAGCATCCGCAGAAGGCGACATTTTTGTGCCGTCCCAAATCGTCCGTTCACCCTTTATCAGGTGCTGTGCTATGAAATCCCCAACACTACTATTGCCTCCACCATTATGACGAATGTCCACTATAAGGAATGGCAGTTGTCTTAAAGACGCAAAAGCTTTGCTGAATTGCTTATCAACTCCATCCACCATACTTCTCACATCTATATATCCAATCTTTGAAGAAAGTTTCTTCCATGTCACGTCTTGCTCTTTATCCTTTGTAGGAATATACTGAGATTGCAGATGAACGGTGAGCGTTAAAGGTTTACCTTGTCGGATAACGTCCAGTTTCTTCACTGAATCCGTATAGCTCCACAGTATATCCTTTGCTGAATACAGGTAACGTGCAGCATCAGTAGATGCAGAAATATACTTGGCATTATTAGTTACCCACTTATTTACTGGCACTCCATCCACCGAAACAATCTCATCTTTATCCCGCAAACCAGCTTTAATTGCAGAGTTAGAAGGCTTGTCAACGAACACCCGATTATCAATCACAATAATTTGATCTCCCTGTATAAACCAAGGTTCCTCTATGGATACATTATCTGCGTGAGCACATTTCAGATTACCAAAGAACTCCTTTATCAACAATGAATAAGCCACCTTTGACTGCATAGTATCAAGACGCTGAATGTAGACAGTATGAATCGAATCAAGATTTAGATGCTTCTCATCTTTATATATATACCGCTCTTTGACGAGGTTGAACATCTCTTCAAAGTCATTTCGGAAATCTTTTGGCTCAACGGGTATCTTGTCTGCATTATATACTTGTACATCTTCCCAGTTTAAAGATGTATGTTTCTGATTCCAAACGTAAAGAACAAAGGCTGTAAGTATCAGTCCTAAAAATACAAAGGTAAATAAGATAAGTTTCTTCATCATATTTAAAATGGCATGATTTGTTTGTCACAAAGATATAAAAAATATATTATACATCAAATTGAAACACATAAATAAGATAAATAAAAGCATTTATCTTTTCTGCAAAAGCGCAAGAACCGCTTTGCAGCAAGTCTTTCACTTCTAAGCAACCGAGAAAAACAATAAAACGAAATCAGCAACGTTATACAATGTATGAAACGTAAGGATATTCAGAAATACATATTACTACTATTGTTTATGGTGACTGCCCAGTTGGCATTGGCACAATCGTTCACACTGCAAGGGAAGGTTTCCGACAAGGATGGCAACCCGATTGAGTTGGCTTCAGTCATGGTTGTTTCGCAGGGAAAACTATCGATGACGAACCTTAAAGGCGAGTTCAACATGCAGTTGCAGAGTGAAGACTCCGTGAAGGTGCGCTTCTCAATGATTGGCTACAAGACCAAGACGAGGGTTCTGGTGCGTCCAAAGGGGAAGCAGACACTGCTCATTCAGTTGGCTGACGACAACGCATTGGAGGAGGTTGTAGTGCAAGGTAAAGCTAAACAGCATGGAACAACAGAAGAATTGGATATTCAAAAAAACAAACAAGGACCCTCTACTACGGGTAATGCCGTAGAAGAGTTGGTACAGACGCAGGCGGGTGTTTCAACCCACTCGGAGCTATCCTCACAATACAATGTGCGTGGCGGTACGTTTGATGAGAACTCCGTATATATCAATAATGTAGAAGTGTTCCGTCCCTTCCTTGTGCGAAGTGGACAGCAAGAAGGACTTTCTATTATCAATCCTGACATGGTTGAGAGCGTTGGCTTCTCAACAGGTGGATATGAAGCGAAATATGGTGACAAGATGAGTTCGGCTTTGGACATCACGTATAAGCGTCCGAAGAAGACAGAAGCATCCGTCTCTGCCTCCCTCTTAGGTGCTAGCGGCTACCTCGGACTGGCTACTAAGAAGTTGACATGGACAAATGGTGTGCGTTATAAAACGAATCGTTACCTCCTCGGTTCGCTCCAGACAAAGGGCGAATATCGTCCGTCCTTCCTAGATTACCAGACTTATCTTTCATGGCAACCCAATAAACGCTGGCAGGTAGATTTCATCGGTAACATCTCTGAAAACCGATATAACTTCCAACCAGAAGACCGTGAGACAAACTTTGGTACGCTGCAGAACGTGAAGAAGTTCCGTGTCTATTTCGATGGACAAGAGAAAGACCTCTTCCGCACCTTCTTCGGTTCGTTGGCTATCACACGCCATTTGAGTTCACGAACTGATGTTTCCCTCCTCGCATCGGCCTTCACAACGAAGGAGCAGGAGCGTTATGATATTCAAGGACAGTATTGGCTCACACAGACGGAGACGTCAGAGAACCTCGGCGTGGGTACGTTTATGCAACATTCACGTGATTACCTCAATGCAAACGTGAAGAGTCTGAAGCTGATGATGCAGCATCGCACAGGAAAGCATCGAATTGAAGGAGCTGTGACTTATAAGATTGAGCATATCAAGGAGAACTCTGCAGAGTATGAATATCGTGATTCTGCGGGTTATAACGTACCTCATACGGGTCGTGACTTGAAGATGATTTACTCGCTTCGTGCTCGCAATGAACTCAAGGCGAAACGCTTTGAAAGCTATTTGCAGGACACATGGAACTTCCAGACACGCGACTCTGTGCCAACGCTTTTCACACTGAATTATGGTGTACGCTTTGCGCATTGGGACTTTAATGGCGAGAGTCTGTTCTCTCCACGTGCGTCGCTGTCCATCACTCCTGGCAGAAACCGCAACCTTAGCTTCCGCATTGCAGGTGGTATCTACTATCAGGCACCTTTCTATAAGGAGCTTCGCGACACGTCTATCGTCAATGGTGTCACCTATGCAACGCTCAATCAGAAGATTCGTGCACAGCAGTCTATCCACGCATTAGCAGGTATGACCTATCGCTTTGAAATGTTAGGTCGTCCGTTTAAGTTCACTGCTGAGGCTTATTATAAAGCCCTCTCACGTCTCGTCCCTTACTCAGTTGACAATGTGAAGGTGACCTATTATGGTGAAAATACAGCCTCAGGACACGCCACGGGTCTCGACCTTAAACTCTTCGGCGAGTTCGTTCCAGGGGCTGATTCCTGGCTGACACTTAGTGTGATGAATACCAGCATGACCCTGAATGGTAAGCGTATTCCGCTTCCAACCGATCAACGTTATGCGCTCAACCTCTATTTCACGGACTTCTTCCCAGGCTCAACACGTTGGCGTATGTCGCTGAAACTGGCTTATGCGGATGGTTTGCCGTTCTCTGCTCCGCACCAAGAACTGGAGAATAACACCTTCCGAGCACCTGCTTATAAACGTGCAGACATCGGTATGAGTTATCGACTCTTAGACAACCACGATGGGCATCGCAACATTATCTTTAAGAATATCTGGCTTGGCCTTGATTGTCTGAACCTCTTCGGTATCAATAACGTCAACTCTTATTATTGGGTGACAGACATCGCCGGACAGCAGTATGCTGTGCCAAACTACCTCACAGGGCGACAGATTAACGGAAGACTTACGATTGATTTTTAAATAGTATTTAGTTGACGAGTTGACGAGTTTTCAGTTGACGAGTTATATGCAGCAATAAACATAACAAACGAAAGTAATCATAATTATGAATTGTGATTTAACTAGGTTTTCAGTGACTTGCTTGTCATCGTAACCTCAATACGATTCTTTTGATCGAGGAGTTGTTTGAGGATTTGTCTTACGTCTTCCACTGTCATTCCCTCAACGATCTTCCTGAAATCGGTGTCGATATCATTACCATTGTAAAGGTCATTGTACAGCACAAGCTCCCAATAGTTGTTCATTTCCAACACTTGGTTATACACTTTCAGTTCATACGCTTTCACCTTATCAAGATCTGTTTGCGATGGCCCTTCTGTAGCCATCTTCTCTAATTGTTCGTAGATAATTGGCATGAGTGAAGCGTACTTATCTGGATCGGTCTGAAAGGCAATGCGCAAGATAGCTTCGTCATTTGGATGATGCTGCAGTAAGGCGGACACCTGTACATTATAAGTTCCACCTTTCTCCTCGCGTACTTTCTCCGTATAAACGATGCGGAGCAATTGTACAGCGGCATCGAGCAGTATATCGTTACGTGTGTTATAATCAATTACTCCTTTCACCACGAGGGTTGTTGTGGCTGAAGGTGTCTTCTGTTCTTTGGTAAAGACCTTTCTAATCATACCATTAAGGAGTTTCGCACCATGAGTGCCGACAGTTTCAAATCTGTCATTTGAGGGTAGGGTAGCAACGTATTTACAGAGTATTGGGCGTAGTCGGTCCATGTCGATGTTGCCTGTAAGGATAAGTTGGAAGTCAGCGGCATTGCCAAAACGCTCCTTGTAAATTTGCAAGATGCGCTCATAGTTCACCTTCTGAAGCATCCCTACGTCTATAGATTTCAGTCTGTCGCTGTTGTATGCAATATGATGCAGACTGTCATTATACGCAATCATTGGATTAACATGTGCATTCGTGAGGAATTCCTCCTGTTGTGCCATCATGTTCTGATAGGCCTCTGTGTCCTTCCTCGGTTGTGCAAAGTAGAGATATAACAACTGAAAAAGGGTCTCCATGTCCTTGACATTGGAGGAACCATTCATTCCTTCCGTCTCATCATCAATGTACGGACTTATTGACACAGACTTCCCTGCCAACATCTTCTCCAGTGTTAGGTCATCAAACCTTCCTACTCCACCTATCGTCGCACCTGAGATAAGGTAAGCAAGGTTAGGCATCTCCTCATCAGTGTACATATCTTTACCTCCCAGACTGAACATTTTCAGTCTCACTTCATCATCTTCAAAGGATGTAGGACGAACATACACATGTACGCCATTCGACAGTTCTAACTCTGTATAACCATACTTATATTTCTTCTCAGCAACAATACGTCCGGCAGCAGGCTGGTCCTGTATGAGTTCTGAAGGCAATTGCTTATCTTGGTAAGGTTCGTAGGTCTTCTCTTGAGCGTTGAGGATGAGCTTTTCTATCTCTTGCTTTGATGGGAGAACAACCCCTTTCTTCTCAGGTCCATAAAGTGTCACGACTTGATTCTTATTCGAAATGATTTCGCGTGCAAGCTGGTTGATGTCGGCAAGTGTCACGACACTATCAAGACGTTTTGTTAATTGTAGTTCAACGACAGGGTCTATGATAGGTTCCGCCTCCAGAAAGTTCTCCACACAAGCTTCCACAAAGTCGCCATTCTTCCGTTTCAGTCGGTCGTTATAACCACTTTCAGCAAAGGAGAGCATTTCCGCCTTACCACGCTTCAGTTCCTGCTCAGTGAAGCCCATACTTCTTGCGCGTTCAACCTCGCCAACAATGGTCTGAATACCATCCTCCATCCTGCTTTCTTTTAGTACACCCGACACTTCGAACGCCTCTTTCGTAGATGCCATAAAGAAGTTCCCATCACGCACGGATGCTGAGATGAAGGGTGCATCAGTCTTTCGTGCGTATTCATCAAGACGATCGTTGATAAGCATTCTCACAATACTTGTTTTGTATTTGTCGGCGAATGACTGCAACGACTTGCGCTCCTTGCGTGGTGTAGCATCTCGTTTCATGTAGAGTGTGAAGTTAACCGTGGGTTGTTCTTTGTCAGTTGCTGTAAAGAGCAGCATCTTCTTGTTATCGGCTACGGGATAGAAGATACGTTCAGCAGCATGTTCAGGCATCGGGATGGTGTCGAAGAGTGCTTTTATTTTCCGTTCTATCTGGTCTTCATCAATATCCCCCACAACGATAATTGCCTGCAAGTCGGGACGATACCACTTGTGATAATAGTTGCGAAGTGCTTGATAAGGGAAAGTCCTAATGATGTTCATGTCGCCAATCGGCATGCAGTCGGCATATTTTGTACCAGCATAGATAACAGGCATAGAGGCTTCCGCAAGTCGTTGTATGGCCAGTCCCATCCGACGTGTGCGCCACTCTTCCTCAACGACGCCACGTTCTTTGTCAATCTCGTCTGCGGTAAGCAGTAGATTATGGCTCCAATCATGGAGTATCAGCAGGCACGAGTCCACGATTCCTTCCCTTTTTACAGGGGCAGAAGAGATATTATAAACCGTCTGGTCAACACTAGTGTATGCGTTGAGGTTGGTTCCGAACTGAATACCTACTCCCTCACACCATTTTACAATCCCCGGCTTTCTGTCGTTGCCAGGGAAGTTGCGTGTCCCATTGAAAGCCATGTGCTCGAGGAAGTGAGCAAGTCCACGTTGGTTCGGTTCCTCAAGAATCGAGCCTACATGTTGTGCTATATAGAAGTCGGCAACGCCCTTTGTTTGGTCGTTATGACGTATATAATAGGTCAATCCATTGGAAAGTTTACCTTTCCTGATGGTTTTGTCTTGATCAATCGTGTTGTTCTGGCCCATCATACAGCCAGAAACAAGCATGAAAATAAGTATTAGGATTTGTTTCTTAGATTTCATTGTATGTCTTTACTTATTGTTTATCGGTTGACGGAAGCACGTAGCAAACTCATTCCTCACTTCTTCCGCAGATAAGTAGGAACTGCATTGGGTTCAAAGTCATTGGACGAATTGTTCGTATCTATCCATTTATTGCCATCTTTCTTCCTCACTACCGCTTTGTTATATCGAGTCTCATCGAAATCAACATGACCACAATAAGTGAATCCCTTGTCTAGAATGGGCGATACAAGGTTCCATTCATGGACTGTTGGTACAGCAAGATTTACGGCATCAACGATCCATGGGTTAGGCATGAAATATTCTTTTTCATCCATCGGAATGACATAGTCACCTTGTCTGAAGATATAGCCAAACTTATAGCGATAACCCTTCATGTAAGTTTCCATGTCAACCATTGGACGGGCTAGTGCGTAACTTTTTACGCCTCTGGTGTGCATGACGAAGGTACCATCAAAGTTCCCATACCAGTTTTCAAGGTTTTCAATCTTAGAGTTGTCTTGGTCGCCTTCAGGGTCGGAAGTCTTATCGAAGATTTCAAATTCAGCACTACTAAGGTCGAAAGAGTTCGGATTGATGGGACGATGGTCAATAGCAGTCAACGCAATCGTAAGTTCCTCACCTGGTTTTACGGGGTGTTGCTTTCCAGTTCCTGGAATGACATATATAGCGTCAATCGTCATAGCTTCGTTCATGATGTTAGGTTGATAGTCGTGCTTGTCATCGCTAGTAAAGAAGCTTTCAATGAACGCTAACCCATCAGCGTACATGGTGGTATCACTATTGTTGCCTATCTTTATATACTGGTCATCGGTGTACATGAAGCCCTTCGGTGTTGTTGTGCCCGTGAAGAATATCTCGGTAATGATAAATCCTTCCTGTGCTGTATATACGTCCAGTGCTAAGTTTGTAGCCGTTGAGGTCGATTGGATGGCAATATTGTCACGTCTAGCCTTCACGTTTGCCTTGATTTGCTTGCCATTCAGCTGATAGGTGATAGTACCATTCACGCTGATGTTATAGACTCCTTCAGGTACTGACATACTTGCCTTAAGTTTCTCATCCGTTGTAAGGAAGGACGCCACGTCATATTTCTGTCGGGTTTTTATGTTTGTCATTACCGCCTTTGCGTCTGCAAGTTGTGCGTCCTTGATGTTCAGAGGTAGCTGGAGCGTAATCTCATGTTCGACAACTTTTCCCTGTGTCTCTACTTCTTTATATTCGTTGCAGGCTATGAGCACTATTCCTGTCAATAGCAACAGAAGGAGATGGGGCTTGAGTTTTGTTTTCATTTTATGCTTTATCTGATTAATATTCGTTCTTTATCATTTAGAAAGCTACGCCAACAGTGGCATTGAGGAGGTTTTGTTTGATATGCTTCGTCCGTTCATGTTGGATGTCAGTAGATAGAAACAGTCCCACGCCTCCCCACTTCTTAGGATAATAAAAACCATCGATGGAGATGCCAAAAGTCATGCGGTTGGCAGTCATTGACGCATAGGTCTCATTGATAAGGTCGGTTATCTTGCTGTCCATCCATGCGTAGGGCATCACAATCCGTTTGGAGCGATTATGATAATAGGCCATGTGCCCCTTCCATGCTACGAGCCATTGCTGTTTACTATGCCACATCCATTGCCAGCTGAATGCACCATACGATTTTGTAAAAGCCATTTCGCGTCTCAGGTCAACATAGGTGGCTAGGTCGTCAATGAAGCCTATGCGCATCGATAAGGTAAGGTTTCGGCTTTTACCCACGTTGAGTTTTCCACCAAGATAGTAATCGTATCGGTTAGCAGCGAACATAGAGAGACTGATTAGCGAACGATATTCCGTACTTGACGAACTTCCTGCAATATGTTCCTTGCCGTTTCTTCGCTCCGCATCAATGCCTACGAAAGTTGTCCAACCTATCTTTTTGTCGTTAATCCATCCTGTTCTTACATTCAGTTTGCTTGTTTCCAAGCGTGTAATTGGTAGTGCATTAAGTTCCGTCAGAATGTTTTCGTAGGGCATGAAATGACCTTCAACTGACAGGTAAGCCCCTGACTTACCCCTGACAGGTGTCATCTGGACATCAGCCATGATACCAGTCCCTTTGTAATAAGCCGAACGGACAGCTCCTGCAAAGCGCACATAGTCGGTCCCGAGACCTGTCATGTGATATTCTGGAATCACGCCCAAGGGGTTATAGAAGTCAACGTTATTGGTTTGTTTATAAGTTCTTGTGCCCACACCCACTCCCATCAGGTAGTCCTTCCATTCATAGTTTGCACCCATACGGATAGTCAGGTCGGTAGCGATGCCACGTGGACGAGGGTCGATGGTGCGGTACTCATGTTCCGCTCTGAAATCAATCAAGGCTCCGAGGGACCATCTGTTTATCCGCACGGCATATCCTCCATTGAATGAATAACGTTCATTTTCCATGTTCCCCCCAACTGTGTCAGCCATGACGTAGGGATAAAGGAGGTCGTAATCAGAGGTGGAATTGAAGTGGATATGACGCTTCCTACCAGTCTGATAAGCTGCTCCACCCCACACCGTGTTGCGCTCGTCAAGGCGAAGGTAGGAGGTGACGTAGGCTGAAAGCAGCGTATGCCCATCCCCATTCTGTGCCTGAAAAGCCTTGTTGGCGTTCCTGTAGCTAAAGTGCGCGCCAGCCTGTGTAATAGAGGAGTGGTAAGCTGTTTGCATGAAGGCAGGATTCCTTCTCGATACAGCCATCACCTGACTCCACTCATGCAGGTGTTCAACAACTGCAAGGCTGTCTTTTTCCTGTCCTCTGGCTACTATTGACACCCAAATGACAGCTAACAACAAACATAATAATCTTCTCTTTCGTATCATTTTATAAACCGGAGCATAGGGAATAATCGATTCTTTACCTATCATCACATAAATATCACGGGTGCGGTTACCTGTGTAGGATGATTGATGATTTCGACATAATCCTTCGATGAACGGAAGTTCTTAACCACTTCTTTACCATTCCGCTCACGACACAGCATCGTTCCTTCTACATCAAGCATATAGGTTCCTCGTAACACTTCGAGCCTGACGGTCGCATTATTGAAGTCAGATGACGCGTAAGTACGTCCGTTCGAGAGGTTTCTCAGCGACGTTGTTCCCTGTATCTTAAGCGGCGTGATGCTGTCGTTAGTCTGTAAGGTTATGTCAACTTGCGTATAATAATCATCTTCTTGTTGTTCACAGGCGGTAGTAATTACTACGACTATGAGTGAAAGGAATAGGGTAAAAGCATTCTTTTTCATAATCTGATGTTCATTTCAAGTCCGAAGTAAGGTGTTACGTAACGTCTTATAATAAAGTCGCTACGTGTATAATCAGGGTGTGCATCCCATAATTTATTGACGAAGAGAGCTACCATGAGCTTGTCCTTAAAGAGCTTCTTGGTTGCTTTCAAGTTTACATCCATATAGAAAGGGATGGTTTGCCTATCGAACATTCCTGCTGCATAGCTTCGCACAAGGTGCTGAAGATAGATGTCGTGCGCATCGTTTTCAGTAAAAGGATGCACCACTCCGTTATCATCCATATACTGCAGTGGCATGTTATCTTTCACCATAGACTGTTCTGCTGTACGCCAGACACATTGAAAGGACAATGAGATTCCGAGTTTCAGTTTAGGTATAGCCGTGTCAAAGGTGAAGTTGGTATTGACCATTTCTCGTATATAACCCTCGTCATCTTTGTATATACCGACCCGCTCAAGTGGTCTGCCCCCAATCATTTTTACGGGTTTATACATGATGGGTAACGAATTATGATACTCCGTTTTGAACCATGCTCCAGTGATTGTAAGACGCGTGTTGACGATGGGGAAGCGCATCGTAGAGAGCATCCACTCAATACCTCGTTTATAAGTCCGACTGCCATTTGACGTGTGTTCATAGGCACGAAGGACGTTACGGAGCGTATAAGGCAACGCTGACACATCAGGTTTTGCAGTTAAGGCATCGGCATTGACGCCTGAAGCATCAAACTCCTTGTATTGATAAGGCGCATAGACACTCATCGAACGGAAGCCAGAGGTCATGTCTTCAACAAAGTAAGTCATCGTAAGCCGGTTGCCAGCCCAATCTACATCTCCTTTGATTTCCCATTTCACGTTGCGTGCCGCTTTCAGTTCTGGATTCGTTGGATTGATGACGTAAGTCTGTAGATACATCCTTCGATAGGCTGGGTTAGGATGATAATAGTTCAGTTCTACGATGTCCATATAAGCAAGTTCTGGATAAAGGAGGTCGATAGTTGGGAACATGCTATGCCATCCTATACCGCCTGTCAGTGCGATTGTCATTCTTTCTTTTCCAAGATTGAAGGAGGGGAAGGTCCATCCAATATTCACACGTGGGTCGAGATTTACCTTTCCATGTATCGCATAGTGCTTGTCAATGCCCAACATGGTCTCTGCACGTAGTCCTGCCTCAAGGTCAAGTTTGTTACTCCCGATGCCCATACTCATACGTTCTTCTATATAGGCGGCGAGCATTTGTGATGCTGGGAGGTCTGAGTATTTGCGTGGTCGATAGGATGTTCCGGTATAAACAGGGTGCAAGCGGTCATATATCTGTCCCTTACCCATGTTACGGTCCATCTGGTAATCGGCACCTACCAATAGTGAATTAGACACGCCCGCAATGGGCATACTGAATGAAGCATTACTTTTCAGATAAAGACTGATAGGTCTGCCATCTACGGTGTGTGTGGCAGTATAAGTATAAGGTGAAATCAAGACAGCATCGCTCTCACCATCAGCCATAGTCATGGCAGCAGGCGTGTCGCCATCCAGTTGCACCATACGGGTACGCTCCAAGACGTTTTTCTCATACGAGAACGAAGCCGATAATGATAGATTTCGGAAGAGGGAATGCTCCATATTACTGCTCATATCGAGCGCAATACTTGTTGCATAACGATTATAAGCCGACTTATATTTGTCTGCCCCACCATGATTGAATTGTGGGTCAACCTTGTCATCATCGAATGAGCCGCCATAGTCAAGGTTTACCATCGCAACGTAGTTCATCCGCTGGGTGTGCCATTGTTTGTTAAGGCGTGCCGAGAGGGTGATGCGTTTATAAGTCTCAAGCAGGTTACGTGGTTCAGCCTTGTTGTCTAGATAGTCTGCACTGAGGTTCAGCGACAGCTTTGAGGGTTTCCATTCAATGGCTTTGGAGAGATAGAAGAGCTTTGTGTCCATGTCGGCTTTGAATCGTGCAGCAATGTCATTACCACCTTTTCGGCGCTTTACCTTCACCAATCCGCTCGTCAAGTCGCCGTATTCTACCGAAGGAATACCCCGCACAATCGTTACTTCCTGTATGTCGTCAGTTGATAAGGAGCGCATGTCAATACCCGCATTAGCGAAGTTACGTTTTCCTGACGTACGATCGAGTGCGCCCGAGAGGTATTGCATATTGCCATTAGCACTCACTGGTGCGCCATCAATAACAAAGCGAGTACCGAGTGAGGATGTGTTATACTGACTGCTACTGATACCAGCTTCGCGCAGACTGATGGTGTTGGGGACATTCAGATGCGGGTCGTTGGCACGCCCACCAGGCAGCAACTCCATGAGGTCAGCAAAACTGGAAGGCTGCAGATGTTCCATGGCTTGCCTGCTAATTGTAGATGCACTGGACAATCCATGCCCCTCCTGGGCTGTGACAACAATCTCTTGCAGCTTGCTCAGGTTGGTTTGTAAGTGATAAACGGCATCCTTACGAGGACGCACAACAAGCGGTTTATAGCCGATATACGATATTCTGACAATCTTATTGAAGCCGTCAGACAGACAAAAGAAGCCGTCTTGATCGGTCACAGCTATAATCGCTTTCCCTCCTTCAACCATTATGGTGGCACCTATGACAGGCTCGTTGGAACCCTTCTCGAGGACCCTGCAACGCATCTGTGCCATTGCTGTCTGGAGGATACAACAACTTATAAAGATGAATACTGCTCTTATCACAGAATTAGAATGACGCTTGTTCTGCAGCCTTCGTCAGCTCAAAATAGCAAGTGACGAGGAGTAAGGGGTAGGTTGTCTTTAACCCATCTCACCCCAGGTCACTGCTAAAAAAACGATGGAGAATCTGCAGAATATCAGTTAGAAATGTGTTTTATTTTAAAAGAATCTTCTTACCGTTGTGGATGTAGAGGCCTTTGACTGTTGGCTTCTCAATACGGCGACCCTGAAGGTCGTACCATGTCTCCCGCTCTTTTGTTGCGGCAGACGTAGCATTGATACCTGTTGTTGCCTTTGTCAGTTCTTCCCATGTGAAGAAATCCTTTGTTCCTTTTGCCTTCTTAGGTGTCCACCCGCGGGCTTTGACAGCTGTAATTTGCGCATCGGTCAGTGCATTCTTCTCCTCTGTAAAGAACTCATTGAAGACGCAGAGTTCACGTTCTTCGCCTTCACTCTCCAGCACCAAAGACTGAATCAAGCTATTCATTCCCTCACCACTGATCTGGTTGCACCAACATGCAACGAAGTTAAGTTCAGGATTGTTCGTCAGGTCGAGTGTTGTCAGCTTGTTTCTGCTACATTCAAGATAAGCAAGGTTAGGATTATGTGATAAGTCAATCGAGGTGATGCCATTGCCGTTAACCCATAGTTCGTCAAGCTCAGTAAGGGTTGACAGGTCAATCGATGTTAGGTTAGGATTGTCTCCAGCGTGCAACGTCCTTAGGGAAGGAAGCTGCGAAAAGTCTAATGATGAGATGGTTGTACCTTGTATGGAGAGCGTCATCAACGATGCAGCATTTGCAAACTTTATAGTGTTAAGTGCTGAACAAGAGGTAGCCCATAACTCAATAAGGTTGGCATTATGAGAGAGGTCAAGCGTTGTCAATGGATTTTCATTCACACGTAAGTGGGTTAGCTTGTTTGCTCCACTGATGTCAATATCCGTCACCTCCTGATTAACGATTGTAAGGGAATTGACATCACCATGAATTGTGATTTCAGGAGCATTGACAGTAAGATAAACTTTCTGGTTTACCATTAAGTACTTGGTTGCACCTTCAAAGGAGATGTTTTCTCCATCCTTAGGGTCTAAGTCTATATCATCCCCCTCTGAGTCGATTCCACCAAACACGGAGATGTCCATCGAGATAACTTTTCCAACCCCTTTGTCTGTCTTGATTTTGATGACTCCTTGACCAATTTCAGCCTTTGCTTCTGTGAATGATAGGAGTGCGGCACACAATGTTAATAATACTAAGTAAAGTCTTTTCATGTCTGATATTTATAAAATATTTAGGTAAAAAATTATTGTGCAAAGGTAAGAAGATGTTGAAAGGTGAACAATACTCAAATGTAGGTAAGTTTTGGCTCGCCACGGATCATAATTATGCATTCAGAATGAGCAGCGCTTGTCAACTACAAAAAAAAGGATACTGCCAATTGGCAGTATCCTTTTTTTGTGCGTTTATGTTTTATATGTCGATTACAGAGAACCATTGTTGGCTTGGCGAACCATCTCAGATGATGCATAGAGATAAACCTCTACACGGCGGTTAGCCTGACTAATAGTCTTGTTCTCGATAGGGTTTGCACTACCGAAGCCCTGTACTGAACGAATCTGACGGCTACTTACACCACGACTCTTGAGGTAAGATGATACCGCATCAGCACGACGCTGTGACAATGGGAGGTTGATGTTGTCGTTACCAGAAGCATCAGTGTAACCCTGGATAGCAACGTCACAATTAGAGTTGCGCTGCATCAAAGAAGCGAACTTTGTGAGGTCGTTCTTAGCAGCTGCGCTGAGGTTTGAACCGTTCAATGGGAAGAGGATACCAGAGTCGAAGGTAACCTTCACACAGTCTAAACCATTAGCATCTGTCACCTTGTCGACACGTGCGTTTGGCAACTGCTGTGCAGCCTCACGTGCAACCTTGTCCATGTGACGACCGATGAGGGCACCAGCACCAGCACCTAAAGCACCACCAATAGCAGCACCAATGGCTGTACTCTTACCATTACGACCTATAATCTGACCAACGATGCCACCTAATGCTGCACCAGCACCGCCACCGATTAATGCACCTGAACCTTGCTTTGTCTGACAACTTACAACAGTGAGGAAACACATTCCTGCTGCTATCATTTTCATATTCTTCATAATCAAACGTATTTATTGATTAATATCTTTTACCTTTTGGCTTGGCTTTTTAGCCGCACCTTAATTCATTTTAATTCGTGCAAAGTTAAACAAATATATGCCATTGGGCACGCATTGCCAACATTTTTTTGTATTTTTGCAAAAAATAAAGCCAACTTGGCAAAGTGAAGCAAGTTTCATTTGCACTCATTTGCATTCTTTTTCGCAAAGGATAGGCTGGTATTAGCAAGTAGGAATTAGATTCTTTCCGTCTTCGCTTTTCAGCTGTATCTGTGTGCAAAGTTAGTGTTTCAAGGCATACTCGCAAAAGGGAAATGCCTATAATAACATGGGAAATCCCCTAAACATGCAAAATAAGAAAATAGAATAATATATTTATGGCAAAAGAACTAAAAGAGATGACCAAGAGAGCAGACAACTACTCTCAATGGTACAATGACTTGGTAATAAAGGCAGACTTGATTGAGCAGTCTGCCGTACGTGGTTGTATGGTTATCAAGCCATACGGCTATGCTATCTGGGAGAAGATTCAGGCACAGCTTGACAAGATGTTTAAGGAGACGGGCGTGCAGAATGCTTACTTCCCAATGCTGATTCCTAAGAGTTTCCTCTCTCGTGAGGCTGAGCACGTAAAGGGATTTGCCAAGGAGTGTGCTGTGGTTACTCACTATCGTCTGAAGGCTACAGAGGATGGCAATGCTGTGCAGGTTGACCCTAACGCAAAGTTAGAGGAGGAATTGATTATCCGTCCTACCAGTGAGACCATCATCTGGAACACCTATAAAAACTGGATTCACTCTTGGCGCGATCTGCCATTGATGTGCAACCAGTGGTGTAATGTTATGCGTTGGGAGATGCGTACGCGTCCTTTCCTCCGCACGTCTGAGTTCCTCTGGCAGGAGGGTCACACGGCTCACGCTACACGTGAGGAAGCTGAGAAGGAGGCACAGACCATGTTGCGTGTCTATGCTGACTTCGCCGAGAAGTGGCTTGCTGTCCCTGTCGTACAGGGTGTGAAGAGTGAGACAGAACGTTTCGCTGGTGCATTGGATACCTATACCATTGAGGCGATGATGCAGGATGGTAAGGCTCTCCAGAGCGGTACTTCTCACTTCTTGGGTCAGAACTTCGCAAAGTCATTCGACGTTACCTTCCTTAATAAGGAGAACAAGCCAGAGTATGTATGGGCTACCTCATGGGGTGTAAGTACTCGTCTGATTGGTGCGCTCATCATGACTCACTCTGACGATAACGGTCTCGTTCTTCCTCCAAAGATTGCACCTATTCAGGTGGTTATCGTACCAATCTTCAAGGGTGAGGAGCAGTTGAAGGCGCTCACAGACAAGTTGCAGCCAGTGATTGACCAGCTTCGTGCGTTGGGTATCACCGTTAAGTATGACGATGCCGACAACAAGCGTCCGGGCTTTAAGTTCGCTGACTACGAGTTGAAGGGTGTGCCAGTACGCCTCGCTATGGGTGGTCGTGACTTGGAGAACAATACTATCGAGGTGATGCGCCGTGACACCTTGGAGAAGGAGAGCGTAAGCTTTGATGGTATCGTTGATTATATCAAGAACCTCCTCGACGAGATTCAGGACAACATCTTCAAGAAGGCTAAGGACTTCCGTGATGCTCACATCTACGAGTGCGAGAACTATGAGGAGTTCAAGGAGAAGGTGAAGGACGGCGGTTTCTTCCTCTGCCATTGGGATGGTACTGAGGAGACTGAGGCGAAGATTAAGGAGGACACACAGGCAACCATCCGTTGTGTGCCTTATATGTTCGAGCAGACACCAGGTGTTGACATGGTAAGCGGCAAGCCTGCTAAGTATCGTGTTATCATCGCAAGATCATACTAATCGTCAATAATACACATAGAATTAACGGCTTCAGGATATTTATAAAGGCAGGACTAACAACGAATGCTTATAAATTCTGGAGCCGTTAATCTTTTTATTCTTAAGCCTAAAATACTAATTAAATAATATTTGCCTTATGAAAAAATCATTTCTAACTTTCGTTTTACTCCTCGCTGTAACAGCGTTGAACGCCCAGACCTTAATCAAGGCTAACTTCCAAAAGGGCGACCAGGCTACCTATGAGAGTGTAGCTAATATTAAAGTCAGTGTTCCGATGGCTGGAAACTCTGAAAGCATAAAGACAAACAGCCAAACAAAGATTATCGTAAAAAATGCTACCGCAGATGGTTATGTCATCGAAATGACGACAACCAATATAAAGATGGAAGGCAAGCAGGAGGTTGCACAGCAGACAGGAAACATGCTGAACCAATACCTCAGCAATGTACCAATGCTCCTAAAGACAGATGCTAATGGAAAGGTGAAGGACCTCTTGAACTATACTGAAGTTCAAACACAGGTTAGCAAATTAGCAATGGCATCCATTGACTCGCTCTATAAGGCCAAACCTGAAATGGAGAAGACACTGCCTAAGTATAAGATGGCTATGTCTATCAACAGCCTACTCACCAAAGAATCTTTTATCGAGTCTGCTGAAAACAATACTTTCTTTATCCTTTTTGGCAAGACCCTCAAGACGGGTGACAAAGAAGATATGAATAAGCAAGGCATCAAAATCTCTGTAACCTACGAGGTAAACAAGGAGCCAAACGCACTCAATATCATTGGTAAGATTAAGGGCAATATGACCGAAGACGATGTCAAAGCCTTCTTTATTGACAAGATGAAACAGATGGGTGCTGACGAAGCTATGGTTTCACAACTCGATGCTAACTGGGGACAGATGAAGCAGATGGGTATGGCAAAAATGGATGCCGACGGTACTTCTATTACCAAACTCCTCAACAGTGGTTGGGCTACTGAATACAGCACGGATGTGAAAACAAAGATGATGGGAATGGAAATGACCATCAACACTGTTACTAAATTAGTAGAGAAGAGTTGGAAGTAAAGCTTTAGTCGCATGATATCATCTTAGTTACATTATATAATTAAGATGATATAAGATATAAATAAAGGTGGTGTAGGATTTCCTATCACCACCTTTTCTGTTTTCTATGCTTTGTTGTTCCTCTATCTTCTATCAGGACTTCATGACGTTTACTTGATGCCCAACGAATTACGTAAGTTAACGTAATCATCATCCAATGTAGGATTATCATCGGAACCATCACCAGAATCCCAAACAGGGCGGATAGCCTTAGCTTGTGATTTAGGCGCTAAGTTATTGGCATTCCATTCAGCAGCACCAAAGTAGAAATCGTATGATTCTTTTCCAGACTTACCATTTCTTTCATGGCTCTCATCAGAGGTCATGTATTGTCCGTATGCGTTTTGATTATAAGATACATCACGCATACCCACTTCCGCATGATTAGGAAGGCGTAATCCTGTATATGGCAAGAACAATCCTTTGTTAGCTTGCACAAGTGCTGTCACATTCGTATAGTTATCTATTGAGTTCACAAAACGTTTTGCAGGGAAACGATGATAGCCACCCGTTTTACTTGTTGTGAAGTAAGCACCATAAACCTTAGTACCCTTATCCGTGTAGCAATAAGCAGGAATGGCACGTGCCTCCTTGTAGAGTTTATCAATCTCACTACGAGTTGGCATACGATAACGCTGGTGTTTGTCTTTTGTATAATACCAAGCAATGTCACCACGTGTTGCGCCAGTTCCATTCATATCCCAATCGGTATATGAACCATACCTGTTGACAGGATACCAAAGCTTCTTATCTGCAACACTATACTTAAAGATATCTCCATTAGTCAAATCCAATGCCTCTTTAATATGTCCGTAGCGGAAGAGGTCAACATCCTCTTTTATCTGTTTTGGTGCATTGGCAAACTGTGACGTAGTATTACCTTTATCATAATTGGTAATATTTCTATTCTTATCTAAGGTCACAGCACGCTGTGATATCCACCATTGTGCTGGTGCGATACCCCAATATCCACCATTGGCATCACCATAGTGTATAAAGTTACCTGTTGCCCATCTTACGCCTTGCACGTCAACCCATGGTCTAGGGTGTACTGGTATCATGTGAAGGATATCAGTGTGATAGACGTAATCTGCAGTGAAATTTAAGTTAGAATAAACCTTTTCATATTTCTTACCATTGGCATATACCATGATGTGTATGTCTGTATAGCTACCTGGCAAAAGAGCTATGTAAGTGTACTCGTTATTGACAGAGGTGAACTTTGTCCCATCTTCAGGGACAACAGCAATACTTCTGCTTTCCTCATACTTATCATCAGTGACAAGCTTGTTTTGTGTCATGTCAAGCACACCTGAGGCCTTGATGTTTGAGATATAGACAGAGTCTATATTTGAGAGTTTATTGTTGTTCTCGTCTGTGAAGCGCAAACCCCAAAAAGAAACAATACGTTCTAACGTCCCAACCTGTACATCAAACTTATCTCCTTGCACGCTTTGTGGGTGGGCGCTTTTACACTGATAATCAAATTTACTACCGAGTGTTGTCGCAGTTCCATCTTGGCGGCTAAGATTAAAGTGTACATATTGCTGAACCTTTGGGCTAGGCGCATAATAGAGTAGCTTCGTTGTGGTATTCTTTATGGTTACGTCTATCAATCTTCTCTCAACTGGGTTGATTGTCTTTTTAGTTCCTTTTAAAGCAACAGCTGGGTAAAGGAAGCTAATGTTATCATTGGTTGATATCGTAGGTCGTTTTGTCATGATATCCCCCATAAAACTAGATGCCTTACCACTGCTTTTGGCTGTTAATATAGAATATTTCTCAAGTGTTCCTTCGTCACCATTGATAAAGGCTACCAATCCATCATTCGCTGCCCACTCTGATATCAGTCTTCTCCCATTGTCTGGGTCAACAGATAGTGCACGTGATGGTGCTGCTCCCTGTGACTGATTGGCTGACGCTGTGACATGATAAACATGTGGCTTATTTTCATCATTAGCGTTGTTGGTGAGTTCATCTGTCTGGCATGCAGAAAAGAGTATCGTCATGGTCCCACAAACAGCAATTGTGATTTTACTAAGATTTTTCATGAAATAAGTAATAATAGGTTAAACATTTGTGTGTTAAAATAATTCACTCAAAGGTCTTGTAGTCGTCACTACCACAACAGTTCCTCTCCTTCAACAGATTCTTCATCATTCCATATACTCCTCTTAGCATTTGATGGGAATGGGCTAGGTGTAGATGGATTAGACTGTCCTGTTGGGTCGCCTCCTTCTTGGGGGTCTCTTGTGCTAGCACGGACTGTTGTTGAATCAAGTAATGGTCCTTCTACTTTTAAGCAATAGGATTCTGTCTCTGGTTTTAAATAGTTTTTCCTCATAGTAAAGTCGTTTAAAATAATGTTTATACTTTAATATTAGATTGCTGAAGTCCATCTCCCACTGCAGGAAATCAGACTTGCTTTCCATCGTATATTATTAATGATTTTACAAAGTTAGGTAAATTTTTTTGATAATTAGTTATTTTGCTTTTATTTTTTGTTTTGTAGTGTAATTTTCTATTGGCAAAAGTAGTTGAGATGGATATCTTTCTCTATGTATATCACCTCTTTTCAGGGTTCAGTAGGAAGAGGGTGTGGGAATAGGACATAAAGAATATTGATAAAAAGCACTTTCAAGCTTTTGAATAACAGGTATTTCAAAATAAGAAAGAAATCATCGCATAAAATACGAGAGAAGTTTTATTTTAAGTTGCTGTCATTTTTAACATTTCATGCATCTTGCTGAGACACAACCAGTAAAGCAACTATCATAAATGATAGGAGTGACAGGAACTAAGATTTATGCGTTGTCTGGCGAAACGAAATCGGCTAATTGTTATAAACTTCTTCTCTTCCAAAAATGAAGTGAATAACGAAAGTTTCGCAATATCATTTGTCACATAGAGAAAAGGCGGTACAGAGCTGAAAGCCACATCATGAAGGTGCCGGGAAATATCAGTTATAGAAATTTCCCCCACCTCTTCCTACTGAGCCCTTTTCAGTTTTATGTGCGTGTTACATCTAAACGAGAAAGGCTGCATCAAGATAGGATGACTCCTATTTTGATGCAGCCCGATAATCAAGGTATAGTAACTACAGCTTTACGCTGCTGCTATATCAAAGTGTAATTATTTCTCAGCAACTGGACGAACAGAGAGACCGTAGGTACGGATGTTGAAGGTAAGTGGCAAGACCATACTATTGTTGAAGCCCATTGAACAACCGTTGTTGTAGTCCTGTGGGTCAGCAGACCAATAGTTACCAGAGCTGTTTGCTTGAACTATATTATCGTCTGTTGCCTGTCTATAACCTGTTGCTGGGAAGTAAATGGTTTCTGTTTTGCTACTATTTGTCCAGAAGAGATGTCCAGTGTTTAAGTCATATGTTGTATTGACATTAGTGCCATTTACATTCATTGGTCCCTCATTCCTTCCATTTGTAGTGAAACCAGAGAAAGCACCATTCGTTGGAACATTGAAGCCTACTGGACATGGGTCATAAATGGTCTTGACAACTTCGATGTTGTTTGCTGCATTGTTATCTCCACGTCGGTTATTATTCATTGACCAAAGGTTATAGAAGTAATGGAATTTCGTTAAGCCATCATACGGATCAATGATTCCACTCAAAAACTTAGTTGTGAAGAAGTAATTTGGGTGCTGAATCTTATTGTTCATATGAATCTGGTTATCACCCTTGACAATACTTCCCTGTGGGAGTGTTGCATCTGTACCAGGGAAAGCATTGTTACGTCCCCACTGATAGTAGGTTGCTGTACCTCTTCTTTCAATATATGCATCCTGTGTAATGGTAATCACTCCAAACTGCTTAGTACCATTGTTAGCTATCGTCTGCTCAATTTTTATCTTTACAGTACGTGGAGCAGAATAAGATGTAGCTATCCACTTAGTAGGCTTCCATCCTAAAGTTTCATTCGTAAACTTATAGACCTTGTTTTGTGCGTTCGTAACTGAAATCTCATCAAGTGCAGTCTTTGGTGCAAACCACAAGTGCCATGACCACAGAATAGTATTTCCCTTCTTAACAGAGATGACAGCATTACCACTCTTAATATTCTCCTTCTTTACTTCAAACTTCACATAAGCGTTTCCGCTTGCATCGTGATAGATAGGACTACCAGGTAATAATGTTACAAGGTTATTCTCATCAGACCAAGTAACTTCTGCACCATTGACACCATTGTTCGCCTTACCATTTGTTTTTTCAATCCATGGGTCTGTTATATACTGGCTGTTATGATCTACGAAATGATGGAGAATAACATCCGTACTTTTTTTAGGGCTTCCAAACGTGAGAGAAGTATTGGGAGCTGTACTTTTGTATGCACTTGTGTTGGTCTGGCCATTCTTAATAGCATTACCATATACCAATGGAATCATGTAATATCCAGGCGCAGAGATAACATAGCAGTTAGCTGTGTTCTGTA
The DNA here is from genome assembly GCF_018127785.1 of Prevotella scopos JCM 17725. NCBI lineage: Bacteria > Pseudomonadati > Bacteroidota > Bacteroidia > Bacteroidales > Prevotellaceae > Prevotella > Prevotella scopos. The sequence goes on from NZ_CP072389.1 coordinate 56,092, forward strand.
CGGCTGCAGCACCAGTGTTGTTAGAGAGGTTATAAGGTGTAGCAGCTGTACCCAATGGTGTCGCATCCTGAAGTCCCTTGTTGCGCTGTGCAACGAGGTCAACGATGTCAGTTCCTAAAGTTGCTGTACATACTTCTGCTTCAGTTCCACCTTCGCCTTGCTCCTTGCTAAGGCTCTTCAACCATGATGGCTTGGTAGTAGTCCATGTCGTTCCGCCATCTACACTATATTCGACAACTTTCCATTTAACAGCCTGTTTAGTACTAATACCATTTATCTTAATCTCACGATAGCTCTCAATCTTATAGTTAGCCTGTGTGCCATTATAAGCAACTGCAGTAGCAGGACTTATCGGATTGAGAATATAATTCCATGTTGAATTCTTCTCGCTCAACTTATAGGTACGTGTTGTACCTGCCTTCCAAGAGCCTTTGAGAGGTACGGTAATTTTACTACCATCAGTAAAGAGAACCTCAGCAGAAACTTTGCCATCAAGGTCCTGTGGAATCATATAGAAGGTGTAGTTGTCATCCAACTTTGTAAGGTCAGTTTCGTTAGAATTGCTAAACCTGCTTGTGTTTCTAACGATACTATTAGCGTTCTCGTTGGTGTTATAGTTTACGTTGCTTTGTTTTACATCGCCACGTTGGCTATATCCAGTGTGGTCCCATACAGCACCAGAGCCATCAAGGTTGTTAGAGAGTGTATATTTGCTCTTCAGCAATACGTTCTTAAGCGTAATATCCTTAATCGTCTTGTTGAACGAAAGGTTCTGACCAACAGCAAAACGGATAGCTGTCAAAGCGTGACGGAACTGAAGATCAGTTCTTGGTGCTTGATGGTGAATTTTGTATTCTACCTTACCAGAGCAAGCCGTCATAAGATCTACTTGCTGAGTAACGTCTTTATTGACAGTAAATTCAATGCTTAGTGGTTTTGTAGCTGTTGGCTGAGAAAGAACAGTAATACCATTGCTACTATTTGTACTCTCTGGATAAACAGCATAGAAGCGAGCGAAACGCTGCTCCCATGACCAAGGGATTGAAGGGCTAATAACACCCTGAGCTGTGGTAGATTTATTGTCAAACCAATTTGTACCAATTGTATTTTCGACAGTACTACGAATACCTGATGACGAGAAATTGCCAAGAGTGCTACTGGTGATAATATTAGCACGCGTACTTGGCTCAATCTTCACAGGGTTAACACCCTCAATGGTTGTCTCAATCAGGCAAGCATTGAGGTTCTCAGTACTTTGTATGTCTAACTTTTGACCACTGAGGTCCTTATCAGTTAATTCAGGGTTGATGTCACTGCGTGTCAAAGCGCCACTACGACTTTGTGCATCATCCTGTGCATCACTTACGCTAAAGCGTACAACAGCTCCATTATCGCCATTGTTAGCGTTATCTCCCAAATCATCATCTGCACATGATACAGCAGAGAATGCCATGCTACCTATAAACAAGGCAGAAAGTGCATGATAGAAAAATGTCTTTTTCATTATCCTTTATTCTTCTCTTTTTTCTATTATTTTATTATCCAATTAACTCGTCGTCATTTTCGCCGACCTCCGGAGTTGCAGGTACAACATTTATACCTCCTTGGCCACCTCCGCCTGGTTTAACGTCGGGGCTTCCTGCTAAAATAAGACTCTCTTCTATGACATTGCATACTGAAATAGTCGGACGAAGATAATTTAGTTTCTTTCTTTCCATTGTTGTTCTTTTATTGTTGTCTTTTTTTAATGTGTCTTAGCCGTAATAATTTTGCTATAAACGTATATGGTAAAAAAGTAATGTATGTTTTCTCAGTACTTGACAAAAACGCCAGTTTGTTGTCCTGAGTAATCCATTTTTTTACCCTGAAATTAATACTTTTTGCAAAATTACAAACAATGGTTCGTTTATTATGATTTTATAGTGTTTATTTAACATTATTTTGGCAAAATAGTAGCAATCGCTGTTTGTTACGTAGTAACAAGAACGCTTTATGATTAGTTGTTTATATAGTTAAGAACCGCTAGTGAATAAACTCCTCTTTGTACATTGATAGAAGTCGTAAAAACTGTGCAAGCCTCGTTCTGCTGAAGGGATAGAGTGGTTTTAAGGTCTTCCTTATGCTATGTTGTGAATGTTCACCATCAACCGCTGTTGTGGTTATATTCGGCACATGTGGTGCGGGTGCTTGGCACAATTGGTGCGGGTGCTTGGCACAATTGGTGCGGGTGCTTAGCACAATTGGTGCGGAGGGCATGCACAATTGGTGCGGAGGGCATGCACCATATCTGGGGATGGTTAAGGAGAAGGATTTAGTTAACAAGTTTTTGGTTGACGAGTTGACTAGTTGTTTGTAGCAACAATCACGGCAATCATCAGTAATTAGTTAACCCGTCAACTGATTCAGAGAGAAACAGGACCAAAGAGATATTGCGTACCATCATTCGGCAAGAGGAATGGGAAGGAAACATCAACCTGCCTCCACTGTGGATAAAGCGGTTGTTTGTGGAACTGAAAAACGAAATAGACAATGAATAATTGGCTCTCTTACTCTCTTGCCGAGCGCAAGGCAATGTTGCAGGCTACCGCAGAAAAGGAACATATACCGGACTACGCTGTTGAAAAGGATTGGTGGGTGACAATGGTACTAAAGGCGCTGTTCCGAACAGAGTGTTCCGAACATTTGAGTTGCAGTGGTCAAAGGTATCGAAGGGCTCGTTCTCGGTACGATATATGAATGATGGAGGAATGCACGCCGGCTTCTCTCCATTTTTCTTACATTATAGTATATCATTAATTAACATATAAATTAATCGAATTAATTTTGCTCACTCGGTGCACTAAAAGGCGCTGGATGACAATAATTACCGAAGCCTAAAGTGGTTGTGGATTAAGTAAATCGAAGCCTTAATGGGTTGTAATATCTGTAAAAAACAAAGTAAATATGTTTATTATAGTTAAAATTAGGTTAATATGTAAGTAATATGCGTAAATCAGATGTTATCTTTGCATGAACAATCAAAAAAAAAACGTAAATCGACTTTAAAGATTATGGGTAACTTTTTGAAAGCAGCTTTATAATATAAGGTGTACAAAAAGTCGAGAATAAGATTATAACCAAATTATAAAATAACTAATGAGAAAAGGAAAGATCCTACCAGTAAGTGTTTTCCTATCTTGCTGTAGTTTGGGCGCTTTTGCCAGCAGTCATGTCGTAAAGGCTGATAATTTTGGCAAGAACGCAGTTGTTACAGCAACAAAGGCAAATACCGCAAAGGTATTAGAAACACAACAATCAAGTGGTAACGTAAAAGTTACAGGAACAATCGTTGATAATGCCGGAGACCCTGTTATCGGTGCTACTATTCGTGTGAAAGACTCGCAGAATGGTACAACAACCGACCTCGATGGTAAGTTTGAGATCATGGCGGCTAAGGGTGCTACATTGATTATCAGCTATATCGGTATGAACACCGAGGAGGTGAAGGTAACAGGTGACGCACCTTTGCACATCACGTTGAAGGCTGAGGCTCATCAGATTGAGGAAGTTGTGGTAACTGCTTTGGGTATCAAGCGTTCAGAGAAGGCTTTGAGCTATAACGTTCAGAAGGTAGGCGGTGAGAACCTCACAACGGTTAAGAACCCTAACTTCATGAACTCACTCTCAGGTAAGGTAGCTGGTGTAAACATCAATGCTTCATCAGCCGGTATGGGTGGTGCAGCCCGCGTTGTGATGCGTGGTCCTAAGTCTATTACCCGTAGCAATCAGGCTTTGTATGTAATCGACGGTGTGCCAATCAACAACACCAGTCAGGGTGAGATTTCAGGTGGTGCCTTCAGTTCACAGCCGGGTTCAGAAGGTATTGCCGATATCAACCCAGAGGATATCGAGTCAATCAGCGTCCTCAGTGGTCCTGCTGCTGCTGCCCTCTATGGTTCAGCTGCTGCGCAGGGTGTCATCATGATTACCACGAAGAAGGGTAAGGAGGGTAAGGTAAGTGTGACTGTAAGTAACAGTTCACAGTTTGCTAACCCATTCATCATGCCAGAGTTCCAGAACTCATATGTAAACCGTGCTGGCGAGGTGAAGTCATGGGGTGCAAAGACTCCATCAGTCTATGGTAACTATGAGCCAAAGGACTTCTTCAATACAGGTACGAACGTTCAGAACAACGTTGCTTTGACCGCAGGTACTGACAAGAACCAGACCTACATCTCAGTAGGTACGACAAATGCAAAGGGTATTATCCCTAACAACAAGTACGATCGTTACAACTTTGCTTTCCGTAACACAACATCGTTCTTGCACGACAAGATGACCTTCGACTTCAACTTCAATTACATCAAGGAGCATGATAAGAACTTGACCGCACAGGGTCAGTACTTCAACCCATTGACTGCTGTCTATCTCTTCCCACGTGGTGAGAGCTTCGACGCTGTTCGTACGTTCGAGCTCTTCGATGTTTCAAGAGGTATCTATCTTCAGAACTGGAACTTCGGTGACGCTTTGAGTATGCAGAACCCATATTGGGTAGCAAAGCGCATGGTACGTTCTAACAACCGCAGCCGTTACATGGTAAGTGCAAGTCTGAAGTATAAGATTTTCGACTGGATGGACGTTGTGGGTCGTTTGCGTTGGGACGATGCTGCTACAAAGCAGGAGGACAAGCGTTACGCTTCAACAACCAACCTCTTTGCTCACTCAAACTATGGTTTCTATGGTTATGACAAGGTGAATGATCGTTCACTCTATGGTGACTTGATGTTCAATATCAACAAGACATTGAATGACTTCTCAGTATCAGCCAACCTTGGTGGTTCATTCACTCGTAACAAGTATAACGTAACAGGTTTCCAAGGTGGTTTGAAGGCACCTTCTAACTTGTTTACTCCAAACGCTATTGATTATGGTACAGCAACCGCTGACAACCGTCCAATCTTCGCTGACAACGCACATAAGATCAACTCACTCTTCGCTAACGTTGAGTTGGGCTGGCGCAGTATGCTGTTTATGACCGTTACAGGTCGTAACGACTGGGACTCAGCTTTGGATGGCACCGACAATGTTTCCTTCTTCTATCCATCAGTGGGTATGTCAGCAGTTATCTCACAGATGGCAAAACTCCCATCATGGATTAGCTACATGAAGGTGCGTGGCTCATGGGCATCAGTAGGTTCTGCTATCTCTCCAAACATCACCTCACCATGGCGTTATCAGTATAACCCAGCGTCAGGTACTTATAGCACCGTAACTTATAAGTTCCCATCAAACTTCCGTCCAGAGCGTACCAACTCTTGGGAGGCTGGTTTGACAACTCGTTTCTTCAACAATGCCTTGACATTGGATGTTACACTCTATCAGTCTAACACCCGCAACCAGACCTTCCTCCGTCCTATCACAGGTGGTCAGGGATTCTCTGCTGAATATGTACAGACAGGTAACGTAAGAAACCGTGGTATTGAGCTTTCATTGGGTTATGGCCACACATGGGGCGACTTCGGATGGAACACAAGCTTCACTTACAGTGCTAACCGCAACAAGATTGTTGAGTTGCTCGACGATCCTAACGAGGTTATCAATCAAGGTGGTTTGAGTGGTGCTAACATCATCCTTAAGAAGGGTGGTACGATGGGCGACCTCTATATGACCAGCGACTTCAAGCGTGACGCTGAAGGCAACGTTGCTATCAAGGATGGTAACGTATCACAGGTGAACCTTACCAACCCATCTTATCGTGGTTCAGTACTTCCAAAGGGTAACATTGGTTTCTCTAACGACTTCTCTTGGAAGGGCTTCAACTTCGGTTTCGTTGTTACAGCACGCTTTGGCGGTATCGTAATGTCACAGACACAGGCGTTGATGGATGCTTACGGTGTATCAAAGGTATCTGCTGATGCACGCGACAAGGGCGGTATTGCTGTAAACAATGGTTTGGTATCAGCTGAGAAGTACTACGCTGTAGTAGGTGGTGATAACCCAATCTGGTCAGAGTATATCTACAGTGCAACCAACGCACGTATCCAGGAGGCACACCTCGCTTACACCTTCCCACGTAAGATGTTAGGCGGTATGGAGCTTTCACTCGGTTTGACAGCTAACAACCTCCTCATGCTTTACAACAAGGCACCATTTGATCCAGAGGCAACAGCATCAACAGGTACCTACTATCAGGGCTTTGACTACCTCATGCAGCCAAGCCTTCGTACACTTGGTTTCAACGTGAAGCTGAAATTCTAAACAATTAACCACTCATTTAATTGATATATAAATGAAAAAGATTAATATATATAAAGCCATCACTGCCTGCACATTCGCAAGTGCAGTGTTAATCTCAATGCCATCTTGTACAGATGGTTTTCAGGAGGCAAACCGTCCAGGAACAGGTGCTTCTGCTGAAGACCTGAATCGTGACAACTATCTTACCTCTTCCTTCATCGTACAGATGGAGGACCAAGCTTTCCCTGAGCAGGAGAATACTTACCAGATGAACCAAGACCTTATCGGTAACTACTTGGGCCGTTACATGACTTACGCCAACAATGGTTTCGCTGAGAAGAACTTCGCTCGTCTGAATGCTCCTAATGGTTGGGTACGCTATCCTTTCAAGGATTCTATGCCAAAGACTGTTTCAGCTTTCAAGGAGATTGCGCGTGTGACAAAGGGCGAAGGACCCGTTTATGCTTGGGCTTTGATTCTCCGTGCACAGTCGTTCATGCGTCTGACCGATATGTACGGACCACTTCCTATCGGTGCTGATGCAAACGATGGTAATGCTTACTCTTCACAGGAAGATGTTTACAAGAGCCTTATCGCTGACCTCAACAAGGCTACAGAGATTATCAAACCTCTCGTTGCAGCAAACGCAAATGTTGCTATTTCAGAGGAGCATGACAAGGTTTATCAGGGTAAGTTGGCTAACTGGTTGAAGTATGCTAACTCTTTGAAGCTCCGTATTGCTATCCGCATCCGCTTTGTTGAGCCTACACTGGCTAAGCAGTTAGGTGAGCAGGCTGTGCAGGATGGTGTGATTACAAGCAATGAAGACAACTGCGCTATTGCTTATACACCAAACGGACAGTATAAGACCTCTGTAGAGTGGGGCGATAGCCGTGCTTGTGCCGACCTCGAGAGCTTCCTCACAGGTTATAATGACCCACGTCTGACGAAGTTCTTTACCCCAGTAGAGGGTGGTATTCGTCCGGTAATCGGTTGTCGTGCCGCTGCTAAGATTGGTAACAAGACTACCGCTGGTAAGGCTTACTCAGCTGCTAACATCAAGCAGGACAGCAAGGGCGTATGGCTCACTGCTTCAGAGATGGCTTTCTGTCGTGCTGAGGGTGCTTTGGCAGGATGGAGCAACATGGGTGGTACCGCAAAGAGCCTCTATGAGGAAGGTGTGAAACTCTCCTTCGAGCAGTGGGGTGCTGGTGATGCAACAACCTACTTGGCTGATAACACATCAACCGAGAAGAATTATGAGGACCCAATCAGTGACTATGGTGGGAATGTAAGTGCTGTTAGTACCATCACCATCAAGTGGGACGACTCAGCAACTGAAGAACAGAAGATGGAGCGTCTGATTACTCAGAAGTGGATTGCAATGTTCCCTAACGGACAGGAAGGCTGGTGTGATATCCGTCGTACAGGTTATCCAAAGGTGTTCCCTCTGGCACAGTCAACAGACTACAGCATCCAGGTTGCCAATCGTATCCCATTCGATATCGATGAGGCTACCAATAACAAGGTAAACTACCTTAAGGCTGTTCAGATGTTGAATGGTAATGACGACTATGCTACCAAGATGTGGTGGCAGCGTTAATAAGATAGCTATTATACAATAAACATTCGATTAAAATGAAGAATTTAATAAAGATATTCTTACTCTCAGCCTGCGCTGCAACAGCTTTCACAGCTTGCAGCGACTGGACTGAAACTGAGGCAAAGGACGGTGCTGACCTCACACACTCAAATAAGTCAGAGGCTTACTATGCTCAACTTCGTAACTATAAGAAGACTGACCACCCTGTAGCTTTCGGTTGGTTTGGTAACTGGACGGGTACAGGCGTAACTTATGAGAACTCATTGGCAGGTCTCCCTGACAGTACTGACTTCGTTTCTCTCTGGGGAAACTGGAAGAACCCAACTGAGGCAATGTTGAAGGACCTTCGCTTTGTTCAGAAGACAAAGGGTACGAAGGTACTCATCAGTTGCCTTGTATTTGACATTGGTGACCAGATTACTCCAACCAATACCGACAAAAACCTCACTTGGAAAGAGTGGCGTCATAAGTTCTGGGGTTGGGGCAATGATGAGGCTTCACAGATTGCAGCTACTGAAAAGTATGCTAACGCTATCTGCGACACTATCGCTAAGTATGGTTATGATGGTTTCGACCTCGATGCTGAACCTTCATATGCTCAGCCTTTCCAGACCGATAAGGAACTTTGGCAGAACGCTAAGGTGATGGAAGCTTTCGTAAAGACAATGGGCAAGCGCATCGGTCCGAAGTCAGGTACTGATAAGATGTTCGTTATCGATGGTGAGCCAGACGCTATGGCTGCAGAGTATGGCGAATACTTTAACTACTTCATCCTGCAGGCGTATGGCAGTACAGGCAACAGTGGTTTGAACAGCCGTTTCGAAGCACAGGCTACTCACTTCCAGCAGTATCTCACGCCTGAGCAGGTGGCAAAGAAGATTATCGTCTGCGAGAACTTTGAGAGCTATGCTGGTAAGGGTGGTGTTAACTTCCAGTTGGGCAACGGCACAACCATTCCTTCACTCTTGGGTATGGCTTACTGGAACCCTGTTTACAATGGTAAGACCTATCGTAAGGGTGGTGTTGGTACCTACCACATGGAATACGAATACAGCGTGTCTGGACAAGCCGGCAACTATCCATTCTTGCGTAAGGCTATTCAGATTATGAATCCATCAATCCAATAATCAAGACATTCAAATTATGAAATACAATATTTCAAAGCTTTTCATCGGAGGACTCGCTATTGCCTCCCTGACATTGATGGCTTCTTGTGAGAATGCAGAATACGCTCCACTCACAAACAAGGCTTTCATCTTACAGACCAATACCAATGGTAACTCAAGTGAGAAGATTACTATCGGTACGTCTGCTGTCACTTCTTCTGTGAACGTGCGTCTCTCTGACCTCGCTACACAGGACTATACCTTCGAGGTAGTTGCTGACACAACAGCTCTCGCTGAGTACAACCAGCGTAACGAAACCTCTTACAAGGCACTGCCTGCAAGTCTTTACAGCTTGTCATCAAACGAGGTGACCATTGAGGCTGGTAAGTCTATCTCTTCTGAGTTGACACTGACCATCAACCCACTCACACAGGCGTTGAAGGATAGTGGTCAGAAGTATGCTGTTGCCCTTCGTCTGAAGAGTAAGGATGGTAAGTATGACGTGCTGAACGCTGGTAGTACAATGGTTTACATCCTCGATCAGGTTGTTTATCAGGCTGTGCCAATCATCAACGCATCACACAACATCCACTTCACAATGCGTAATACCTATGACCTTTCACAGTGGACTGTAGAGATGAACGTGAACATGAGCAGACTCGGTAAGGGTCTTGGCGAACTTAACAACCAGACACTCTTCGGTGCATGGGGTAACGATGGTGGTGAGATTTATACTCGCTTCGGTGATGCTCCTATCGAGGGTAACCGCTTGCAGATTAAGACTCAGGGTACACAGATGAATAGTAAGCAGCTCTTTGAGGCTAACAAGTGGTACCACCTCGCATTCGTTTGCACAGGTACAAAGCTCTACCTCTATGTGAATGGTGTACTTGATAATTCAATGGACCTCCCTGGTAAGAATACTAATCTCAGCAACCGAATCAACTTCGGTAACACCGATTACTTGAGAGCTGACGTGAAGGTGAGCGAACTTCGTTTCTGGACAGTAGCACGCACACAGGCTCAGATTCTCAATAATATGTATGCTTGTGACCCATCAAGCACTGGATTGGAAGGCTATTGGAAGTGTAACGAGGGTCAGGGTGATACCTTCAACGATGCAACAGGTCACGGCAACACCGGTAAGTGTGTGGCTGTTCCAACCTGGGAGCAGAACGTAAGAATCGATGGTAAATAAGTCAAAAGAAATCGCAAATATGAAAATAAACCTATTCAAGTCAGTGCTGGCAGCCTCTTTGGTTGCTGCCACACTGGCATCTTGTCAGAGCGAACCAGAAGTTGGTAGCACGCTCTATCCTACTGCAGAAGAGAACTACTCAGCTAAGGCTTACCTCTACACAGGTAGCAGCGATGGTAATAAGCTGACGCTCGCAGGTGTGAAGTCATCTACAGCCATTACCTTATCAGGCGATAGCGCATTGTTCTATGTGCGACTCTCTGCTCCAGCTGAGAAGGATGTTACGGTTACTTTGGCTGCTTCATCTGATGGTGTTACAGCACGCAGTGGTGAAGAGGTGATGAGCACAGAAGCTATCAGCCTTAGCAAGACAACCGTTTCAATCGCAAAGGGTCAGCAAGAGACTACCGAGCCAGTTGTTGTTAAATTGGTGAATGGTGATGCGCTTAAGAATCTTACGATGTTGAAGAATGGTGTGACCTCTGTTGTCATCAAGAGTGTTGATGGGGCTGAAACAGCAAAGACAAACACTAAGATTGTAGTTGCAACCGACTTCACCTTTGATAACATCAACGCCTCTGGTACGCTTAACACAGCTAAGCAGATTGCATTGACCGATTATACAATGTCATCCCCTAACACTAATTCAGATGCAACAAAGTTGAACGATGGCAATAATAATAGCTACATATATTCATATGTATTTTACGAGCCTGAGTTCGTAATGGAATTCAAGAGCACAAAGACAGTGTCAGGTGTTGGTATCCTTTGCAACTACACAAGCTATGGCTATGGTGTTAAGAAGGTAGCTGTTTACACGAGCGAAGATGGTAAGACATGGGTTAACATGGGTACTGCTTCTGCTTCTGCAACCTACGATGACAATACGCCATTCCCAGTTGTCTTCAATAGTCCTGTAACCTGTAAGTATGTTAAGGTTAAGGTACTCGAAAGTTTCAGCACTGAAAAATATCCTCGCTATTTGATTGGCGAAATGTATGCTTACGAGTAGGACTTTTGTTGGTTGACAAGTTGACTGGTTGACGAGTTTACAAGTTATTTGTAAATGAGTTGACACTTCATAAAATAAATATAAAAAGAGGGTGTGTCAAAATGGACACATCCTCTTTTTACCCCCCCCCTTTACCTTGTCTACCATATAAATCATTATTTACTATAGCTATGCTGCTAATTTCATATAAAATGATTTATTGGTCTTTAAATAGCCTATATAAACTTGTATAGAGCATCTGAAGGTGACTAAAAGTACCTCCATAATGGCTTTTAGTTCCTTGAGATTAGTTTTTCTGCACATTTTTCCTATGTTAAAGGCAATGGCAAAGAATGCAAAGTCCATGTTGACCTTGTCTTTCCCAAAATGCCTAAACCTCTTGTAGGCTTTATTATATTTTGTTTGTCCAAAAACAGCTTCAGGTTCTATGCACCTTCGTCCTCGATGCTTGATGCCTTCTTCCGAGGTCAGTAGTTCCCGTGCCTTTTGTTTATAGTGCTGTAGTTGGTGGTTTACTTCTATAATTCTGTTCCCTCTTGCCTTAAAACATGAGCCTCTCAACGGACAACCATCACAGTGTTCTGCCTGATAACGTACGCTGTAAGTAACGAATCCATTAGAGGTTAGGGAACGCTTCATACCTATACGCCTCATGTGCTGTCCCATAGGGCAGACGTAGAAATCCTGTTCCTTATTATAATAAAGGCTTGCGGGACTGAATGGGTTAGGTGTGTAGCGTGGACGCTGCTCTTTATGGAAGTAGTTATACTTCACATAGGCTTCCATATTATGTACGTCCATGAACAGATAATTCTCCTCGGAGCCATACCCTGAATCGGCTACGACTGTCTTGGCATAACGATGATAGCGTGATTTGAAAGACTCCAAGAAAGAAGGTAGTGTGAGTGTATCGGTACGATTGGCATAGAGTGCAAAGTCGGTGATAAACTGGTTCTCCGTTGCTATCTGCAGATTATATCCAGGCTTAGTCTGTCCGTTCCGCATAGCGTCCTCCTTCATGTGCATAAACGTGGCATCAGGGTCGGTCTTGCTGTAGGAGTTTCTCTCTCCCATAATCTCAAGGTGTTGGTCATACTCCTGGAGTTTATTACGTTTCTTCTCAAGTTCTTTAAGCTGTTTTTTCTTGGTTCTAACAGCCTGCTTCTCTTCTTTTGTCTTAGGTTTAGGGATTGATTCCAAAGACTTGTTCAATTCCTCGGATATCTCATCAAGCAGAGCTGCAGTGAACTCAATACCTTCTTTCTTAGCGGCATTATCCTGCGCAATGACATCGTCAACCTGAAGCAAGAGTGTGCGTATTTGTTCCTGCAACTTGGTGCGGTTCTTTTCCACGGTTCTCTTCCAAACGAAGGTATACTTGTTAGCTTTCGATTCTATTTTTGTGCCGTCAATATATTCAACGTCAAGACTTATCAAACCTTTGGCTGCAAGTACTAATACGACTTGTGTGAATATATTGTTGATTTCCTTTTTCACACGATTACGAAAACGATTGATGGTAATAAAATCAGGCTGCTCATATCCTGCCAGATAGATGAAATGAATGTCACGCTTGAGAAGTGACTCTATACGACGGCAGGAATAGATATTATTCATATAGGCGTAAAGAATCACCTTAAGCATCATTTGTGGATGATAAGGCTTGCGACCACTGGGCTTATAAAGTTTGTAGACATTATCCAACATAAGATTATCCACCAAGGCGTCTAAAAGACGAACAGGGGCATCTTCTGCGATATCCTTATCGATTCTTTGAGGAAAAAGAATCATTTTCTTGTGTATGTAAGAACGAAAGTGTATCTTTGTCATAATGAGATTTTTTTAATGCCTAAAGGTACAAAAACTTTAGGAAATAGCAAAGCCCTGGCTTGAGAAAGTCGGGGCTTTGTGCATAAAAAAGAGGATGTGTACATTTTGACACACCCTCTTTTTTTGTACCTATCCTAATTCATCATTATGATTACTTTCGTTTGCTGTGTTTATTGCCACATATAACTAGTCAACTCGTCAACCCCAGACTCGTCAACTAAACTTTCATGTATTAGTTTTTTACCCCTAACATTTTTTAGTATCTCATCACTTGACACGAAAGGATCTTATACCTATTTTTACGAGCGTTAAGAATAAAAACCTAGATTACTATCTTAATCTTTAACTGTACAATAGGATTATAAGGTAAAAACGTTTAATTGTTACAAATATAAACCACAGATAAACATTCACTAGCCTTCCTAACCCAAAAAGGCTAGCTCTAATGTATATCTGCTAACAATGTCACTTATGGATAAATTTTACAAACGACCAACCTGTGCGATCTTCACAACTTGTATTGAATTTCCTTTGCTAGCTGGCAGTAGCGGACTTGGCAAAGATAGTCCACACCATGGCGGAGAGGATCAAAAAGCAAAGCCAAACCCTTTTGAATATAATGACAGAATTGAGGATGAAAAATGGAATGAAGAATCTTAAATAGACAAGCGAAGATGAAAAGGTATGATTTATTATCCCTTTGTGGTTTGATGACCATGATAGGGTTTGCAGCATGTAGTGATAATGAGAACAATGCACTTGTTTCAGAGGTTGATGGATATGTCAACAACCTCGTTGTTACAGTTGATAACAATCGAGGTGCTGGTCCGGATACGCGTCAGCTGATACTTGATGACGATAACAATGTCATTTCTAAGTGGGCTAAGAATGACAAACTCTTCGTTTATAATCTCTCAGATAATAATGGTAGCAAACAAACAACCTATAGTTTGGTTGAGACGAATGGTGATGGTACCAAGCAAACTACCTATCGTGGAAAGGTGAAAAGTCATAACAAGGTGAAGAAAGGTGATATCTTTACTTTCTTCTATCCGGGTAGTGGTCTGGAAGAAGGTTCTATCGGTCTGGTAAGTAATATCATAACTTCAGAAAGTAATCAAGGTGTGACGATTTCTTATCATGACCAATCATCAACAATAACAAACTTTGTGTCACTTGATTTAAAGAAACAGGATGGTACATTAGAGAGCATTGACAAAAAGTTCGACTTTAATTGGGGTACTGATGTACTAAAGACAGTTCCTGTTGATAAGGAGGACATCAAGCTAAAGCCAAGTCTAAAGCGTAAGATAGCCATCTGGGGATTGAAGTTTAAGGTCACTGGCGACCCCAGTAGTAGTGGTGAGATTGCAGATATCGATAGTGTGAAAATCAATGGGCTGCGCTCGTATGATGTTCTTGACCTCAGCAACGGAGAATTTGTCGGTACGAATGATGAGAAAGAATATGCAATTACGATTGCCAATAAAGACAAGACGAAATTACAACTTACTAATGGCTATGTATGGGTAGCACTGTTAGCTGAGAATGCTGAGACAAAGTTTACTATAACGCTCTACACGCAACAGGGTGCCTTTACAAAGACAGCTACCAAGAAGTTTGAGACCGATTATGACTATCGTACTGTCATCACTGTTGAGAAGGTTGTACCACAACCATACGTTGAAGTAAATAATGTGAAGTGGGCAACGGGTAACTTCATACATTATAATACTGGCTCAGCTGAGTATTGGGGTATCGCACCAGCACAATGGTGGATAAGCAGCTATGGTGAGAATCCAACGAGTGTTAATAAAGCCGATAATCAGGATATAAAATATGATGGATTAGGTTCGCAAAACTGGTTTATTGACGATCACATTGGTAGATTCACACAGACGGAGGAAGATGTAGACCTCTTCCAGTGGGGGGTCATTCAGGATGCACTGAAGTTTAATGGCGTTTATTACCTCCAAGGTACGAACTTCGACATGGCAGGTAAATACTATAAGAATAGAGGTGGATTGGTACATGTCAACGAGACGAGCAACAGAGCAGAAGCTACTCATGGTGACATCGTAAGGTATTACACCGAACATGGGCAAAAGCATTACCACTATCAGTATCCTTCAGATGCAGATTTTAATGCGTTATTCTCGGCAAACACCAGCATTCCTGCTTATTGTTACACCGATAAGGGTAATAAAATCTATGGAGCTTACTTCAGTGATACAAAGTTTAGTGGTACGGCACCAAAATTCCCAACGGGAAGAAAGATATGGAAATATCAAGATGTGACGGGACTTGTTCTGGCGAATCAAGGTTTATTCCTCCCCATTGGTGGACGTCGTCCAATAAACAGTGCTTCTGTAGAGTTCCGCCATGTTGCCTATAACAGCGGATTCTATGGACAGTACTATACATCGCAAAGTACAACTTACTCCATTCCACATGGTGTGTTCTTTGGTGCTGCATTCAAAATGAATATCGCTGTGCCATCAAAAGACCAAGGAAGCAATATCCGCCCCGTATATGTTGGAGCAGAAAATAATGATGAGACGCAACCAATTGATGCCGCCAAGTTCGCAGCCTTCAGCAATATTATTGATGTCAACGGCCGTAAGCATTAACTGCAACTGATGGCTACGGAATAATCGATTTACTTCTTAACCACTATAAACAAGGTTCCCGCCATGCTGGATTCAATCCTGACATGGTGGGAATTATTGTTTGTGAATGGTTTGATTGATGTGATTTTAACTATAGATAACGCTCGCAGAAGATTAAATAAAAAGTTAAAAACAATGAAATATGAAATTGTTGTGACAATTTTTATTAACTTTGCACCGAAATTAAAGCAATAGGGATAAAAAACGTATTATTTAGTTGGTATCTGTTATCAATTTTAAGCATTCAAGATAAAATCAATTTTTAAAATAGTTATGAAAAGAAATGTATTAACGACAGTAGAAGCTTTTGTAATAGGCAAGAAGCAAGCCTATTTGAAACCATGGTGCTCAACATATAGCATCGAGGCTGAATCAATGATTTGTGCAAGTGTGACTAGTGACGCAGACAATGAGGATTTAAAGAATAATTCAAGCGACCCTTGGAACACAGGGCAGGGTGATTAATCGAAGCTGTTAGTATCGGTTACATTTATGAATTATTACAAATGCGGCTAAATCTGTTTTGGTCGTTTATGTGAAAGAATAATTAACTTAAGAGTTTTAATAAGAATTAAAGATAAAAAGAATGAAAAAAAGAATTCTTTTACCTGCTATTTGCATGGTAATATCACTTTTTGCGACATCTTGCTCTTCTGATGATAGCGAATATACAGCAGAGAAAGAGCCAATGGTAACGCTTACAGTTTCTGCAGGAACTGATGAGGACGCTCCTGAGTCAAGAGCTGTACTTTCTGAGGCTGATGCTTCAACTAGCCCATGGAAGTGGGAGACAGGTGACCAACTATTGTTTGTGTCAACCAATAGTGCGGGTAAGAAGGTAGCGAGCAAGCTTACATTAAAGTCAACAAAAAATAACGACCGCAGTGGTGAGTTTGAGGGAGAAGTACCAGCGAGTGGTTTGACAACTGGTACAAAGTATCGTTTCTTCTATATTGGTAAGACCGCCGATGGTAGTGCTGACAGAAAAATCAGCGACGAGGAGGCTAATGCTGGTTCTATCAATATCGATCTTACAAGCCAGACGGGTAACCTTGCTGACTTAAAGCGTAACTGCGTATTGACAGGTGAGGCTAAGGTTAGCGTTTCTAATGGAAAGGCAACTGTGGCAGAAGGCGTTAAATTGTCAAACGTTTTTGCTGTAGCTCACTTTGCTATTTCTGCCAACGACCGCACTTCAATAACAAAGGTAGGTCTTCGTGGTAAGGGTGTCTATCGCTCTGCAAAAGTTAACTTGGCAAACGGAACCGTAATAGGTGTTTCTGAGGTTGGTACAGTGGCTGACCCAGAAGAGAACATCTTCTTTAATGGTAAGACTGACTTTTATGTGACCTTTGTTCCTGGTAACGTAGCTCCATCTTTCGATGGCTATTATGCTGGTTCATATACGAGTGTAGTTAAAGAAAAGCCACAGACACGCAACTATGATGCAAGCAAGTCATTTGTTTATTATAAAGGGTCTAAGGCAAGATTCTCTGTAAGTGACACCAAGCAGGTAGCTATTACCAATGGTAATGTGCAGTATGTTATGCCTATCGCAACCTACACATACGACTTGAATACAAGAAACCTCAAGGCAAATTCTCTCATCAGATGGAAGAAGAATGTTGCACTTAAAGTCTCTGCTACACGTACTATACAGCCAGGTTACTATCAATTAGCACCAAAGCAGTGGGAGATGGCAATTCCAACAACTTCCAGAAAAAAAGGAGATACCTATATTGACATGATACAGGTGGGGGGTAACAAATATGTTTCTCCTGAAAAGTATCGACTTTTTGACTTGCTATCATGGGGAACTCTCGACAATCCAACATTGCTCAATAGTAGTTTTTCTGCCACAAGTGATCAAGTAGCAAATCAGCAAGACTATGGTCATAAGTTGAAAGTTGGAAACAAAGAAACACGTGTCATGACTTCAGACGAGTGGGCGTATCTTATGCCTGATCAGCTCAATCCCGGTTTGCCAAATAATAATCGAGTATGGAGAGAATCTGGCGTAAAAGCTGCTAAATGGGCAAAATGTCATATTAAAGCAATATCGGAACAGCGTGGTGATGATGATGTATGGTTGCGTGGCGTACTTATTTTCCCTGATAATATGACGGTTGCAGAAGCTAAGGCATTGTTTACAAGTTTTAGTAATTTTGGTCATTGGTCAAACACAGATTCTAACGAAACATCATTTGACAAAATTAGAAATAGTGGTGCCGTGTTTATCCCATTCTCAGCTTATAGAGCGAGTGGTTCCAACAAGTTAGAACAATGGGGTACACATGCTAATTATGCGACTTCCTCACGTAGAGGAAATTCAATGCGTCATGTTAAAATTACACCTAAAGCTATTTTCACCGAGTTCTATAACACGACAGATCCAAATCAGGGTTGTGCGATCCGTTTGGTACAGGATTATTAATTTCTTTATCCGATAACGTTCGGATTATATAAATAAGAATCGGTCATTATGATTTCTTGCTGTTTTAAGGCAGTACGAGGTTGTAATGACCGATTTGCATTATAAAGACAGGGTAACATAGTAGCTAATTTTTTAGTGACATCAACCCCTCACAGATGTGGCTGGTGAACCAATCTTACAGAGGTTCTACAGATTCAGACTTATATGTGATGTCATGATTTAACCTTTGAAGTCCCAGAACTTACTCACATATATTTCGTTTTTCATCACTTCTAATCTTTCCCATTTGCTTTTACTCGTGCAATATCCTTTAAATACAAAAAAAGTTGTAACTTGAAAGCAAAGTGGGTTTTAAACTATAACGGCTCTACCTATACGATGGCTGAAGGCAATGCTGAACAATATCTGCCTGCAGGTACCTATAAATTCTATGCCTTCAGTGATAAAGTGTCGTTCGCAGATGGTAAGATTGTAAAGTCTCTTACGAATGCAAGTGAAAATGCTTTGTATTTTGAGGGTGATTATATTTTGTGTGTACGGTAGATAAGGTAATCACCATCCGCAAAGATTGTAAATTCATTTGTTAGAGCTTCGTTCAGTGTACCCTGCCAAAGTTCGTTGAAGGGATAAGCGTCCCATTTAAGGCCGTTGCTCGACATCTCTTTACAGGTTGCATTGAAGATGCTAACTTGCTGTCCGGGGAAAGCGTCAAAGCGAGTAGTGCCCGATGCCACAACAAAGTAACCATAGTCCGTTACCATCACTGGGTCGATAGCTAACTGTCGATAGTAGTAGAGCATGAGAGAGATGTTGCCCAAGGTATGATCCTCCCGTTTACCCGTTGCTCCAAGGTAACAGAAGCGAGGACGCGTATGCGTTGATGCATCCATCTTCAGGTGAGAGCGAGCAAAGAGGGTAGCCTTGGTCAGGTCGTTAAACTCTTGCTCCGAAATCGGATGATAGATGTGTGCATAACGCTGTTTCAGTGTGTCAGAGAGTGAGTCGCCATCTCCGACCACAGCCGTTGGTTCAATCTCATATTCAAGGAGGTCCTCTAGTGCACCATCACAGACAATGAGGTTCTTCGCCGTGCGAAGGATGCGAAGTGGAAGGAGGTGAGTGGGGAAGTCGCCAGCAGCAAGGATGACGGAATTAAAGTCTCCCCCAACCCCTCCGAAAGGAGGGGAGTGCCTAACGGAGTGCTCGTTGGGAATGTGTTGGTGTTGTTTGTCCTTATTATTCTCTTTATTATTGATAATCATTTCTCTTGCTATTCTTATTCTGTTCTTTCTCTCTTTCGAGATACTTTATATTCTTTTATTTTATTGCAGTAACCTTATTTTATTCTTTCTCTCTTTCGAGATACTTTATATCTTATTATTCCTTTCGATAACTTCTCCTTCAGCCTATGAATCTATTTTGAAGAACTCAGAAGGAACCTTATTCCGTTAGGCACTCCCCTCCTTTCGGAGGGGTTGGGGGAGGCTTCTCCTCCACTTATAGTACCCTGCCACAGCGATAACGGCATAGAAGGCATATAGTCCGGCGGTGAAAGGGATTTCTTTATACACATACAGTCCAGCCAGTTCGATATCGACGACGAACCATATCCACCATTGTTCGATGTATTTCTTTGCCAACGCCCACATACCGATGAAGCTAAGCGCATTGCCGAAGCTGTCTAATACGGGTACGGTGGAGTTGGTGGCGTGGATGAGGATGAGGTAGAGCACACCCCAGATGCCGAAGAAGACGAGGAGTGCGGGGAGTATCAGCCGACGCGGGAAGTGCGTGATGGGTACCTCCTTTTGTTCTTTCTTCCGTCCAAATTTCCAATACAAGAATCCATAGATGGCAGCTAATGTATAGTATATCTGCATTCCGAAGTCGGCGTATAGTCCTGCTTCGTAATAGACCACCATATAGATGAGGGGCATGATAATCCCCGTCAACCAAAGCCATATACTCGCTTTGTATTCTTGATAGATGTAAATTAGGCCAACGATGCAGCCCAGCATGTCTAGTGTCATAATAACAACAGCCTCACCCCCAGCCCCTCTCCTATTGGAGAGGGGAGTAGATAGCGAGTTTCCCTACTTATTGATACTATACTTTATGAAGTATTTCATTCACTTTATTTGTTCTATTGTCTCATATAAGTTTTTGCAAATATCATATTCTCCCCCTCCTCTCCGAATAGAGAGGGAAGTAGATAGTGAGTTTCCTCTATTTATTGAAACTATAGTTTATGAAGTATTTCATTCACTTTATTTGTTCTATTGTCTCATATAAGTTTTTGCAAATATCATATTCTCCCCCTCCTCTCCGAATAGAGAGGGGAGTAGATAGCGAGTTTCCTCTATTTATTGATACTATAGTTTATGAAGTATTTCATTCACTTTATTTGTTCTATTGTCTCATATAAGTTTAGCAAAGATCACATTTCACTCCCCTCTCCAATAGGAGAGGGGCTGGGGGTGAGGCTAAAACTTCAACGTCACACTCCCCATCACATTAAACCCTGCCATTGGGATGAAGCCAATCTGTGTGTAACGGTTCTCGTTAGGATGACCATCGTTGTCGAGGATAGAGCTATACACCCATCCGCTGGCTGCATAGTGGCGATTGAAGATGTTATTGAGGTTCACACCGAAGACAGCTTCCTTCAAACCAGCAATGTGCTTGGTAGGACGAAGGGTATAGCTGAGGTTGACATTCGTCTGTGAATAGCATGGCAGTGAGCGTGTCATGTTCTCGGTATTGTCGAGATACTGACGACTGACAAAGTTTGTATGCCATACTGCCTCAAAGCCTTTGTAATGAAGATTGAGCATACCATTGAGTATGGCTGATGGTGAGAAAGCCAAAGTAGAGTGGTTGTAATGAATCTTACGGAACGAAGACTCCCAATCTACACTTGCCATCTCGTCAAAGTCCTTGATGATATTACGGCTCAAAGCTGCGTTACCCTCAACGGTCAACCATGACAATGGGCTCCAGCCTGCCTCCAACTCAGCACCCATACGATAGCTGCTCTTGATGTTTGTAGTCAGATTCTCACCGATATCACTCTGCGCACCAGTCTGTACAAACTGGTTGTTATAGTCCATGTAATAGAGGTTAACGCCTGCTCTCCAGTTGCGACCATTGTATTGATAGCCCATTTCGATATCCATCATACGTTCTGGCGAAGGTGCAGGATAACTACCGTTGTTGGTGAAGTTATTACGTTCTGGCTCACGACTGGCGTGCGCAATAGATGCGTATGCCTTGTGACCACCACGATAATAGCTGATACCCGCCTTCGGATTGACGAAGTCATAACGCTCGCTGATGTCTAAGCGTTGGTTCTGATAGCCATTCCCAACCTTATAGAAACGGTCGTTCTGACCATCGGTCATATACTCCACGTGACGTATCTGTAGGTCCATAAATACGTTCCAATAGTCCGCAAAGTTGTATTTTGCCTTGAAGAATCCGCTGTAGTCATACTTATGTGCCTTAGAGTCGTAAAACTTATAGTCATTACCACCAGCACGGAACTTTGCATCTGCCTCTTCATTTTTAATATAGGTGAGATAGCCGAAGTGGCTGCCACGGAACTGCTGTAGGTTCAGTCCGCCTGTCACATCCCAACTCTCGTCCTTGTAATTACTGGTATAGACAATGCCGTAGGTGTGCTGTGACAAACCCTTCAGGCGTACGAAGTCCGACTTCTTCACGAGGTTACCATTGCTGTCATTGAATGCCAAACCGAACTTCGCAAACTTTGTGTTATGCTTAAATTCGCTGTAATAGCCGTAACCGTAGGTGTAATGCAGGGTTACATTATGACTCCAGTGGCTGGATGGTTGGAAAGCAAACGATAAGAGGTTATGATTCTGATAGAAATTATCTGTCGTTTTGTTCCAGAAAGAGCCGTCGCGCATCATGTAACGTGCCGTCTCGTAGTTGCCATTCCCATCCTTAACAAAGGCCCCGTTAGCATCGGTCTGTAAGTATTCATAGAGCTGGTTGAACTTGCCCAAACCTCTCTCATACATATCTTTATAGGTGGTGATGCCCGTCTTAGAGCCGTAGGTGCCATCCATCAGACTAAGGTCATTACTACCCGTAACGACACCATTCCATGCTTGTCCAGTCTTCTCGAAGTTGCCGATGTTCTTATAGCTGATGCGGAAGTTAT
This sequence comes from Prevotella scopos JCM 17725, assembly GCF_018127785.1. Classification (NCBI taxonomy): domain Bacteria; kingdom Pseudomonadati; phylum Bacteroidota; class Bacteroidia; order Bacteroidales; family Prevotellaceae; genus Prevotella; species Prevotella scopos. The sequence continues at coordinate 78,346 of NZ_CP072389.1, forward strand.
CGCCCAACCAAGTCAGACCACCATAGTAAGAACCCGAACGCCCACTTGTTCCGTTGACATATCCGTCTGTTGCGGTCTCATGATAAGCTCCATCGAAGACAAGATGATTGAACAACAAACCTGTAGAGAACTTCACACCTGCGTTATACGTATTGTATGAGCCGTATGAACCACTCACCTCCACGCTTGGTTGTCGGCTTGGAGCACTTGTTGCCAATGACACCGAACCACCGAAAGCACCATCACCATTGGTCGATGTTCCGATACCACGCTGTATCTGTACACTATTCATCAGCGATGCGTATGAGTTCATGTTTGCCCAGAAAACGGTCTGATCTTCTGGTGAATTGAGCGATACTCCATCTAACGTAATATTGATTCTACTACCAGCAGCACCACGAATGCGCATCGCTGCCGTACCCGTTCCAAGTCCATTCTCGCCCCAAGCTAATACGCCCGGAGTCTGAGTGAGGAGGAATGGCATTTCACGTCCACTCTTAGAGAAGGCTTCAAGTTCCTTCTTTTTAATATTAGATACTGCGTATGGTGCACTCTTTGGTACACGAACACCTGCCACAACGACCTCGTCAAGCTGTTGTTGTTTCAGCGTGTCCGTCACTGTTTGCGCCTTTATAGCTGCCACGCACGTCAGTGCAGCAGTAAATAGGATAATTCTTTTCATATCCCAGGTTGATGATTTAAGAAAAAAGTATAAAGGGGGATCTTCCTACGACGGCATTATCCGTATCAGGTCAATGGGTATAATCTCAGCAAGCCCAAACAGGCAAGCACCCCTTAGTTTCCATTTTGAAAACCATTGCAAAAGTAATACTTTCTTATCAAATCGCCAAATGTAATCTGTACAAATATCGGATGCGTGTGTTTATATTCCTTTCTTCCTATATAAGGAGTGATAACTATTCTCTAACAAGAGAAACTATTACATTTCTGGCTTATGTGACAAAAGTGTGCTTATTTTAGCGTCGTTTTCTCTTATGTGACAAAAATGTGCTTAAAATCTCCCATTCCCCTTTTATTTCTTAGGAGAATGGGACTTTATAAAGTCTTGGATGAAGATCTTTCTTCTTTCCATACTGATCCCCTTGTGTAGGTTCAATTTTGTCTTTAAATCTGCATTGAGTGATTCAATGGCATTGTTTGTATTTGGCATCTTCAATTCAGGGTAATCATAGTATGTCCACAATGACGACATATTCCTTTTAAGGCTCAAAAAAGCACTACGTAGAGCTTTATGAGTATAATGTGATTTTCCATCTTCTGTTGTTGTCCGTTCCTTAAGAAAATCCTCCCACTTGGTGTACCATTCCTTTAAAGCCCCAATAAAGGACTCCTTGTCCGTATGACATAACATCTTGGATAATTCAAGCAGTTCTTTTGAAGCCTCAAGCTTGGGTCTTGAAGTTAGTTTTGTCTTTATAGTCATTACTTGATGGAACTGGCATAATTGGAATTTATAATTGGGAAAAGCTTGCCTAAGTCCCTTAAAACCATCGCATACAAGCCCTTGAATGGTATACCCAAGTGACTCCAAGTAGCTTATGCCCTCCTTATAGTCTTCAAGACGTTCATGCCTATTGATAAACTTAAACCAAAGTACATCACCAGACAATGAATCCTTCATGATAACGACACCAAAATTACGTCCCCAATAGGTGGCATCCATTAAAACCACTACAGGGCGAACAAGAAGGTTGGGAAGTTCTTCTTTATAAGATTTGGTGAGTTTTCTATAAATTGTCCTGGTTGAAACTCCGTACTCCTCTGATAGATCTTTGACTGTTAGATTACCCTTGGAATAACGATTATTGACAATGGTATTGGTAAGGCGATTATGTCCAACAAAGCTCCTCTTACAGCACTTACAATACCAGCGTTGACTACCATTAAGATGACCACGTTTTATAGTCGATTTTGAGCCACAATAAAAGCAGATTTTTTGCCATAAAAATATAAATAAAACAAAGATAATGATTATTAGATAGTTACAAGGATTTTAAGCACATTTTTGTCATATAGGCCACATTTCTCACAATATAAGTTTTGTTTTGATTTGCTGTCACTTTTAACATTTCATCCTTTCCCTCTGTAATCTAATGAGTTATCTTGTGCCTTTAAGTGATAGCAGTGACAGCAAAATTGAAATATGCAAAAAGGAAAGAAGATGCGAAGTAATTAAAACCATAGCTTATAGTAGTTCATAGCTGTTTTAGTTTACGAGTTCACAAGTTTACGAGTTTACGAGTTCACAAGTTTACAAGTTATTTGTTGTGATAATGATTCGTGGTATTCGCGTAATTCGTAGTTTGTTTTATTATTCTGTCTTTATTTGTCTTTATGTCATTCTGTCTTTATTTGTCTTTTTGTCATTCTGTCTCTTTCTGTCATTCTGTCTCTTTTTATCCTTCTGTCTTGTAAAGATAATTCTAATATCGAAAATCAGAAAGGCGTAAATAAGCTTTCAATTAACGCCCTTTTGGCTTGCAAAAGATGCCCTTTAAGCCCCTTACTAACGCCCTTTAGGAGTCCAATTAAGCACCTTTTCTGTATCGACTGACTATGCCTAAATTTACTTCACACTTTTCTGGTTATTGTTACTAAATTGGTTTACACATTTTTTACTTGCTTCCTGAACAGCTTTACACCCCCATGGAAACTTTACTGATTCGCTTTACATAGTCATAAATCTTGACAATGAAGTCTGAACGTGTGTAGCACATGTTCAAAGTTAGTATTTTTCCTTCAACTTACAAAATTTAATACCATGAAACGCACAGAAACCCTTATGCTACATTGCAGTGCTTTTCTCTCATTTGTCTTGGCGTAAGCATGCCGTTGCTCATATGGGGTCTCTTATTGTTGTAGAAGTCTATGATACCAGCAATAGTGCATCGTGCATCATCGAGGTTCTTCGGTCGTTTCATGTGGTAGAGCCACTCTTGCTTTATTATTCCGTTCACTCTTTCGGCGATTGCATTATCTGTAGGGTTGTAGTCTTCAGTCATGCTTATGCCCGAGTGTATACTCTCCAGCCTTGCCACGTAGGCGTTGCTGCAGTATTGAACCCCACGATCAGAGTGGTGCGTCATCAGCGAGAGATTCATACCCTGTGAATGTTCTATTGCCATGTCTAGGGCAGCAAGCGTATTGACAGCCTGCAGACTGTCAGAAAGCTTCCATCCGATTATCTCATGAGTGAATGCATCGGTTATGAGGTGAAGATAGACCACACCATCCTCAGTATCTATATATGTGATGTCTGCTACCCAGAGTTGTGCAGGACGTGTAAGAACCATTCCTTTTGCCGTGTTCTTATACTTGAAATAGTTGTGATTGGAGTTCGTGGTGTGGCGACATCTGGATGGCTTCAGCATAAGGTGATGCTTGTGCATTAGCTGGTAGAACCTGTCGCGCCCAAGCATTAAGCCAGGATAGATATCCATAAGCATGTGCAAAAGTTTCTTTGCACCTATTCGAGGAGCATCTGCACGAACATCCATTACTGCACGTACGACAATTTTCTCAGTAAGTTTACGATGCTCCCTCTTCTCTTTACTCACAGAGTAATAGCCTTCACGAGTCTTGCCAAACAGTCCACTCAGCAGCCCAATTGATAAACAAGGGTTGCTGACTCGAAGGCTGTCTACTGCTTGGCGCCAGCTTTTTTTAGCAAATCCTCACCATATTCCTTACTGCTTATCTCTATGACTTTCATCAAACCTTGATTGCGAAGTTCAGAATACTCCAAAGCTTTCTTCAAATTCGATACTTGTTCTTCAAGCTCTTCCTCACGAGTTAGAGGGACTTTCTCCATAGCTTTCTTACTACGCATAGCTTTTACTTTAGTAATAATATCATGCGACAAAGATAGCTTTTTTTCATCTAAATCATACTTTTTTTGCCATTGATAAAAGCTGGCACTATTAATGCCGTACTTACGACAGATGAAATTAATTGACACTTCTGATGAGTAATACTCACGAAGTAAAGTGAGAATAAAGTCCTCACTGAATGTTCTGTGTTTAGAATGTTTACTTCCCATTTTGAATTTTAAATGTTAAAATGATGTGAAGTAAATCTGCTATAAGACAGACTTTGTAACTAATTGATTCCCTGTTTGTTAAAGGCTTGCTTCTTATACGTGTTTTCTTTGTTTTAGAGGTTTTGCTTTGAAAAAGTATGGTTGTTTTTCAAAAAATGCATTTGAGATGTGAGGGGCTTCTTCTAAGGTTTTGGATAAAACAAATATGTGACAGTTTAAGGTCTGCTTTTGTTTATGGAATTTTACTTCTTCTGTAAAGCTATATCGTACATTTACTAGTGTTTAGGAACTTAATGAAAGATTTATTATTGCCAGCTATTAAATATCTTATAAACATAAGAAAAAGATTGATTTATCAGGTCATTCTTTTCTTCTGCTTTTTGTATGTTTGTTTCAGCTCGCTTGATAGCAGTTTCTAATTTTCCTTTTTCACACAAGATTCTAACCCATTGTGGATTTTTCAAATGTTTTTCTGCCTTAAGCAGTTTTTTTAATTTGTTCTTTTGATTTTGTTCTGGGAAACAAGGCTTTATATATGGGGCTAATAATTGCGACACTTTACTATAATTTTTAAGCAAAGAGGTATGGTTCACGAAGTGTAGCAAGAACCAATATTCTATACTTGGCATACTAGGACACATTGTAATAACACCATTTTCTATCTCTTTATTATACTTTTCTCTGAATTTAGCATCTTTTTCTTGATTTCCAGTTTTTGGGAATATTGTATCCCAATCGTAAACGCAGAAAATCTTTGCATCAGAATTTGCTTTCAAGATTTCTTCTATTCTTTTCTTGAAAGCTTCTATATAGTTTGACTCGTCATTGAAATATTTTGGGCGGATATTAAATTTATACTTTGTTGTATCGTTGATATGAGTAAAATAAAAACGTTCAGTATTAGATCCACCACTAATAATGAAAGGGAAGAGTTTTCCTAATTCTCTTACCCCTTCATCTATTTCTGGTTGAGAATCTTGTAAAGTAGGAGAGAAATATCTCTCTTTGGGTTCTGCGTCTTTTAAAGTTCTTTTTTCCATGATGATCCCATTGTGGCTCCAAAGCGTTTGTTTCGATAAGCTTCCCTAATAGAAATTAGATTCTTCAATCCTCGGAAATCATTTAGTTTGTACAGGTCGGTAATACCTGATTTTTGCTTCTCAGTAAACCATACACAATCTTCTCGTATCAAATCATTGACTAAGTCCAGCAAACCATCATTGTGTGTTGAAACTAAAAGTTGCGATTGTGATTCGCTTCTGAGGAACTCATAAAGTATTTTCTCAAGTAGGTAGGGGTGAAATGATGTTTCTATCTCATCAATGGCAAGAAAAGCATTTCTTTTCAAAGCAGAATGTATCGCAGTTTCGATGCCGAAAGTTCGAACAGTTCCATTAGATTCCTCTTTATCGTCTAAGCTTAAAGGATATGTCTCTGATTCACCATTGCGTTCAACCGTATGATAAAAATCTGTGCGAATTTTCTTATCACTAAGTTTGCTCTTACCAATAGTAGAGGGTTCTTTAATCTTCAATACTAGGTCTAATATTTCTTTAGGTAAAGCATTTTCTACTGTTTCTGATGATATGTCAGAAATATTAAAGTCTGCTTCATGAAGAAAATCAATGATGTATTTCTTAAGGTCATTATCATTTGATAATTTTCTTTGAGCATATAAGGTTAAATATGTTGAGGGGGTAATTGTTTCCATAAATTTACGTCTCAACCACTCTTTCACGTCATCAATTAGTGGAATCTTTGCATTTAATTGCTCACGTGCGGCAAAGAAAGACATGTTGTTCAAACATAATAAGGTAATATTATCCTTTATGGCTTTACTAACTTTCAAGTTGGCGCCAAATGAGATTGCAGTTTGTCCATTTTCCAAAGTTCTTTCGAATAGCTTGATGGGCTGGGAGCTTTTATAGTATGAAAGTTTCTCAAGAAGAACAACCGATTGGTTTAATTCTAATTGATATCGGTATTTAATTCCTTCTACGAAAAATATTAAATCAAAAGTAGATGGATTTTTCTCAGAGCTTTGATCCAATTTAAATGGCTTTACGTTAGTCCCATCATAAGCATCACTTTGCTTTTTAAACCAAAAATCTTTTAAAAACTTAAAAGCTTTTAGCAAATTTGTTTTGCCAGAGGCATTATAACCATAGACGACAGCAAAACGCAGAAGCCGTGTATTCTCGTTAACTTTTACGACTTGAGAAGATTCTGCAAATGTATCTTTTGATGCTTCGAAACTAAACTTTACTTCTTCTTTAAATGAGATAAAGTTTTTTATTTTTAATTCTTGTATCATGCGTCTATTGTCAGTTGTTTAACTAATTGCAAATATACATATAAACTTAGATATAATCTTTAATTTAGATGAATTATTTGATGTTTGTAATTAATTATAACGTGTAGATTAGAGTTTTCTTGCAATTCTAATCTGTTTAACTCTACATTTTGTAGTTTTTAGCCAATTATATTTAAGTGAAAAAAATCTTTGATCTATTTTTTTACATAAATTCATTTATAGAATGTCGTTGTTTGTGTTTTGAGATTCGAGAATGGAAAGGTCTTTTGTATTAGATTAAAAAAAATAGTTGGCTATCTTCATTATGCTTTTTGTTAAACAAGTCATCTGTTTCTCACTATAAAGTATTATCTTTGTGGGCAAGTGTTACTCATGTATGTTTTATCAGCGAAAGCATTGTTTTATGGAGAAGAAGGTTTATTTCGCAGGTTCTATCCGTGGTGGTAGGGAGGATACGGCTGTGTATAAGCGGATGATAGACTATATCAACAAGACCGATATAGTACTTACGGAGCATATCGGTTTAGGAAGTTTGAGCGTAAAAGCGAGAACAAAAGAAGATGATGTGCATATATATGAGCGTGATACAGAGTGGCTTAGATCATCAGATGTGCTGATAGCAGAATGTACGAACCCCTCTCATGGTGTTGGTTATGAATTGGCATACGCTGAGGCTCGTAATATCCCTGTCCATATCTTCTATGACAAGCGCAAAGCCAATATCTCTGCAATGCTGAATGGTAACGCCTATTTTAAGGTTTATCCATACGAGAACGAAGCGGAGATATATCCCGTTCTGGATAAAATCTTAGGAAATAAGTAGGGCGGTTTAATTGAGAAAAATCAATATTCGAGGTTGACAGTATGCTCTCATTCTTGTCAAGATAGGGACGAACACACTTGCTTTTTCTGTTATAAAGCAAAGTGGGTAGTTAGCATCACACTTCTTGGACGAAGCTGGTAGAGGGTGTAGCTTTCGGAAAGATTGCTGTTAGAACGATAGATAAAGGTTTTTGTATTGAAGACATTATCGACGTTCAGAACGAATTGTATCTTCTTTTTTGTTTTAAATGTGATGCTAAGATTCATAAAGGTGTAATCCTTTTTATCCGTAAAACCACTGTTATGCGTGTATTGTAGGTTGGTGTTAAGTATCAGTCTGTCAGGGATAAAAGTCATGGAGAGCGAAGTTTCATAGCTAAAATTGCGAATCATATTTTTATAGTTACCCGACTGTGATTGAGAAATTGCCCATCGACAGTTCTCTGTTAGTCGGATGTTCTTGATAAGATTAAAGGCAAGATTAGCAGAGACAAAGAAACTATTATACTGATAGTCGGTGATGACAGACTGACGTAGTATCTTGCTTGTGTTAGTCGAATAATCAGCTGTTGCCCCGATACTCATGTCGTGCCAAGTAATCTCCTTTCGTATATTCGCCGTCATAGAGAAGTTGTTCTGGTGGTTCGGAGCATATTCAGCTTGCAGTAGTGTATGCGCATTCTGGTCGATTGTCGTACCATAAATCATGTCACTCCATGAGCGACTAACCGCCCCAGAGAGGTAGGCAAAGAACTGATGCGGGATATTCTTGTAGTGTATCTTCCCATGTATAGTTGCCGATTTGTTTTCCGATAGATTCATCTTGTAGCGGTTCAGTGTCCTATAGTTGCTCATTAGATAAGCAGTGAACAGACTTCTCCAACTCGTAGGAAACATCCCGTAACTCCCTCCTGCAGAAAGCGTCCAATTGTCTGTTGCTTTCCAAAGCATTGTAAAAGATGGCGAGAAGAGTAGGGTTGTGCGCTTTCCTTTCGTCGTCTCGTTAGCTATCGGTTCGTTATCCACCTTTGTATAGTTGAGCGATAAAGGCAGATTGAACGATAGACGGAAAGTGTTTTTGACATATTGTAGGTTGGCTCCCAAGTTGCTTTTCATTTGCAAGTAGCCCATGTCTCCGCTCGTCGCCATTGTCACAGCTGTATCGTTTAATAGACTTTTCAGTCCCACATATTCAATATTCAGTTCTGCGGAAGGCGCAATGGTCCAGTTGTGTTTTCGGATGTTTCTTATCAAAGTGAGGCTGTTGTAACTTCCCATGTTTGAGAGTCTTGCATCTTGTCTTGCCTGCATGTCCCCTTCAATGGCGAGAGCTTGTGGATTTGTCTGTACAAAGTTGGTTGTTTTCAGCTTAAAACCTCCTCCATTGGTTGTACGCTGAATCCATTCTGTGTGATTGTTCAGCCCTAAGTTTCTGTTAAAGGCATGTTGCAGAATACGTGCATTGTTTGACAAAGTTAGTCCATTGTCGTCACTCCAGTTCCCTGATAAGTCAAGTGTGTTTTTAAGATAAGTCTTACTGCCGTTGTTCTCAAAATGCAACTGCATTGTGGCAGCGTTCGTCGTATTACGTGCAGAAATGTCTTCGGTCATCATACGAGTGCTTGCATCGGGGAGCAGATAAGTGGTTTGCGAATAGCTACTTTGCCGTTGGATATCGTGCCTGTAAGTTATGTTATACTTTATTTCCGCCGTTTCGCTTAGTTTGTTGAGATTGCTGAAACATAGGTTATGCTGATTGTTACGTAGACTCTTACCTACAGGAGACGACCCCGGAAAGATGATGGATGTTAGGCGAGAGGCTCCGATATTACTCCCATCATAGTATGATTTAAACCAATCAACGCTTGAACCGTTATTATCTGTTTCGTAATAGAAAACGTGCTGTTGTCTTTGCGCGAAGTACATAAGGGCAGCATTGACCTCTCTCAAAAAACCATTAGAATCGAAGCCTACCCCTAAGTCTATGGTCTTTAGCCATCTGCCCTTTGCTTTCTTCTTTAGCCTTAAGTTGATAGCTGCCGATTCAGGTGGTATCTGATCCTGCAATGCCTTGATGTGTTCATGGTTTTCCATCACCTGTACCGTACTGACATCCTCTGCCTTAATGCCATTCGTGGCGATGCTATATTTGCCCGCAAACATATCCATGTTCTCAATGTAGAAATGGTTGATAGGTACACCTTGATACTTCACCATGCCACCTTCTAACGTGATACCTGGCAGCTGTTTGAGAATATCACCAATGGTTCTGTCCTGTCCTTTCATATAGGCAGAGACCAAGTAGTTCAGTGTGTCCCTACTTCCCCATAGCTTTTTTGCCTTTATCTCCACTTCTTTCAGTGTGATACTCTCGTAGGTGGTGGTGAAGTTAACGGTCTGACTCGTTGGAGTTATCCGTTTTACCTGCCGTTTTATATTGAATCCTGTCAGGCTTAAAAGAAGATTGTCATTTGTTCGTGGATAGCTGATAGCGTATCTGCCATCTTCATTGGTCACGCTACTGGTAAGAATGGAAGAATCCTTTTCTTGTATGATTGTAAGAATACAGCCATCCATAGGTTGATGTTTATTATCAACCACACGCCCAGTAATAGTCAGAGAGTCTCCCTGACTATTCTGAGCCATACTGTTTATAGACAATAAGCTGATAAACGATAGTAAGATAAGTAGGTGTCTTATCATTCTCGTTCCAAAGGATTGTCGAATGTAAAGAGCGTTAGTTTCACAACTTGTCCATTGAAATTAGTCGTAGTGAAGTTGTAGCCATAACTCTCAAGGTAGCCTGCAGGATCTTTCAGCAATAGCCTCTCTTGCTTTCGGGTGTTCTCACGAGAAGTCTTTACATAGTTCCTGTCAAGGAAATAGATAGGCGTTGCTGTCTTAGGCTTTTCTATGCCTGTAACCGTCCAATGATAATCTCCCTCTTTGGTTTCAGCCTCCATAACTAATCCCGGCAGTCCTGTAAACTTCCACGGACCATAGGAAAGCGGAATCTTGGTGGTGAACCATACCTTATAATTTCTTCCACGATAAGAACAGGTTGCGGCTGTACAATCGTAATCTAAAAGTGTTTTATGCTCGGTTGTAATCTTCCATTGCATTTTTGGAGTAGCCTCTTGATAAAGGTAAGAGCCAGCTCCGTCCATATTGTAAATCACTGTTGTCTTTCCCTTTGGATAGCCAATATAGGTTTCACCAACATTAGCCACGAGTTTCATAGATGCTCTTGAGCCTCGCTTTCCATTACGTAGAAAGGCTTTAGCCATTCTTAGGTCAGCATTATGTTCACTCTCCACAAAACTCTGGCAAACCTTACGTCCGATGTAAGTATATACCTTTTCAAGATCAGGATTATTCTGTCCTGATAGGTCATATTTAACGGTTAGGTCATAAGAAACAATCAGCTGCGTCGTGTCGATTGCTGTGTGCTTAAAAATATCCTGTTCCTTCATTTTTTGTGCATTTGCAGATAGCGACAAGGTTAGTGCAATTAGTAGTAGTTTAATCTTCGAATTCATAGTTGTCTTATTTATATAAATAGGTAAAGCAAAAAAGTGAGTACAATAGTACGAAATCTTTTTGTAAAACGCAAGTGATGCCCTTCTAAATTTCATATTATTATCTTTATTGTATATCTTTCTACTCCTTTCGTTATGTTTGGATGGCGTTTTCGTTGGATTTTAAGTAAATTTTCACTTGCTTGTTGAATTTATAATATCTTAAGCTTGTATATACTTTAGATACTCCCACCCACAATGCGGAATAGGCAAAGAGAAAGGTTCAACTCCGAAGCCGAAACCCCGTCATGTTTTTCCAATGAAATGCTAGATAACAGGTGACCGATGCCAAACTTACCAAAAGATGAAATAAATCATCACTCATTCGGGTTTTAACACTTGAAAGTTTGGATAACTCACTTATTTTCTCTATTTTTGCTTCCATAATAGTTTTATTGTTTTGTCTTTAAAATCTGTTCTTTAGCGATTACTAATTTACAAAGAAAATTTGACAAACTGTTATTTTTATCTATTTATTAGTGTGGGAAACTTTAGTTATTTAATATTATAAACTTTTATTTGTGAAGATGGCAAAAGCAGAAATCGTACATATTAATGATAATGGAGACATTGAATACAAAGTATTAAATGAATCAAATTTTTTTTTAAGAGGAATGGCTTTATGTCTTGTATTTTTATTCATTAGTTTCTTTTGTTTTCTTATTCAGGAATGGGTTATCCTTTCTTTTCTAAATACTATTTCATTCATTTTTGTTTTATTATCTATTATTCTTGTCGGATTTTTATGTTGCCGAAATGAGATGCTAATAAAAGAAGAAGCGGCTTTAGTGACAGAGGCAATTTATATTATAGCAGAGCAAGAAGTCGTTCGGCAAAATCAAAGTATTTTGAAAATAAAGTTTTGTTCTAAGTCGTCGAATTCACATGGCACTATTGATGAAGAGTATGTCTTAGTTTTACTTTCAAATAAAACAATAATGAAGTGTCCAATTGAGCAACTTAATAGAGAAGACAAACATTATAATCATAAGTTGATAAAGAAAGAGTTTTTATTATGTGAAAATGATATTCAATCCGAAAAAATATTGAAAACAAAAGCATGGAATAATATTATAAAATCTCCTTTTTTTATCAGAACCATAATATGGATTATTATTATTGGAATTCTGCTTATAGGTTGTGGTATAATATTTCTTCTGAAGATACTATATGATATTTGTGGTCTTAGAATTATATCTTTATTTTTTATTCTTTTTCTTCTAATTATTCCTTTTTATAACTATCTTGATAAGTTACTACCAAAGAATTGGTTTTGTAATATTATTAGAGGAATCCTTTTAATCCCTGTTTTTATTTTCTCGTTAAATGACCTTGTTATGCCATTTATGACTATTGTTATGGCTATTATATTTATATTATTTTTTTCTTTACTTCCAGTACTCCTTGTGTTGATTATAGTAAAGATTTTGGGTTATGATATAACCTTGAATGCTATACGATTTATATTTTTTACATTTCCTTTTGTTATTGCTACACAATGTTCAGGAATAATACGAAATTTAATCTTAAAATATACTATATTTAGTGAGAAGGAACATCATTATCAGCTATTCATGAGAGAATTAGTAAAGTTCTTATATACTAAAGAGAATTTGAACTTTATTTTTTATGCTGCGTATTCTTTCTTTCTGATAGTTTCTACTTTTAAAACCTTACAAACTGGAGGACCTTTACTAAGTCAAGAGGTAGATTTAATTGTGGCAAAGTCCTTTCTTGTATACATAGCATGTACGAATATGTTTGATCGAAAAAAATCTTCAAGTATTGAAGGGAAAAACTTATTATCTCTTATTATTAAGATTTTGTTGGCAAGAGATACTGATAAGATAAGAGTAAAAAAATAGTTTATATCAATTATTGTAAATAAAATTCTAATATTAAAAAGCAGAAGGGTGTTAATTAGTTTTCAATTAACGCTCTTTTGGCTTGTAAAAGGTGCTCTTTAAGTCCCTTACTAACGCCCTTTTGAAGTCCAATTAAGCACCTTTTTGCCGGTGTCTTTGTAACTAACTGATCTCCTTGACTATGCCTAAATTTACTTCACACTTTTCTGGTTATTGTTACTAAATTGGTTTACACATTTTTTACTTGCTTCCTGAACAGCTTTACACCCCCATGGAAACTTTACTGATTCGCTTTACATAGTCATAAATCTTGACAATGAAGTCTGAACGTGTGTAGCACATGTTCAAAGTTAGTATTTTTCCTTCAACTTACAAAATTTAATACCATGAAACGCACAGAAACCCTTATGCTACATTGCAGTGCTTTTCTCTCATTTGTCTTGGCGTAAGCATGCCGTTGCTCATATGGGGTCTCTTATTGTTGTAGAAGTCTATGATACCAGCAATAGTGCATCGTGCATCATCGAGGTTCTTCGGTCGTTTCATGTGGTAGAGCCACTCTTGCTTTATTATTCCGTTCACTCTTTCGGCGATTGCATTATCTGTAGGGTTGTAGTCTTCAGTCATGCTTATGCCCGAGTGTATACTCTCCAGCCTTGCCACGTAGGCGTTGCTGCAGTATTGAACCCCACGATCAGAGTGGTGCGTCATCAGCGAGAGATTCATACCCTGTGAATGTTCTATTGCCATGTCTAGGGCAGCAAGCGTATTGACAGCCTGCAGACTGTCAGAAAGCTTCCATCCGATTATCTCATGAGTGAATGCATCGGTTATGAGGTGAAGATAGACCACACCATCCTCAGTATCTATATATGTGATGTCTGCTACCCAGAGTTGTGCAGGACGTGTAAGAACCATTCCTTTTGCCGTGTTCTTATACTTGAAATAGTTGTGATTGGAGTTCGTGGTGTGGCGACATCTGGATGGCTTCAGCATAAGGTGATGCTTGTGCATTAGCTGGTAGAACCTGTCGCGCCCAAGCATTAAGCCAGGATAGATATCCATAAGCATGTGCAAAAGTTTCTTTGCACCTATTCGAGGAGCATCTGCACGAACATCCATTACTGCACGTACGACAATTTTCTCAGTAAGTTTACGATGCTCCCTCTTCTCTTTACTCACAGAGTAATAGCCTTCACGAGTCTTGCCAAACAGTCCACTCAGCAGCCCAATTGATAAACAAGGGTTGCTGACTCGAAGGCTGTCTACTGCTTGGCGCCAGCTTTTTTTAGCAAATCCTCACCATATTCCTTACTGCTTATCTCTATGACTTTCATCAAACCTTGATTGCGAAGTTCAGAATACTCCAAAGCTTTCTTCAAATTCGATACTTGTTCTTCAAGCTCTTCCTCACGAGTTAGAGGGGCTTTCTCCATAGCTTTCTTACTACGCATAGCTTTTACTTTAGTAATAATATCATGCGACAAAGATAGCTTTTTTTCATCTAAATCATACTTTTTTTGCCATTGATAAAAGCTGGCACTATTAATGCCGTACTTACGACAGATGAAATTAATTGACACTTCTGATGAGTAATACTCACGAAGTAAAGTGAGAATAAAGTCCTCACTGAATGTTCTGTGTTTAGAATGTTTACTTCCCATTTTGAATTTTAAATGTTAAAATGATGTGAAGTAAATCTGCTATAAGATAGCCTTTGTAACTAATTGAATTTCTGACTGTTGTAGGCTTACGCCTTATACGTGTTTTCTACCTTTGTTTTAGGTGTTTTACAGGATTTTATGTAAATATTTTTCACTAAACACTCCGTATTTTATAGCTTGCAAATGGATAGCGATTTTATGTCGGCAGGAGGATTGTAAAAGAGTTCTTTGGATATCTGAATTATCTATTTTTCACAATAAAGTATTATCTTTGTGGGCGAGTGTTACTCATATATGTTTTGTCAACGAAAGCATTGTATTATGAAGAAAAAGGTTTATTTCGCAGGTTCTATCCGTGGTGGTAGGGAGGATGCGGCTGTGTATAAGCGTATTATTGATTATATCAACAGGACTGATACAGTACTTACGGAGCATATCGGATTAGGGAGTTTGAGCGTTAAGGCACGTACAAAAGAAGATGATGTGCATATATATGAGCGTGATACAGAATGGCTTAGGTCATCCGATGTGCTGATAGCAGAATGTACGAACCCCTCTCATGGCGTTGGTTATGAATTGGCTTATGCTGAGGCTCGTAATATCCCTGTCCATATCTTCTATGATAAGCGCAAAGCCAATATCTCCGCAATGCTGAATGGCAACGCCTATTTTAAGGTTTATCCATACGAGAACGAAGCGGAGATATATCCCGTTCTTGATGAAATCTTAGGAAAACAAGGTAAATAGTTGTTTAAAGAGATATTTGTTACTTGATTTATTGCAAGTAAAAAAAATAATAAAGTTAAAAAGATAAAGGAACAAATATGGTTGCGATGAATGATAGAATTAAATCTTGGGCTGAAAAATACGTGCCTAAATTCAACGAATTATCAAAGAAGTATCATACTACTTATTACACACAATCCCCTTTAAATGTAGTTGGTGAGGATGTTGAAACTATGATTATAGGCATAAACCCGAAAGGTTGTCCAGGTGGGGGAGAGACGGTTTTAGGCAGTGCTGATGATTATTTAAAAGGGAATTCTACTTGGGAAAAAAGGTTTCTTGATGATGGTACTATAAACCCTGACTGGAGAAAGTTTCTTTCAGGGGCACATACGTTTCTTGGTTATGATCACTTTTATCATCCAGAAAGTATAGATAATGACCAGAGGACAGTATGGACTAATCTTACTCCTTTTGTCTCTGAAAATGGGAATAATGATTCTCCTAAAGAGCTTATGATAGAGGGTGTAAAAAGTATTTTAGAACTAATTGATATAATCAAACCAAAGTACATCGTTTTATTGGGGGTAGATGCATTTAAACAGTTAAAGAACAATAGTGATGAGTCAGACTCTTTTATAGAATATACTCACGTGTTTAGTAATAGAAAAGCTCAAATCGGTCGTATATTTAATATTCCAACGGTATGTGTGGCTCATCCTTCAAGACAATGGGAAGTTAGTAATAAATTTATTTCTGTTTTTATCTTTTTACATAGGATGTCAGAAATAACAAATAAAAGGAACAAGATGTTTCCACTTAGTGTTGTTGCAGATAATATGCGTAAGGAAATGAGATTATGGCAAGAAAGGGTACTTATTTAGTCAATAAATATATTTCTTTCTTTAATTAGTTATTTAATAATGATATCATTAAATTCTTTTATTGAATCTATGGAAAGGAGAATGTACAATAGAGGCAAATGAAGAAAAAGGTATATTTCGCAGGTTCTATTCGTGGTGGTAGGGAGGATACGGCTGTGTATAAGCGGATTATTGACTATATCAACAGGACTGATACAGTACTTACGGAGCATATCGGATTAGGGAGTTTGAGCGTTAAGGCACGTACAAAAGAAGATGATGTGCATATATATGAGCGTGATACAGAATGGCTTAGGTCATCCGATGTGCTGATAGCAGAATGTACGAACCCCTCTCATGGTGTATCCCGTTCTTGATAAAATCTTAGGAAATAAGTAGGGTGGTTTGATATACAAAGATTATTACTCGAAGTTTAATTTGTTGCGTATGATTTAAACTTAAATCACTTCTAAACATTATTAATCTATAAATACGAAAGTAGCTGACAAATTATGAAAATAACATTAGACAGTATTAATATATCAGGCAAGCTAAACGATTTTGCCCAATATCTTGAAACGACAGACAGAATAATCTTGTCTGCTAAGTTTGGCGATGGAAAAACCTATTTGCTGAATAAGTTGCGAAATGATGAAGTAATGAAAGATAAATATGAGTTCTTTACTATTTATCCAGTAAACTATTCTGTTGCAAAGAATGAGGACGTTTTTGAATATATTAAAAGAGATATTATTGTACAATTGCATAAAAAAAAGTTGCTTGAGAATATTGATTTGAATGCTTTATTTGCTTCTGTATTAACTTCTGATGACTTTACATCTGTTGTGTCTTTCTTGCTTTCTTTCGTTCCTATGGGAGAGTTTTACAATAAAGTATATCATAAGTTCCTTGAGATAAAGAATAAATATGATGAGAAAAAACACACTGCGGATAAGTATTTGTCGCAGTTTGCGAATACAGCTGGCTGTATTTATGAAGAAGATGGATATACGACATTGATAAGAATGGCTATTGAATGGATTAGTCAAGACCATTCTTTGAATGGGAAAGTGAAGAAAGCAAAGAAGCCTGTATTGATAATAGAAGACTTAGACCGTTTAGACCCCAAGCATCTTTTTAGAATTCTTAATGTCGTGAGTGCGCACATAGACGATAGTAAGCAACCTGATATTGTCGGTAATAAATTTGGGTTTAATAACATTGTCTTGGTAATGGACTATGATGTGACTAAGCATATATTTCATCATTTCTATGGTGCGCAAGCTTGTTATGAAGGCTACATGAGTAAATTCTTGTCTCGTGAACCATTCAGATATAGTATAAAATCTATTATGATTCGAGATATTGAGGCACAATTAGGAGAAAAACTTGGTATTCATGAATTACTGCCGTATCTTAAACATTTTAGGGAAAAACTTGCTGGGAGTTCATTGCGTGATTTATATAAACTCACACAAATTGATACTGATGATTATTTTAATGGATTTGAGTATTCTTATTTTGGGGGCAGTATGCCAACATCTTTACCTTTATTTCATCTGATTATTTATATGATGGAAAGTGGTATGCCTACGGAAAAGATACAAGAGGATTTACTTTCACTCAACAAATGTTTATTTCAATTTTCTAATGTTTACTTAAATCCATATGAAATAATGAAATTTCTGTACCCAGTGTACATAACGAATTCTCCTAATATGCAATATATAAAAGCTTATAAAGGTATATATAAACTCACGTTAGGAGGAATGGAAAATGGTTACAAGGTTGTTGTTGAACCTATTATAGTATCAGAAGGAAATTTGGAAGGTATTATTGGTCAAGAGGATATAGGAGAAACAATTATACCATTTCTGAAACATCTTTCTATTTCTGCGAACTTATCAGCCTTGCGATTAGATTAGGCTGATATAGTTTGAGAAGTGTTAGTAGCTATTGTATCTTTGTGGTTAAGTCTCACTTCAGGTTGATTTTAACAATGAAGGCATTATATTATGGAGAGGATGACTCGTTCTTAGACCTAAGTAGTGTTTTTGCATATATTATTTTTATCTTTGCCCTGTTGAACAATTCAAATGGGAATTGGTCGTTAAAACCATAATGATAAGTAGGACATTTAACCGATATGGGTACGGAGGAGGAAGAGTTGAATAAGATGAAGGAGGGAAAATCTAACTAAAATATCTTTATTATGACTAATAGCATAAAAGAGCTACTATCTAAATTGTCAGATATGCATAGTGCTGAGCAAGATAGGCTTCAAAAAGAAGAAAAAGAAGGAGAAAACTTTAATGTGTTTTCGGCTTTGAATATGTGCTCTGACGAAATGCGTTTGCATTCACGTTTGCTTGCAACATTATTCAATCCCAAAGCAAACCATGGCTTGGGAAATGAGTTCCTTAGGCAATTTCTTGTTACAGCTATAAAGGTAGATGATAATTATATCACGCATTGTAATGAGAGTATTGCTGAACGATATATAGGTGAAGTAACAGAAACTACAGGAGGTCGCATAGATATTATTCTTGAAGATGGTAAGCATGGCATTATCATAGAAAATAAAATCTACGCATGTGACCAACCCAATCAATTACTTCGATATTATAACTATGGGGTGAAACAGTTTGGTGAAAATAATTTTAAATTAGTTTATCTTACTTTAGATGGTAGTGAACCTTCTCCAGATTCATTTGGAGGGGGACATTTTGATTTTATCAAACTTTCCTATGCACAGGATATATTAGGATTGTTAGAAGGATTGGTAACTACTTCTCCACAAAAGCCTATTCACCGCACCATTAAAGACTATATCACAATTATTAAACAACTTACTTATCAAGATATGGATACAAAATATTCACAAAGTATCATCAACGAAGCCATTGATAATATAGATGCTACTTCTGAATTGCTAATGTTAGAGAAACAAATTGGAGATAAATTAAGACAAGAATATATAATCAAGCCTCTCATAGGTATAGGTTTTAAACAGCGTCAAGATGACAATGGTGCTTTATGGCGAGATTTAAATGATTACTACGCAATCGTAATAAAAACAGATGATAAGACCTATTGGAGAAATATATGGATTGGTGTAACGTTAAAGGAGGGCTGTATGCCTTTGCAAAAGAGATTAGATTGCTTTACAGATGCACCTACCTCAAAATACCCTTATGGTTGGAGTTGGATTTCTGATAACGAAGGTAACAACTGGCATGATATAGCTCAATATCCTGCAATTGGAAAAGAAGAAGTGTTGAGGTGGATAGAGAAGAAAATTAGTGAAATAGAAGCTTGTTTCAAAAATTAAGATTTAGAAAAGAAATAAATGGAAGAATTGAATCAACTCCTGGATTTTGGGGAATCATATCCACAATTTGTTGCTTATCATTGTTTTGGTGATAAAGCTACAGAGTGTCTGAGCAGTCTACAGCAGCCTTATAAGGATATAGTTACTTATAATATAGATGACTTACGCCCTTTAGAATGCCTCGCTGTTTTTGTCTTTACTGACAATGCAGAAGTATATATGTCTGAAATAGACGCTTTTATTAAACAGTATAATAGTTTAGTTGGTAGTATTTTTGTTTTAGACCTACACCCTACTTCGCAGTATAAAGTTTTCAAGGACAGGTGGAAATTCTACAATATTTTTACCTCACACTATTATACTTTGCAAGATAATATTCTTCACTTTTTGATGTTTTTCCATCATTTCATAGAAACTGTTGGACTCATAGGTATGGACTTTAATGATTTTAGGATGTGTGCTCGTACAGCAACATATATTACTTCGGGAACAGCCCCTTCGTTAGACCAGCCCATTTGTCCTATATCCTATAGCAATAATAATATTCGAACTGTTATGCTCGGGCTGGAGTTGCAAAGCCTTGAAGCAGACAGGGCAAAGGAGAATATGGATGTGTTAGCCTCTTTCTTTGAACAACTTCCAGATAATGTAGAAATCATATGGCAAATTACTCCTAAATGTGGTCAGCACCATACAGAGTATATTATAGGTTTTGATGAGGACCCTATGCGGGAAAATGACAATTCATAGTTCTCTGATAATGAAAATCCTTCAAATCTCTGATACACATAATCGTCATCAACTGTTGACTGATATGCCTGAAGCCGATGTCCTTATCCATTGCGGTGACTTTACTGATATGGGTACGGAAGAGGAAGTACTGGACTTCCTGAATTGGTTTATATCTCTACCTTATCCGCATAAGTTATTTGTTGTTGGTAATCACGACCTTTGCTTGTGGGAAGCAAATGGGATAGAAGACTTGCCTGATAATGTTCACTTCCTTCAAGACCGAGGTTGTGAGATTAATGGTGTAAAGTTCTTTGGGTTAGGTTATAATCATCCTGAGAGTTTGATACCCGATGGTATAGATGTTCTTGTGACTCATGAGCCTCCTGTAATGATATTAGACGAAAGTAACAACACTCATTGGGGAAATGCTCCTCTTCGTAATAGAGTGATGAAAACCAAGCCTAAATATCATTTGTTTGGTCATGTTCATGATGCTTATGGGATTGAGAAACATGAGGACATAGTGTTTTCAAACGGCTCTTCGCTTGATGATTTTTATGAGATGTGTCATAATCCTAAGTTGATAACGTTCTGATAATAGGCTGTTGGTGGAGTATATCGGTTTAGGGAGTTTGAGCGTGACGACACGAACAAAGGAGGATGATGTGCATATATATGAACGTGATACAGAGTAGCTCAGGTCGTCAGATGTGTTGATATTCCACCGGTTTGGTGCTTAGCACGTTTGGTGCGGGTGCTTAGCACATGTGGTGCGGAGGGTATGCACCACATGTGCGCATGGTTAATTTGTTATAGAGCCAAAAACGTTTCAATATATGGATAAGGTTTCCAGTTACCCTGTTTTCTGTTACTCTGTCTTTTTCTTACATTGTTTCCTGTTCTCCTGTCCTTTTTTTATTTAATTTATACATTTCTTTGGGTTTCTCTTGCACATTCTAAAAAGATGTTATACCTTTGCCGCCGTGATGAGATTATTAACGACATATCAAACGACTATAGCGCTGCAAAGAAACTTTAATTTCTTTGCCTTTTTTAGTGCTTTATATTTGGTTGTCTCAGATATTTTGTTAACACACACACACACACACACACACACACACACACACACACACAGGCGCTACTAGCGTTTAATCATACATTTTTTCTTCCATCTTACGCGCGCGAAAGTCGTGGCGTAAGGCTTATAGACAAAGGAATTCACGGAGTTTCCTTTGTTCGCTGCGGTGTACTATTTTCTGAACGTAAAGAAAGACAATATAAGGAACGATTAGTGATCAATATGCTGTATGCTAATCAGTGTTTTGTTTCTTTGAATACAAGTTGATTTTTCTCCATTTATTATGATTTGCAGATAGGCATGGCACTTCTGTTAGCTTCGCCTGTCTGCAAGCGTTGTTAATGTATATGAACGAGCTATCGCTAATAACAACTATTTTATTAAACAAATAACGATGAGAACAAACAAAAGAGACGACTATTTAGCACCAGTGTGCCAGATAGCTCAGATGAGTGAAGCGACTTATCTCATGGACACGTCCTTCCCGAGTCAGCACAGACCGGGTCATTATGGCGGTGCCATCATGGATACGTCTTTCCCCAGTCAGCACAGATCAGCGAATCATGGCGGTGCCATTTCAAGTGCAAAGGCTTCGATGTCATGGGAAGAAGACGAGGACGAAGAGAGCCCATCATGGGAAGAGTAACAGAGAGTTATTAACAAACAGAACAAAGTAACAATGAAGAAAACAATGAAAAAACATTCATTCACATCACAACTAGCGTCCGTGGCTGTTGTGTTTGGCATAGCCTTGACTTTTGCATCTTGCGCAAAGGAAGATGTGGCACAGAACCCAACAGGTACAGAGGACGATAACAACAAGAACCTCACTACCTTTGTTGCAGGTGACGAGACTAAGACCCGCACATCAATGGATTACAACAATGGAAACTTCTATTGGGAGGCAGGCGATTATATTTACGTAAAGGATGACAACGGTGTATTGCAGAAGAGTACGAATGCTCCAACGAGCAAGGTGGCTTCTTTTAAGTATGAAGTTCCTGGTACGTTTAATGCAAGTAGTAGCTATAAGGTTTATTACTTGGGCAAGAACAGCAACGGCAACTCAGTAAGTATCTCAACCGCCCAGAGCCAGACAACTCCAGACAATACTGAGCACTTCGGCACAGCAGGCGATTATGGAACCGCAACCGCTACAGGAACCTTGGGAGGAAAGTCTTTTAGTTTTGAGTTGGAGCATCAGCCAACTTACTTAGTCTTCCAGCCTTACACAAGTAACACAATCCTGCAAGGCTGCTACCTAACAAAGGTAGAGGTTACATCCGACAACGATATAGCTGAGACCTACACTGTCAACCCAACTACAGGTGCTTTAGACGCTTCTGCAGTAACAGACGGCAAACAGATAGTCTTAACCACAAGCGGCAGCAGCAACCCAGATGGCTTCCCACTGACTACCAGCACAGCTAGCAGAACAACTAACGGTGCTTACATGGTGATTAAGCCAGGAACTCATACCTTAAAGGTACGTTATTGGGTAAAGGACGTTGCAACGAATATAGAAGGAACTATAACAAAAACACTTTCTTCAACAACCTATGCTTCAAACACTTACTACGATATCAAGTTGCAGCTAGACTTAAAGAATTACGATGGTAAACAGTATTACATGTGGGATGCACAGCAGAATTATTGGGCTGGTCACGAATGGAATAGTGCTAATCCATGGCAGCCTGTGGCGAACTGGACCAGTAATGCCAACTACGCCAAGAGCAACACTGACTCACGTTGGTACAACGAAGCATTTACTTATGGTGTAAACACCTCCGCTACTCACACCTCATGCAAAGACCTTCCCAACCTAAACGAGATGTCTTGGTACGCTCAATATGGCGATCCTCGTTGGGATGGTGATGAATTATGGACAACTTTTGGTCATTTATATAAAGGTGGCATGTGGTTTAAGAAGAAGTCAGTATTGCAAGCCGAAGGTCATTACAACGGCAACATGGGTATTGACGGTAATGATTGGCGTTCAGCTGCATGGGGTGGTAGCTGGCATGTTTCTCAGACACTTCCATCTGCTGCTGACGCTGGTAATTATTTCTACCTGCCCGCCTTAGGTAACTACAGCCTATTTGGTCAGCTGGAAAACTTTGGCACCAACGGCTACTATTGGTCGTCTAGTGCTTCCGCGGCGGACAGGGTATTCGCGGGCTACCTGTTCTTCGACAGTAATTCCGTCACCGTGAAAAGCACCAACCGCAACCGCGGGATCATAGTCAGCGTGTTCGAGTAGTCCTAAAAGCCCCACCCCGAGAGGAGAGGGAGCCTAACAGGATAAAAGAGGAAAATATCTAACCTGTTAGAAGGAAATTTCTAACACGTTAGAAATTTACGGGGAACGTGTTAGTGCGTGACGTCTAACGGGTTATAAATTTTCTTTTGCAGCGTTGAAAAGTTTTCTTCGATGTGATATCGAATATTAGTTATAAAAATAAGTTTGTCCGCTGCGTGATGTAGCTGACTATCATCCGATTTTTATTCGGTGACTTTAATTTCATTTTTCTACCTCCTTTCAAGAAGTAATTTCTTGTTTGGAGGTAGGTTTTTTATGTGCTGTTTTCAACGATGGAATGAGATGTCAATGATAAGCCAATAATCATTTTTCCTGTCACTTCTGTCACGCTGTATGAAGGTGTAACAGGTTAGTTTACAGCCTTTTCTGTCTAAATGTTAAAATGACAGCAAAATGAAATAAAAGTATTGTTGGATTTCGGTCCGTTATTCTCTTATGCTGTGAGCGTAATAGTGTAATGCTCTTTTCACTTAATCAGTTGCAATAAGAATGTGAAAACCAAGATGTAGATTTGGAGTTGTCATAGGAAAACGTTATATTTGCAGAAAATAAGCTGCACTCGGCAAATTGAAAGCAAGCTTTCTTTGCTCTCGTTTGCATTATTTTTGCAGAAAATAAGCTGCACTCGGCAAATTGAAAGCAAGCTTTCTTTGCTCTCATTTGCATTATTTTTACAGAAAATAAGCTGCACTCGGCAAATTGAAAGCAAGCTTTCTTTGCTCTCGTTTGCATTATTTTTGCAGAAAAATATAAACAAGAGGTATAATTATGGCAGGCACAATGACAAACATCGAGAACAATACGATACGTATGTATTGGAACGCATTGCGTTCGATGAGTAAGAACATTCGGTTGGGCTTAGCTGTGAAACTTACCAACTCTGTACTCGAAGAAGAACGTAAGGAAATGTCTGACGAAGCCTATACAGAAGAAATGCTTAATAAGTTTTTTGGGAAGTGGGAAGGAAACGAAACTGCTGACGAACTGATGGGTATTATCAGGCAGAGCTCCTAAATTCAATAGAGAATGTAAAACACCTTGCACGTATAGAAGGATTGGAAGTGCAGAACTGGGTTAAACGGTAATTACGGCTATTTTTACAATAAATTTGTTTGGCAAATATGCAAGTTCAACATAGAACTGCAATTTTTGGTGCAGGTGTAGCCTAATAATCTATACCTGAAAACACCGATGGGTTTGGGGGCGAGTAGCCCCCATGTAAGAGAAAATTCAACAAGCAATGCATAAAAACAAAAAGAGGAGGCAGATGGCGAAGATGCTTGCATACTTTTTCAAGATAGAAATGTTTAAAGCAGCGATAACCCGAATCGTGAAAAAGAATCATTATCAGCATGATTCTCTAACCACTAGGTTTGCAGATGTTTATAATTCGTTGTACTCACGTTAATATTACTATTGCTGTAGCTTTTATTATTATACAGCCCAAAGATTGAATCTATTATTATTCCAGTCGTTTATGCTTTTATACAGATTAGTCTTTTCAAAATCCTCTTTGGCATAACCAATTCTGATCATAGTTGCAATGTTTTTATCACTATATTCTTTTGCTTTTTTAGCTTTAGAATGAAGTATATTGCGAATAGCATAAACCAAATCATGTCCGTTTGTGAATAAAAAAAGTTCTTCATCATTGATAGGGTTCTGTTGTATAAACTGGTTCATTGTGTTCAAGTCTGGAAATGATGTTTTCTTAGAATTTCCTTTCTCTTGTACATGTAGAAGTACACTCTGTACACTGATAGGTTGACTATTGGATGCTACTTGAGCAATATCAATTCCTTTGAAGCTAATTCCGTGTTTATCAGGGTCTCTTCCATTTAAAATCATTTTGTCATTATAATAACGGAGATATGACAAGTTTTTTAGAGAGAGCATTGCGTCGAACGACAAATTTGGATATTCTTCTTTAATCGTTTCCCAACAAATACATTCACAGACCTTAGGAGTCAACATCATTGTTTCCATATCGTGGGTGTCGGTCAACATAAGATTGGCAATGTTATGATTGATATGATTTAAATGATCAAAATCAGCATCTTTGATGCCTATAACGCAATCTTTGAGCTGCTTATCTGTGCTTACAATGAGCATAGCATCTTTTACGATTGAGCAATTGGTAGCACATGTGAATTCTACAGCCTGGATATTAAAGAATTTTTTCAAAGCTTTTTCATCGTCTTCTCCCTCAACGACAATTATCACCTCCTTATGATTAGGATGTTGTATGTTTAGCCTTATTCGTGCTACGAGAATTTCGGCTCCAGTTTCCTCCAATACGGTGTTCCCCAATGATTTATTATCTTCTACGCAAGATTGGGATTCGCATTCCTGCAATACGGAATTTTCCATTAGATTATTTGTTTGTTAAGTAATAAAGGTCTTTGGTCATACTAAGACCTTTGCTTACAATGCTTGGCGAATGAGTGGCGATGATGATCTGTAGACGCTTGACAGAAGCTATTTCCTTCATATCATCTACGATTGTCTTCTGCCATGCGACATGAAGCGAGTTCTCTGGTTCGTCAATCAACAATAAACCTTGGTCAGGCACCTCATATATTAAACGATACAGCATTATGATTTCATTCTGTTCACCACTTGAAAGTTTATATCCGTCTATAATATCGCCATTGTCCGATTTGATTCTAAACCCATGTTGAGGAGATATTTCAATAGATTTGTTTGCAAACCCCTTAGAAGTCAGCATTTCTTGGAACAATTCTGTCTTTTTCGATATTGTTGAAATCTTGCTGAACTTCTCCTTGAGTCCTTTAAGATAAGCAAAGAGTACTGCTTTGTTTTCTTCGTTATATTCTGGAATTTCTACTTTTTCTGCAAGTTTATATTCAGCGGCTGTGTTCATCTGACTCTCAACTTCAGCCTTCAACTCATTGTATGAAGAGATTGAGCAATCTTCATAAATTGAACCTAATACTTTTTTGATAAAAATTGAATCGATTCTTTGTGAATGTATCAGATAGTCATATTTGGCGGTTTTCATTTCAGCCATCAATGCCTCACAAACTTTCTCTATTGGCAGTTTTTCATTCTCTTCATGGGCTTCATTATAGATACGGTTTGATGGTATATAGCAGGAGCGTAACGTTTCAAGCTGCATCAAGAACTGTTCCTGTCCATTTGCTTTGGCAATATATTCGTTGAATTCTTCGTTGTCTAATAAGATTTCTTCTTTTTCTCTATTAGTCAAATCCTCAAACGTCTTACGTCTACTATATGTCCCTCTTAAGAATTTATATGTACGGCGTGCTTTTTCAATGTTTGTTCTATTATATACGAAATGAGTGAGTGGTTCCCCCGTAGCTTTGTTCCAGATAAATCTGACCTCTTTTTCCAACTCATCCTTATAGTCAACAGCAAATATACTTTCAATTTCTGTTTTATAATTCTGAGTGATATTTAATACAGTATTATTATCAAAAGAAATTATTATTTCGCTGAATTTAATAACATAGAAATAATATAGAGACTTTGGATTAAGGGAATTTAAAATGCGTAGAATGGTTGTTTTGCCATATCCATTAGGACCTGTGAGAATAGTTATCTGTTCTTTCTCTTCGCTATTGAAATCTATATCATAGTTATATTGGTCGTAAAGGTTTTTGATTTGTAGTCTTGAAATTTGCATGGTTTATTTATTATAATATTCACGTAACTCTTGTTGAAGAGAGTCGTTCACTGTATAGCTTGCTTCTTTTTCGATATTCTTGTTGCCTTCTGATTGGATTGCAGACATATATTCCGGATAATCATCTCCTTTGGATACATTGTTTTTCCATTGCATAGCTCTAAGGTTACGTTCAAAGTCGTCGCCCCCCATAACAACAGGGAAAACATGGTCAACTTCCCATCCGAAGACAGAATCTCTCATCCCATAATGAGCCTTGAAGATCCATGCTCCGCATGCATCTTTTCTTATAGTGTCCTCATCATAACCCTCTACTATTTGGGCATGATTCCAACAATATTCTTTCTTTTCTTCGTCTGTCATAATGATAAGTTTTTTGGCATTAATTTTTTGTTGAATGCCTATATATGTTGCAAAGATACTATTTTTTTTGTTTGTTACTACAATAATAGATAAAATATCATTGTTGTCTGCAGAAGATTTTCCTTATTATTTCAGGTTAAGGGCGGGGGGCTATCGCAGTTTTTGATATTTTTGTGTCATTTAAATGAGGCAAGTGGCGTTGTTGCCTCCACGGATGCCTCTGTTGATGGTGTTCGTAGTGATGTCGGTAAGGTTTCGGAGCTTTACGAAAAGGGCGATGGTGTTCAGTATTACTTGTTAAGAAGTGTTTTTCCTTTTTAACGAATAATAAAAACTTGTCAATTGTAGAAGTAAAAAGCTAACTTTGCTTGTATATATAATGTGTATATTTAACAAGATTACAAAACTAAAAGCATAAAACTATAATTATAATGAAAAGTTTAAAAGATATTCTGCCTTGGGAGGAACGTCCAGAAGGCTGCAAGGATGTGATGTGGCGTTATTCAAAGAACCCAATCATCGACCGTTATCATATTCCAACATCAAACAGTATCTTCAATAGTGCTGTTGTTCCTTTTGAGGACGGCTTCGCTGGAGTGTTCCGTTGCGACAACAAGGCGGTGCAGATGAACATCTTTGCTGGTTTCAGTAAGGACGGTGTGAACTGGGAAATCAATCATGAGCCTATCAAGTTTGAGGCTGGTAACACTGAGATGATTGAGTCAGAATACAAGTACGACCCACGTGTTACATGGATTGAGGACCGTTATTGGATTACTTGGTGTAACGGTTATCATGGTCCAACTATCGGTATTGCTTACACCTTCGACTTCAAGAAGTTCTATCAGTGTGAGAATGCTTTCTTACCATTCAACCGTAATGGCGTACTCTTCCCAGAGAAGATTAATGGAAAGTATGCGATGTTGAGTCGTCCAAGTGACAATGGTCATACACCTTTCGGTGATATCTATATCAGCTTCAGCCCAGATATGAAGTATTGGGGCGAGCATCGTTGCGTGATGAAGGTGACTCCTTTCCCAGAGAGTGCATGGCAGTGTACGAAGATTGGTGCAGGTTCAGTTCCTTTCTTGACAGACGAAGGTTGGTTGCTCTTCTATCACGGTGTAATCACTACTTGTAATGGTTTCCGTTATTCAATGGGTGCAGCTATCCTTGACAAGGACAATCCAGAGAAGGTTCTCTATCGTACTCGTCCATATCTTCTTGCACCAAATGCACCTTACGAGTTGCAGGGTGACGTGCCAAACGTTGTCTTCCCATGTGCTGCTTTGCAGGATGGCGAGCGTGTAGCCGTTTACTATGGTGCAGCTGATACCGTCGTTGGTATGGCATTTGGCTATATTAAGGACATCGTAGAGTTCACAAAGAACAATAGTATTTTGTAAGAATAGGACATCCTCTTGTAGGGACAGACACACTTGTTTATAGGTTTGAATCATATAGAGTCAAGCTTGTTAGTGTGTTTGTCCCAACAGGGGATATTATCATTTCATAGAATATCACTCGAATTATAACTATCAACCCTAAACTTTATGAAGCGTAACTTCTTGTTGGGACTACTTCTTTCCTTGTCTTTTCTTTCGCTCAAGGCGGCTGACAAGGGTGGGGAAGAGCCTGTTGACCTTGTCAATCCTTTTATCGGAACATCTAATTTCGGTACTACCAATCCGGGAGCAGTATGCCCTAACGGATTGATGTCAGTCGTACCATTCAACGTAATGGGTTCTGATTTGAATAAATATGACAAGGATGCACGCTGGTGGTCAACTCCTTACGAATATCATAACGTCTTTTTCACTGGTTATTCTCACGTCAATCTGAGTGGTGTGGGCTGTCCAGAAGTAGGCTCATTGTTGTTGATGCCAACGACAGGAAAGTTGAACGTTGATTATAAGGAGTACGGAAGTACATACGAAAAGGAGGTTGCACACCCCGGTTATTATTCTAATTATCTGAAAAAGTATAATGTGAAGACAGAGGTAACAGCTACTCCTCGCAGTTCTGTTGCACGTTTCACATTTCCGAAAGGAGAAAGTCATATCTTGTTGAACCTCGGTGAAGGCTTGACAAATGAGTCGGGTGCAATGGTGAAGAAGGTGAGCGACACGGAGTATGAGGGTATGAAACTGCAGGGTACATTCTGTTATAACCCACAGGCTGTATTCCCAATTTACTTCGTGATGCGTGTCAGCAAGAAGCCTACAGAGGCTGGCTATTGGAAGAAACAGCGTCCGATGACAGGCGTTGAGTCTGAGTGGGATGTCGACAATGGCAAGTTCAAGCTTTATAAGACTTATCACAAGGAACTCTCTGGTGATGATATCGGTGTGTGGATGAACTTTAATACTGAGGCAGATGAGCAGGTAGAGGTACAGATGGGTGTGTCCTTCGTAAGTATGGCAAACGCTCGTGAGAATCTTGATGCCGAACAGCGTGGAAAGAACTTCGACGCTATTTACGCAGAGGCGCGTGCTAAGTGGAATGATGATCTCTCTCGCATCCTCGTTGAGGGTGGTACAAAGACAGAGCGCACCATATTCTATACAGCTCTTTATCATACGCTTATCCACCCAAATATTCTGCAGGATGTCAACGGACAGTACCCTGCTATGGAGGGTGATGAGATTCGCACGGTGAAGGAGGGCAATCGTTATACAGTCTTCTCTCTGTGGGATACCTATCGCAATGTGCATCAGTTGCTTACGTTGGTTTATCCAAATCGTCAGCGTGATATGATTCGTTCGATGATTGGGATGTACGAGGAGCATGGTTGGATGCCAAAGTGGGAACTCTTCAGTCGTGAGACTTACACGATGGAAGGCGACCCAGCTATCCCTGTTATCACTGATTCTTGGTTGAAAGGTCTGCGTGGTTATGATATTAACAAGGCTTACGAGGCATTCCGCAAGTCGGCTTTGACAAAGGGAAGCGAGAACCCTCTGCGCCCAGATAATGACGAATATATGGAGAAGGGATATGTTGCTTTGCACGAGCAGTTCGACAATTCCGTTTCTCACGCACTCGAATACTACATTGCTGACAATGCCCTCTCACGCTTGGCTGCGGCATTGGGTAAGAAAGATGATGCTCGTCTGTTCCACAATCGTGCTTTGGGTTATCGCCATTACTTCAGCAAGGAGTTTGGCTTGTTGCGCCCATTGATGCCAGACGGCACCTTCTATAAACCTTTCGATCCAAAGCAAGGAGAGAACTTCGAACCATCTCCAGGCTTCCATGAAGGTAATGCTTGGAACTATACTTTCTATGTTCCGCATGACGTTATGGGACTTGCAAAGCTCATGGGAGGACAGAAAAACTTTGTAAACAAGCTCCAGAGTGTGTTCGACAAGGGTTATTATGATCCTGCCAATGAGCCAGATATCGCTTATCCTCACCTCTTCTCTTATTTCAAGGGCGATGAGTGGCGTACACAGGTACAGACACGCAGACTCTTGAAGGAGTATTTCAAGAATGCACCAGAGGGCATCCCAGGTAATGACGATACAGGAACCATGTCGGCTTGGGCGGTGTTCAACATGATAGGATTCTATCCTGACTGTCCGGGGGACCCATCTTACACGCTCACTTCACCCGTCTTTGACAAGGTGACAATCCGTTTGGATAAGGCGCAGTGGGGCAGAGATAACCTTGTGATTGAAACTGTTCGTCCAAATGATGAGGCTGTGATTATCAAGAAAATAGAATTAGGTGGTAAGCCATTGAACCGCTATCGTATTACGAATGATGAACTCTTAAAGGGTGGAACATTGAAGTTCTATCTAAAGTAAAAGGCTACTATCGGGCGCACCTCCCACACATCAGATGGTCTTTAATGTCTTATTACATTATATATAATGACAATAACAGACATTGTTTGCCGTTTTCTGTTACTGTGTGGAGGCTTAGCACAAGTTGTGCGGATACTTAGCACATAGTGTGCGGAGCCTTAGCACGAAATAAGAAGATGCTAATGTGGAAGGCAGTTGGCTATTAAGAAGGTATTAAAGGACTATAGGCAAGCAATCCAATAGCCGGCAGCTATCGAAGAAAGAGATATAACGTAAAAACAAATAATAAAAATCTAAAATCGAAATTTATACTCACGTTATGAGAAAAAAAGTTCTTTTGAGTGCAGTTTTCCTGTTGTTTGCAGCAGCCGTTTCTATGCCTGTTGCAGCTCAGAACATCATCCCACAACCTGAGAATATCAGTCTTTTGAAGGGTCAATTCAAGCTGAATAAGGGTACGAAGATTGTGACCAATCTTACAGGTCGTGATTTTAAGGTGTTGAATCAGTACACTTCTGAGGTGCTGAAGCATCCATTAGCATACGCAAAGAATCCTTCTAAGCAGGGCGTTTTCCGCTTGATTTGCAAGGGAACAGCCCAACAGGCAGCGCAGGCAATGGACAGTGTACGTCTGCAAGGCTATGAGTTGGAGGTTACACCAAAGGGTATCACCATTCAGGCATTGACTCCAACGGGCTTGTTCTATGGTTTGCAAACCGTTCGCCAGCTCGAAAAGGATGGTCAGATAGCTTGTGTAAAGGTGAAGGACGCCCCTCGTTTCGCTTATCGTGGTTTGATGATCGACTGCTCTCGCCACTTCTGGACAAAGGACTTTTTGAAGAAGCAGATTGATGCGATGGCTTATTTCAAACTCGACCGTTTCCACTGGCACCTCACCGATGGTGGTGGATGGCGCATGGAGGTGAAGAAATATCCTCGACTGACCGATGAAGCCTCTTATCGCACACAGTCTGATTGGACAAAGTGGTGGATGGATAACGACCGTAAGTATTGTCATAAGGATACGCAGGGAGCATACGGTGGTTATTACACACAGGAAGATATCAAGGATATCGTACGCTATGCAGCAGCGCGCCACATTGAGGTAATCCCAGAGATTGAGATGCCTGGTCATAGCGATGAGGTAGTTTATGCTTATCCGGAGATATCATGTACAGGCAAGCCTTACACGCAGTCAGACCTCTGTGTAGGTAAGGAGGCAACTTATACCTTCATGGAGAACGTCCTGAAAGAAGTCATGGCACTCTTCCCTTCTAAGTATATCCACATCGGAGGAGACGAGGCAGAGCGCCGTACATGGAAGACTTGTCCTGATTGTCAGAAGATGATGAAGGAGAATCACTTAAAGGATGTAGCCGAATTGCAGAGCCATTTCACCCATCGTATGGAAGAGTTCTTGAACCGTAACGGTCGTAAGCTCCTCGGTTGGGACGAGATTATGGAAGGAAAGTTAGCTCCTAACGCAGCTGTGATGTCATGGCGTGGAACAGAGGCTGGTATTGAGGCTGCAACAAGTAAGCACCATGTAGTGATGGCACCACAGCAGTTCTATTATCTGAATATGTATCAGGACAACCCGATGGAACAGCCAAAGGCACAGGGAGGTTATACACGTTTGGATAAGACTTACAACTATGAGCCAATCCCTGCAGCCTATAAGGGTAGTAATCTTGAGAAATATATGGATGGCGTTCAGGCTTGTGTATGGACCGAGTTCATCGCTGAGCCAAGCCATTTAGAGTATATGCTTTATCCTCGTCTGTTGGCTTTAGCAGAGACAGGTTGGACAAAGAAGCGCACAGGTTATGACAACTTCCGTAAGAGAGCGGTCGTAAATGTTGAGCGTTTGAAGCGTGCGGGCTACAATGCCTTTGACCTTTCAAAGGAGAAGGGTTCACGTATAGAAAGCCGTAGCATGACTCAGCATGAGGCATTGGGTAAGCCTGTCACCTACTTAGGACGCTATGCAGAGAAGTATCGTGCCGAAGGCGACAGTACGCTAACCAATGGTTTGCGTGGCGACTGGGGCTATCTTGAGGGCCGTTGGCAGGGCTTCATTGATAGTACTGGTGTGGATGTAGTAGTTGATATGGGTAAGGTTACGGACATACGTGACGTACGTGTTGACTTTATGCACCTCTATGAATCGGTTATCTATACGCCTGAAACAATCGAATTGATGGTGTCAGACGATGGTAAGGACTTCAAGACCATTGACATAGTACGTCCAGGTATTAAGGCTTCAGAGGACTACCTCGTTTATCCTTACAAGTGGAAGGGAGATGTCCAGGGCCGTTATGTGCGTGTGAAAGCACTCCCTCGTGAGAGAGGTGCATGGATCTTCACAGACGAAATCATCGTCAATCAGAAGTAAATGAATACTTGATGAGCCATTGAATGACGGCTTTGTCAAGACATATCAGACAAGAAGATTAAAACAATTCAGTATATGAGAAAAAGGTTCTTAACTTTAATGGCGTTTGCTGCAACCAGTCTTTTCGCTTTTGCACAGGACTATACGCAGTATGTAGATCCATTCATCGGAACAGGCGGACACGGACATGTGTTCCTTGGAGCTAATGTTCCATTCGGTAACATTCAGGCTGGTCCTACACAGAAGAAGCAGGGTTGGGACTGGTGTTCTGGTTATCATTACAGCGACTCAACGGTCATCGGCTTTGGACAGATGCACCTTAGTGGTACGGGTATTGGTGACTTGGGTGATGTATCACTCCTTCCTACTATCAATCCAGCACAGCGTGAGGTGAAGTTCTCACATCGTGCCGAGCATGTAACCCCTGGTTACTACTCTGTAATGTTGGCTTCTGGTATTCGTGTAGAGTTGACTGCCACCCAGCGTGTAGCCTTCCATCGTTACGCTTTCCCTGCTGATGCAGCGAAGGGTTACGTTATTTTGAACCTTTCACAGGGTATCGGTTGGGACAAGATGACTTCTTGCAGCTTCAAGCAGGAGTCGGCTAAGGTTGTTAGCGGTTACCGTATGTCACAAGGATGGGCTAAGGACCAGCGCGTTTACTTCGTGGCAGAGTTCTCACAGCCTGTTAAGTTGGAGTCAAACGAGCGTGATACGATCGGTGTCTTTACTTTTGACAATGCTGAGCAGCCACTTCTCGTGAAGGTAGGTATCTCTGCAGTGAGTGTTGAGAACGCTCGATTGAATATGCAGAAGGAACTTCCGGGTTGGGATTTCCGCAATGCTGTTGCTCAGGCAAAGGACGAGTGGAATCGTGAGTTGAGTAAGATTGCTATCAAGACACAGGACGAGCGTGCAAGAAAGATATTCTATACAGCACTGTATCATTCGATGATTGCACCTTCTGTCTTCAATGATGTAAACGGCGAATACCGTGGTGCAGACGGTAAGACACATAAGGGTGACTTCACTGATTACACCACCTTCTCACTATGGGATACCTATCGTGCAGCACATCCATTGATGACTATCATTCATCCAGAGAAGCAGCGCGACATTGCTGAGACAATGCTTAGCATCTATAAGCAGCAGGGCAAGTTGCCAGTATGGCATCTTGTGGGCAATGAAACCGACTGTATGATTGGTAATCCGGGTGTTCCTGTGCTTGTTGATATTGCACTGAAAGGCTATGATGTAGATAAGAATGCAGTCTTTGAGGCTGCTAAGGCGTCTGCTATGCTTGATGAACGTGGCATGGGACTGTTGAAGAAGTATGGTTATATTCCTTGTGATCTCGACCCAGAGCATGAGACAGTAGCAAAGGGATTGGAGTATGCTTTGGCTGATGCATGTATTGCAAAACTCGCCAAGGAATTGGGTAAGACAGCTGATTATAAGTACTTCTCAAAGCGCAGTCAGTCGTATCGTGACTTCTACTTCGATAAGAAAACAAAGTTTATGCGTGGTGTAACATCTGATCGTAAGTTCCGTGAACCATTCGATCCATTCAGTACTGTACACCGCCAGGACGACTATGCTGAGGGTAATGCTTGGCAGTATGTATGGTTGGTTCCACACGATGTGCATGGTCTTGTATCTGCTTTCGGTGGTGAGAAACCATTTGTTTCAAAACTCGACTCTCTCTTCATCGTTAGTGGTGACATGGGAGCAGAGGCTTCACCAGACATCACTGGTCTGATTGGTCAGTACGCTCATGGTAATGAGCCAAGCCATCATATCCTTTATATGTACAACTATGTGGGTCAGCCTTGGAAGGCAGCGGACAAGATTCGCTATGTACTCAAGAACTTATACCACGACGACTTCGATGGATTGAGTGGTAACGAGGATGTGGGTCAGATGTCTGCATGGTACATTCTCTCCGCTCTTGGCATGTATCAGGTTGAGCCTGCAGGTGGTAAGTATATCTTCGGTACACCGCTCTTCGATGAGGCTACGGTGAACGTTGGAGATGGTAAGACCTTCCGCATTGTGGCACATAACAACAGCGATAAGAATATTTATATTCAGAGTGCTAAGTTGAATGGTAAGCCTTATACCCGTTCTTACATCGACTTCAAGGACATCAAACGTGGTGGAACACTTGAGTTTGTGATGGGTAGCAAGCCTTCTCAGTTCGGTGTTAAGCCTGCTGACAGACCCTAAAAGTTTTTGGAGTTAACTCCTTTAACTCCTAATAGTGCATCAATCTTTAATACTAATAAACAGCTATGACTAATTTTAATGATGTTGTATCACAGTTTCGTATTGAGGGAACTGTTGAAAGTGTAACTCCAATTGGTAATGGACTGATCAATGAAACGCTGCGTGTAAAAACTGTAGAGGCTAATACGCCTGATTATATCTTACAGCGTATTAACAACGCCATATTCACCGATGTAGATTTGTTACAGCATAATATCGAACTCGTAACTGACCATATTCGTCACAAGTTGATGGAGAAGGGTGAGACAGATATCGAGCGTAAGTGTCTGCGTTTCGTACAAGCTAAGGACGGTAAGACCTACTACAAGGATGCTGACAACCTCTACTGGCGTGTGAGTGTCTTCATTCCTAACGCTGTTACAAAAGAGGAAGTAAACCCAGAGAGCGCATTCTGCTGTGGTGAAACCTTCGGTAACTTCCAGAATATGTTGGTTGATTTGAAGGAACCATTGGGAGAAACCATCCCAGACTTCCATAATATGGAACTTCGTCTGCGCCAGTTGCGTGAGGCTGTTAGTGCTGATAAGGCTGGTCGAGTGGCTTCTGTGAAAGATATCCTTGCTGAGTTAGAGCGTGATGCTGACGAAATGTGTCTTGCTGAGCGCCTCTATCGTGAGGGAACACTGCCTAAGCGTATCTGTCACTGCGATACAAAGGTGAACAATATGATGTTCGATAAAGATGGTAAGGTGCTCTGTGTTATTGATCTCGATACCGTAATGCCAAGCTTTATCTTCTCTGATTATGGCGACTTCCTGCGCACTGGTGCTAACCATGTGGCTGAGGATAGCGATAACTACGATGCTGTTGGATTGAAAGAGGATATATTCTGTTCGTTCACAGAGGGTTATCTCAGTACTGCCGGCAATTTCCTTACACCAGTAGAGACCAGCCATCTGCCATACGCTGTGGCACTCTTCCCATATATGCAGTGTGTTCGTTTCTT
Source organism: Prevotella scopos JCM 17725 (assembly GCF_018127785.1). Classification (NCBI taxonomy): domain Bacteria; kingdom Pseudomonadati; phylum Bacteroidota; class Bacteroidia; order Bacteroidales; family Prevotellaceae; genus Prevotella; species Prevotella scopos. The sequence continues at coordinate 115,165 of NZ_CP072389.1, forward strand.
TACTGATTACATCAACGGAGATGTATATTACAAGACAAAGTATGCTGAGCACAACCTCGTTCGCTCACGCAATCAGCTCTTGCTCTATTGTGACGTACGTCGTCATGACCAGATGATGGCTGACTTTGTGAAGAAAACATTGAAACAATGAAACAATTAAAGGTAAAACGTTTGGAGTGTCAGCAGGTGAAAGCTGTTGACATTCCAGCCCTTTTCAAGGATAATAGCGTATCTTATAATAAGATTGATACAGTAGACTGGGCAGCAGAATTCCCTTATTGTCCACAGGTTGAGTTTGCTATTGCTCATAAAGGCGATGCCATTCTGTTGCATTATCGAGTTGAAGAAGACAGCGTGCGTGCTGAGGCTGGCACCGACTTAGGTCCAGTCTGGGAGGATTCATGTTGTGAGTTCTTCTGCAGTCCTGATGAAGAAGGAGGCTATTATAACCTTGAAAGCAACTGTATCGGTACGATATTGCTTTGCAATGGGCAGGGACGAGAGAATCGTACCCATGCCCCAGCAGCTGCCTTAGAGCAGATTGATCGTTGGGCATCTTTGGGTCGTGAGCCATTCGAGATGAGAGAGGGACGACAGGCATGGGAGCTTGCGCTCGTTGTTCCTGTTAGTTCTTATTTCCGCCATACAATAGAGAATCTCTCTGGAAAGACGATAAGAGCCAATTTCTATAAGTGTGGTGATAAGACATCGCAACCTCATTTCCTCTCCTGGAATCCCATTGCTTTGCCTTCTCCCGACTTCCATTGTCCTGCTTTCTTTGGTGAGTTGAAGTTTCAGTAATAAAGAAATCAGTAAGCAAAAAAAGGTGTATTAGAGAAGAGGGTTACTCATCTACTTGTACACCTGTCAATCAAGTACAAAGGGTCTCTCACTATCTACTCCTCCCTACGTGAGCGAAGTATGAGGGGAGGGGCTTCTTTTCTTTATTGGTGGGACTGGCTTCTTCTCTCTATAGTAGGTGCTTTTAAAGAAATAGCTTAGTGTGTATTCATTCCCACACCTTTTTCTTGCTTAATACCTTAATGTACGGAAATGTTGAGTAAATCGAGCGCCTTTCGATCACCTATATCATGATACGTAAAGACATCTACTAAATAAGAACAATAATGTTGCGCAAATAATCATGGTTTTATTTGTAAATAACAATATAATTTACTATTTTTGCATCATAATCAATCCTGATATAAAACGTAGCAACTTCATAAGTTGCAAAAAAATAACAACAATTATGGGCACTGACGCATAGACATATCTTTTTTGTAACTAATAATCATACATGAAAGCATTTGATTTTTTAAGGACATATACATCAAGTATATTTTCTTTTATAGCTTCGCTATGTTCTATACTAAGTATAGTTTTAATGCTTCTGAGCAATGAGACATACATGCTAGTCGCTTTAATTGTATTATGCCTTGGATTTATCATTTTATTATTTGGTATCCTTAGAGGCATTAATAAAATTATACTTGACAACTCTTCAGAAGACTATCGTCGCATATCTTCTTTCTGTATTTTTCAATCACATGATGGGGTTAAATCGACCTTTGAGTCATTTCGAATGATTCAGAGTAAGCGTCTGTTTCTTACACATATACCCTATCATTTCAAATGGACAGGAACGAAACAGCCTAAACTTTCTTCTACATCGCAAATAATTGAGAATATCGTCAATTATGATGATGAGAAAAAGTGGGATGAGGCAAAGATAAAGTTTAAACATCCCCTTAAATACAATGAAAGTACAGTTATTCATATAAAGACTGAGAATGATGATCTTGATCACAAGGCACAGCCATGGATTAGCTGTAAACTGGACTCTCCTATAGATGTGATGACGTTCCGTGTATTGCTTTCATATAAAGATGCTGATTTTAATAAACCTGCATATCTTGAATACAAAGAACTGAATCCACAGATCGATCGTGGTTATAGAATATTAGAAAGTGTTCCTTTTGATAAGGGTAATAAAATGTATTCTTACTGTTGTGCTAATCCCGAGCCAGGACGTATATACAGGCTAAGATGGGAGAGGTAAAGAATCATATTATTAAGCAAGAATATCAGAATAAAATCTGTTTATTTGTAGGCTTTTAAGCTATAGTTATAATCCTCTGAAAGGTAGAAAAGACCATTCTTGTCCTCAATATTGAGTACATGAATGGTCTTTTCTTATTGGATTATTTCAAATTATATAATCATCAGAACAATCATTACAATTTGTTATGCCCCTTTTCTTTTTCCAATAACCATGCTTTTCGGGGTGTTCCTCCTGCATATCCTCCTAATTCTCCATTGCTTGCCACAACTCTATGGCAGGGAATGATGATCATTAATGGATTGTGGTGATTGGCATTACCCACAGCGCGAGCAGCCTTCTCTCGACCTATCTGCCTTGCTAATCCAGCATAAGAAAGCGTTTCTCCGTAAGGGATTTGCTGCAAACCTTCCCATGCGAGTAGCTGAAAGGAAGTGCCATTTAATCGTATCGGGAGGTTTAAAGTCTTGCGCTTTTGAGTGAAATATTCCGTTAGCTGATGACAAGCTTCAGTTAGTAACACGCTGTTTTGCTCCTTATCTTCCGTCCACTTCTCTATCATTTGTTCGTCAATCGTGTCTTCCCATTGACAATAAACGATAGCATCTTCTTCCTCGGCAAGTAATAAGTTGCCGAGGGGTGAGGGGTAACGACAGAAGTGCATAGATTATTCTTCTACAATCTCAGCGTCTTCAATATTATCTGTAACCAACTTGTCGCCTGTCACAACCTTAGCTTCTTCAGCCTTCTCGTAAGACTTGCGGACAAGATACATACGAATAATCAAGATGAATTCTAAGACGCCATAGTACATAAAAGCCCATCCGAGAACTAACAATGGAAGCTGTGCAGTCTCTATTGGCTTACTAATCAACAGAATGGCTACTGCCAAGATGACTGTTGGGAAGAGCCACATATAGACTGGAACACGAGCGTACTGACGTGAACGAGCGAGGTTCATAAACTGATTGACAGCACCGAGAATCAGTAATGCAGCAAGGATATAAACCACCCATGTGATGAACGTGTTGGGCATGACGGCAAGGATGATACCCAAAGCAATACTGCCGACACCCGCAATAGGGAAGGAAGGCGACTTAAGATTTCCTTCCTCTGACTGTCCTTCTTGCTGTTCAGCTTTTGCTGTTTTCTTTGCTACTTTCTCCTTTTCAAAGTAGTAAGCGATACAAGATACCAATCCTGAGAGGAGGAAGAGTATTCCCACGGTGATGGTCATCCACGTCATAGTTTCCTCACGATATCTTACGAGGAGGAAACCTGTCACTAATACGATAATAGCCCTAATGGCAGATATTTGTAGTACTTTCATAGATGCAAAAATACAAAATAATCTCTATTCTAACGTTTTACTCCCTGATTTTTTATTATTTTTGCAATAAGAAATAAAGAAGTTATGACATTATTATATCTTGTAAGGCATGGTGAGACGGTGGATAATGCCAATCATATCATGCAAGGACAGACACCAGGAGAACTGAATGCGAATGGGATCAAGCAGGCTGAAGAACTTGCAGAGCGATTGAAAGATGAACCGATCGATGCCTTTGTTTCAAGCGACTTACAGCGTAGTATTCAGACCTGTGAACTGATAGCAGCACCCCATGGGAAGACTATTACGACTACTCCTTTGCTTCGTGAACGTGATTGGGGATCGTTTACGGGGAAGTATATTCCTGATTTGGCAAATCTCAATGACCCTTCTTTATGGCCTGATGATATAGAAAGTCTGGATGCTTTGCAAGCGCGTGCTAAGGAATTCCTCACATGGGTGAAGGAAGAATATGCTGATAAGAAGGTGCTTGCCGTTGGGCATGGTATCATCAATAAAGCCATTCAAAGCGTTTATTATCATAAGGCTATGAACGAACTAAAGCCGATGAGCAATGCGGAGGTGAGGATGCTTGAGCTATAAGCCCTATTAGTCTAATACCAAAAACAAAGAGGAGCTTCACTCACGTGAAACTCCTCTCCTTCATTTAAATAACTCTCTTTTTTTGTTACATCTCTAATTTGGTCTGAATGCAGATTTACGCATCGGTTTGCTACTGCGAAACAATCTTTGTTACCTTAATTCATCTAATAGCCTTTTATCTTTTATCTTTTAACCCTTTAATATTTTAAACCTTAGTGCTTAGTATTTAAACCAATTAAATCAATGTCTTTATTGCATCAATGTCGTTATCTATGTCCACCGAAGGCGCTACCACCATTTGAGTTGTTACTGCCGCCTGAGCGACTACCTCCAAATGTTGCGCCACCACCAAAGCTATTGCTTGGTGCGCCGAATGAGGGACTTGGCTCATAGCTTCTTGTTGCACCTCCGTAGCTTCTACTACCACCAAAGCTATTCCCATAATTTGGTTGTGTAACTGTTGTTCGAGTAGAACTCTCTCGTGGTGCGTAGTATTGGTTAGTACGTGGTCCATCGAAGTTTCTGCGCTGTTGATTGCCAAAGCTGCGATAGTGGTCGTTTTGGTAGATTGGACCATTATTGTAATAATAGCTTCCTCCCCTGTTATAGTCGCCACGTAAGTAACTATCTCTCATGCCATATCGGTTGTTATACTCTCTTCCGTAGAAGAGTTCTCTACCATTGTACCAACTTCTTCCGCCATTCATTCGCCAACTATGAGCGCCATTGTAAACGTTATAGAAGGTTGGTCGTCCAAAGTAGTAGTAGTCGCGGCGTGGGTAGCGGGCGTAAACGCCAAATCTCCAATAGCCTGCGTCCCATCTCAATGGGCGGTAGAAATATGCAGCCTCAACATATGCACGATACTGCCAATCATAGAGTATATAGCTCAAATCTGCATTTCGATGTGCCCAGTATGTTCCGTAGAGGTCATCTATTGTGTTGACACTCATGAGGTAATCCAAATTAATCTCGTATGCTGCTTCGTATTGTGCTTCAGTCAGATTCAGCTCGTAAGCCATCTTATCCGTTAGAAAGAGTGCTTGTACTCGAGCTTGCTCATAACTCATTGCGTTTGCTGATGTGCAGAGTAGCATGAGCGATACGATTAGGGTTAGTACTATCTTTCTCATAATCGTTACCTTTATTAGTTCTTTATTTAAGTCGGGGAGGAGCTTCTAATAGCTTTCCTTAACTTTCATGTTGCAAAGGAACAAAGAAAAAAAGATATGTGAAAAGGATTTCCCCTATATGGGAGGGGGAAAACCCTAAACCTCATAAAAGGCTACTTTTAGTAGGGTGTTTTTTCTCTCAAACGATATCATTTCGGATATAAAAACACTTGGATTTAAGGTTTTTATATGCTTATAGATATAAAATGTGTAATGAACGTACGATTTTATAGCAAACAGCTTATTGTTCAACGGAAAAGAAAGTGTTATTCTTCTTTTTTTATTATCTTTGTAGCGAGTATTAACTTTATGATGATGAAGAAGTTATTTTCAACCTTATTAGTCTTGTTGACTACATTGACAATACAAGCCCAATATCAAGAGCCGGTGCGACGTGACACGTCACGGTTGCAGCCATTAAAAGGCTTAGAATATAAGGTGGAGATGCAGGGGAGCCTTTCAAAAGGTAGAACCCCACTATGGCTGAATGCTAATAAGTATGGACTTAGTTCGTTGGAGACAGCGAACGGCTATCTGCGTGGGGGCATAGAACGCCCACTAGCGACAGATGAAGGGAGGAAATTTGGCTTAGGCTATGGGTTAGACGTTGTCGCTCCTATCAATTATACCAGTAAAGCCATCATTCAGCAGGCTTACGTTGAGGGGCGATGGTTACACGGAACACTGACAGTCGGAGCGAAGGAAGAACCTATGCAGTTGAAGGACAACGAACTCAGTTCGGGTTCACAGACATTGGGTATCAACGCCCGTCCCATCCCTCAGGTTCGTTTGGCACTACCAGACTATTGGACATTGCCTTTTGCGAATGGCTGGTTACATCTGAAAGGTCATATCGCTTATGGAATGATGACTGACCAAAATTGGCAACATGACTTCACTGCCAAGCAATCGAAGTTTACGGATCATGGACTCTATCATTCGAAGGCGGGCTATCTGAAGATTGGCAATGAAGAAGTGTTTTGTCCGTGGTCGTTAGAGATGGGGTTGGAGATGGTCAGCCTCTTCGGTGGCACTTCCTATCTCCCTGACGGACATGGAGGTATGAATGTTTCTGAAAATGGAAAGGGAATACGCGATTTTTGGAATGCCTTTGTCCCTGGAGGTGCTGACAAAGGTGAGACAACCTATCAGAACGTACAGGGCGACCAACTGGGCAGCTGGGTGATGCGTCTCAACTATGAGGGCGACTGGAACAGCTTTTCACTCTATGCCGACAAGTTCTTTGAGGACCATTCAGCTATGTTTCAGCTCGACTATGATGGTTATGGTGAGGGCAATGAGTGGCAAGAGAAGAAGCAACGTCGCTATCTGGTTTATGACTTCAAGGACTGGCTCTTAGGTTTTGAATATCGTTATAAGCCTGACAATTGGTTGAACACTCTTGTCATTGAATATCTTTATTCAAAGTATCAGAGTGGTCCGATATACCATGATCACACGATGACCATAGCCGATCATATCGGAGGAAAGGATAACTATTATAACCATTACATCTTCCCAGGCTATCAGCATTGGGGACAAGCAATGGGTAATCCGCTTTATCGTTCACCTATCTACAATGATGATGGCAATATCTACTTTGATGATAATCGTTTTGTTGCGTTTCACATAGGTTTAGGCGGTCGACCTGCAGAGTACCTTAAGTGGCGTTTTCTGGGTACATGGCAAGAAGGCTTGGGAACTTACGAAAAACCCTATACGAAGAAACGACATAATGTGAGTCTGATGGGTGAGGCTACTTATACGCTTCATGGGGAACGACTCCCCGAGTGGATGCGTGGTGTTGATGTGCGAATGGGTATAGGAGCCGACTTTGGTTCAATCCTTCGTGGCAATAACTATGGTATGCAACTGACAATTACAAAACGAGGGTTATTGGGAAAGCAATAACCCTATGGATATGAATATAGACACAAATTGAAATGAAAAGAATAAAGATATTATCCATCGTTTTGCCATTGTTGGCACTCCTCCTCTCCTCTTGTTCGTTGGAGACGGATAACGATGCCGACAGAATGGAGGGAATGTGGCACCTCGTGAAGATTGAATCTACGACAGGCGTTGCGAGTGAAGACTTGAGTGAGCAAGTTATCTTCTGGTCTTTCCAAGCAAAGCTCTTGCAGATGGAGGATAAGACAGGTAACCACAATAGTTATCTCTATCGCTTCCGGATTGACAATGACCAGCTGACGTTGACATCTCCTTATCAGTTTGATCGTGAGAATGGCGACCGCCCACTATCTGCTTATGAGTCAACATTGGCGCTTTATGGTATTAAAAGTCTTACGCCTGTCTTCCGAATCGAAGAGTTAGACAGACGAAAGATGGTATTGAATGATGGAAGTGTAAGACTTTACTTTGACAAGTTCTAAGTGAATATAGTTTTATAAAACATTGGCTCTATAACGAATCGTGTGGGTTGTGTGTTGATATTCCATCGGTTTGGTGCGGGTGCTTAGCACGTGTGGTGCGGATGCTTAGCACATTTGGTGCGGATGGTATGCACAACATGTGCGAAGGGTTAACACCATTGCTGTATATGAAAGGGTAGGGATTTAATGTGCGTTAAGCGTATTAAAATTAAGATCAATCTGGAGTTGTGTTTAGATAGAGGCTATATTTTTTTGACAATATCTTAGGCTCTATGACGAATTACCCACACGATTCGTTATAGAGCCGAAACATTCTCTTATAAACCAGTTGTAATCAGCATGTAATATTCGTGCAATTCGTAGTTCTTTGCATACCTTCCTGTCTTAGAAAGTATAAGCAAGGTTGACTATAATCGAATTGCTAGCAGCATGATACTTACTATAGGCAAGGTTGAGTTTGAACTGTTCGAGGTTGATACCTGCTCCAACACTGAAGCCAGCTCCATGCGCACTGGCATAGTCACTCTTGCCAACTGTCATCTCGTCCGACCGGCGGAAGTTATAACCACCACCAACCCAGATACTTTCAGAGAGTAAGATGTCTGCACCCAGATTCAGGTGATTAATGAAACGATAGTCGTAATGCGTGAGATCGACAAGCGTTGCCGACAATCTCACAGGCAGAGCAGTGAAGGTCTTGCTCACACCCACCTGTACATCAATTGGCATCTTACCATAATCCTCTTCGTAAGCCTTAATCTGACCACCGAGGTTCTTGGCAACCAATGATACCGACCATTGTCTCTCAGGTTCATACCAGTTCAGACCGAGATCTACGCCAACAGCCATTGAGTTGTAATTCCCAATATAGGAAGTGATAAATTTAGCTGTGATACCACCCATCAAGTTACGTGCTAATTCGTAGGCAAAGATACCTTCAATAGCGATTTCATTAGCAGAGAAAGTACCCGTTTGCACGTTATTGGCATCAACTTCCTTCATCTTTCCATAGTTCATATATTGCACACCACCCGCCAGCGTAGCTTTTTCGCCCAAGGCTTTGGTATATGAAGCACCCATATAATTGGCTCCATGCATATAATTCATATAGCTCAGTCCGACCGTTTTATCGCTCACCGATGAAGCCAGTGCAGGGTTGGAGAACATCAGTGAAGGGTCGTCCTCAATAATGGTTATATTCTCTCCGCCCAAAGCAGCGGCGTGCGCACTCACAGGCAGGCGCAAAAAGTTGTATTCAGTTTGACTCTCCTGTGCCCGCATTACAGCTGCAAAAAGGGTTAAGAGGAGGGTGAAAACGATTTTTTTCATTTAATCTAAATTAATTTCTCGGCAAAGTTACATCTTTTTCCGAATATCTTATTACTTTTGTCGATGCAACTTATAATGTAGCATCCTGTGCCCATTATGGTTTCTATAACGGCAGAAATAGGTGTTTAGTATATCTTATCTTGGAAATAAAGAAGTCAAATAGAGCAGATTTAGAGAATAAGCGGTGGGTTGGTTTCCTATTGGGAATCATCGTAGCCTTGTCTTTCTTCTTTGTTGCCATGGAATATAATGCCTCGGGGAGCGACGATGATTCGGCTAATTCCAAGACCATTAAGAATGTCACGCTTCACGATATGGATATGCTACCAGCCATCGATCAGCAGGACCTTGCCAAGACACAGGAAGACAAGAAGCCCACGATGGAGGACTTGCTCAATCTCAAACGGCGTGATGTGCCGAATAAGGTTACACCTCACGATGCGGGTAGTATGAACTCGAATGATAAGAAAACGGGTGCCCCACAGGTGAGTGATGAGCCTATCGTTATACCGATGGTGACCACGACACCTGAACCTCCGAAGATTAAGGAGGAAGCAAAGAAGGAGATGGAGAAGATGACCGATGACAACTCCGATCAGGTTGTTGAACGTTATGACGATAAGGTCAGCAAACGCATCCTCTCCCAAACGCCAACACCACCTGGTGGATGGGTGGAGTTTATGAAATGGCTCACAAAGACCTTGCAATATCCTGCTGCTGCAAAAGCGAACAATCAGCAGGGCATAGTGAATATTACTTTTATCATTAACGTGGATGGTACGGTTAATGATGTTAGAGTAAAAAGCGGTAACGTACCCGTTCTTAACGACGAAGCATTGCGCGTTCTCAAGACAATGGGTAAGTGGAAGCCCGGCATAGAGAAGAATAAACCATGCCGGTCAATGATTGAAATCCCTGTTGTCTTCCAACTCTCTTGATGCGGTTGAGAGACTAGGGCCTACTTTAATGATGATAATAAAATAACTTTTAACTTCAACTCTGTATGTACACTGCTGATGACATTCTGAATAAAATCAATACGTATATAGACAATCTCACTTACGAACGTAAGCCACAGAGTTTGTATGACCCTATAAAATACGTCCTCTCCTTGGGAGGAAAACGCATACGTCCTACGCTGATGCTCCTCTCTTATAATCTTTTTAAGGACGATCCCGAGACGATTCTCTCACCGGCTTGTGCCCTTGAGACTTATCATAACTATACACTTCTGCATGATGACTTGATGGATGATGCACCACTTCGACGTGGACAGCAGACCGTCCACGTGCGTTGGGATGCGAATACCGCTATCCTCTCCGGCGACTCAATGCTTGTATTGGCTTTTGAGCGAATGGAACAATGCGACAGCAAACACCTCCGTGAAGTGCTTCGCCTCTTTACTGTTACGGCACTTGAGATTGGTGAAGGACAGCAATACGACATGGAGTTTGAGCATCGCAATGATGTAAAGGAGGAAGAGTACATCGAGATGATTCGCTTGAAGACGAGTGTTCTCTTGGCTTGTGCGATGAAGATTGGTGCCATCCTTGCTGATGCACCAGCTGAAGATGTAGAGAATCTCTATAAGTTTGGAGAACAGATTGGTCTGGCTTTCCAGTTACAAGACGATTACCTTGACGTTTATGGCGACCCAAAGGTGTTTGGTAAGAAGATAGGTGGTGATATTGTCTGCAACAAGAAGACTTACATGCTCATCAATGCTTTCAACAAGGCAAATGCCCGTCAGCGTAAAGAGTTAGAGAAGTGGTTTAACTGCGAAAACTTTAATCATGAAGAGAAAGTAGCTGCTGTCACCAATCTTTATAATAATATAGGTGTTGATAAGATGGCGATTGAGCGCATCAACTATTATTTTGATGAGGCTAACAAATACCTCTCCGCAGTGAACTTGCCTGATGAACGTAAGGTAGAACTGTTAGCTTATGCACAGAAGATGATGCATAGGAAAAGGTAAAAAGCCCCACCCCGCCCCACCCCGACCCTCCCCGAAAGGGGAGGGAGGCAAATAGGATAAGGTTAGGATAAAGTATAATAGGTGCATTGATTACTGAGAAATATTACTCATCAAGACTTATCATCCAACAAAACGTCAACACCCAATATTCAACACCTATCACCCAATACCCCTACATAACATCAATACCCAACACCCAACATTTAACACCCCTACATAACATCAACACCCATCACCCATCACCCATCACCCAATGATAATAGACACCCACGCTCATTTAGATGTAGAAGATTTTGCTGACGACCTCCCCGAGGTTATCAGTCGTGCTCGTGAAGCAGGAGTAGGAAAGATATTCCTTCCAGCTATCGACCAGAAATCTATAGATACTGTCTTGGCTGTTTGCCGGCAGTATCCTGATATCTGCTATCCGATGATTGGACTGCAGCCAGAGGAGGTGTGTGATGACTGGCGTGAAGTTTTGGATGTTATGCACGAACGAATCTTACAATCTGTCCGTGAGAAGGCTGAAGGCACAGCACTGCCTGGTGAGACAGTCATTGCCATTGGTGAGGTAGGACTCGATTTTTATTGGACACGTGAGTACGAGAAGCAGCAGCTTGCCGCCTTTGAGGAGGCTGTGAAATGGAGTGTTGAGACACGTCTGCCGTTGATGATACATTGTCGTAAGGCACAGAACGAGATGTTGCATATCATGCGCCCGTATGCGGAGGACTTGCCCGGTGGCGTCTTCCATTGTTTTACTGGCAATCAGAAAGAGGCAGAGGCCTTCCTCTGTTTCGATCGTTTCATGCTTGGCATAGGTGGCGTATCAACCTTTAAGAGTAGCCATCTGCGTGAGGACTTACCTGCAGCAGTACCACTCAACCGCATCGTCCTTGAAACCGATAGCCCTTATATGGCTCCTGTTCCGCATCGTGGCAAACGCAATGAGAGTGCCTTCATCGTTGAAGTTATGCGCACCCTTGCCGCAAGTTATGGTGTCGATGAAGCCGAGGTTGCCCGCCAAACGAATGAGAATGTACGTAGGGTGTTTGGTGTTGAATGATGGGTGATAATGAATTGACAAGCTGTGTGTAGCAATAAACAGATCAAACAATGGTAATCATAATTGTGAATTATGAATTGTGAATTATGAATTAACAAAGTATATGAAGAAAATAACCATCGCCATTGACGGCTTTTCATCATGTGGGAAGAGTACGATGGCAAAAGACCTTGCCAAGGAGATTGGCTATATTTATGTAGATACAGGTGCAATGTATCGTTCGGTGACGCTCTATGCGCTACGCCATAAACTCTTCAATGCGGATGGAACAATTCGTGAGAAAGAGTTGCAAGAGCAGATGGAGAACATCAACATCAGTTTTCAAATCAATAAGGAAACTGGTAGGCCTGACACCTATCTCAATGGTGAGAATGTGGAGAACGAAATCCGTATGATGGAAGTGTCATCACACGTGAGCCCTATTGCCACCCTTGCCTTTGTGCGTAAAGCCCTTGTTGAACAGCAGCAGCGTATGGGAGTAGAGAAAGGGATTGTGATGGACGGGCGAGACATAGGCACCGTTGTCTTTCCAAATGCTGAGTTGAAGATATTCGTTACAGCATCAGCTGAGGTACGTGCGCAGCGTCGTTATGACGAATTGAAGGCGAAAGGTATGGAAGCCGATTATGCTGACATCCTTAAGAATGTGCAGGAACGTGATTATCTCGATTCACATCGTGAGACGTCACCCCTGCGTAAAGCTGATGATGCCATCGAACTTGATAACAGCCACCTCACAATAGCTGAACAAAAGAAGTGGCTTTACGACCAGTATTGCAAAGCTGCCGAGGTTTAATAGAAAGCCTTTTTCTATAATGTGCGGATGCTCAGCACCAATGGTGTTAAGCCTCCGCACTTTTTTATATGTAACTAACAGTATAGCAGTTTGTTAGGATGACACGTCAATGCCATGATAATTTCTGATTCATCCGATATATTGAATGAAGAAGTAAGTCCTCCGATAAAATGTGTCACACAGGGGAAGGAAGATGCAGAGGTAAACATCATCCCCCATCACTCTGCACCCAATACCCAAAGACGTATGAATTAAGAAATACTAAAATCCACATAATTATATATTGTTCAGACGGCTATCTCAACTTAAAATGTTATCTTTGCACTTATGAAGTTAAAAAAGATAATACTGCTCATAGTCTGCATATTCTCTTTTGCAGGACTTAAGGCACAATATACTATTCAATGCGAAGACACCTGTAGCCATGTCCATGGGCTCGATATGAGTCATTACCAAGGTGATGTGTGGTGGGAAACAGTGGCTGAGAACAGCAATCACAAGCTTAATTACGTTTACTTGAAAGCTACTGAAGGTGGTTCACGCATTGACCAGCGCTATCTCGATAATATTGAAGCGGCACAACGTTATGGTATGAATGTGGGGTCTTACCACTTCTATCGTCCTGCGGTGCCACAAGATGAGCAGTTGCGTAATTTCAGAATGCAGTGTCGTCCACAAGATCAAGACCTCATCCCAATGGTTGATGTTGAGACAACTGGTGGACTTAGTACAGAGGCGTTACGCGATAGTTTGCAAAGGTTCCTTGTCCTGATGACGAAGGAATATGGTGTCAGACCATTGGTTTACACCTACACAAACTTCTATAATCGTTACCTCAGTGGTGCGTTAGATGGCTATAAACTCTTCATTGCACAGTATAATGGGCGTGAACCTGAACTGAATGATGGAAGAGACATTTTTGCTTGGCAATACACTGGAAAGGGACGTATCAACGGCGTGAACGGATATGTTGATAAATCCCGACTGATGGGTAAGCATAGTATGCGTGAACTGCGTTACCGACGAAGGCGATAGCTGCAAAACAAAGAGACAAAAATAGAAAATTATCCCACTACTATAATCTTACGTTAGATAAATGATTATCAAATGCCCTGAATGTGGTCATCAAGTGAGCGATAAGGCTCCCGTATGCCCAAGTTGCGGTGTAGAGATTGCCGGACATGTCATCAAATGCTCTAATTGTGGTGAGTTATACCTCAAGGAGGAGTCTTCATGTCCGAATTGTCATCATACGGAACGACATGTTGAGTCTTCCGATACTACTGCTGAACACGCATCATTCGTCTCTACAAGCGATAACAGCGTTCAGGAGCCTGTTGTCTTCGTGTCAACTGATACAGAGCAGACTACTAAGAATGATAAGGTTGTCAACGCTGTTGAGGAAGCGAAAGAGAACACAGCGGATGATAATAATGCTAAGACACAAGATGCTTTTCATAATCCAACCCTCAGTGACAATGTGGTAGATGCTGACTTCATTATGGATGATAGTGCGGATGAAGGGGTGATAGCTCATGCCGAAGCCATTGCTGAGGAAAATGAGAAAGAAGAGAATAACACGCCTGATAAAAACAACCATTTGTCATTAGCTGTTTCTTTACTCATCGCAGCAATTACAGCTGCCGTATTGCTCTTCCTTTATAACCAAGGAGTGGGCATCAGTAAGACTAATAGTGAGCAAGAGGCTTTTGCACAAGCAATGAGTAGTAGCGAACCTACCGTTCTCAATAATTATCTCAAGGAGAATCCTACAGCGCCAAAGGCACATCGTGATAGTATTTCTATCCGTTTGAAGGAGTTGTCAACTACCTCTGAGAGTATGCAACAAGCAAATAACGACTTGTCTGTAGCCCTGACGAGCAACTCAAAGGAAGTGTTACAGCAGTTTATCTCGAAGTATCCTGATTCCAAGTATCGTAGCGAGTTTGAGGCTAAGATTGATGAGATGGATTGGGCACAAGCTGTTGCCAAGAACAACGAGAATGCTTTCCTTGGTTATAAGGCACAACATCCCAATGGCAGTCATAGCAAGGAAGCAGATGAGAAATTGAAAAGTCTGATGGGCACTACCGCTACCGCTGAGACTGAAAAAGCTGAAAAGCCTGAAGCCGTGGAGCTAAAGGTGTCTGAAGGTGAGCGCTCAAAGGCTGTTGCTGCTGTACGCCAACTCTTACAAGGTATTAATAGCAAGAGTAGCGATAAGATTGCTGGGGCTGTAGCACCCTCAGTAAACTTCCTTGGAGCAGGTGGCTCAACAGCTAAAGATATACGCCGTTATATGACGGATAAACTTTATCAGGCTGATGTTAAGAAACTCAATTGGCACCTTGGTCCACCAGCTGAAGTAAGTAAGACGAGCAATGAGGCTGGTGCCGAGGTTCGTGTGAAGATTCCTGCAACACTTGACATTGAGCGTAAGGGCGGAAAATCAAAGCGTAGCTATGTTATCTCTGCCACGATAAAGAATGGTAGAATAACACAAATTAGATGGTAGAACGTAAAGCATTTTACTCTTTTCCCATCTCTTTTGCGTTGATAACGTCCTTACTAATAGGGAATTGTTCTAATGTTGCCACCACTTGGTAACACTCTCGCCATGAGTTTTATTGCATAAGAAGATTAAAAAAAAGACCATTTCACAACTCTGAATTGAGGAGTGAGATGGTTTTTCTTTTTGATTCAGTATAAAGAAAGTAGGGAATTTCTTTAATTGATTAGTCTTGGCGCATTCGCATCATGGAAGGTTTTAAGTGTTGGGTGATGGGTGTTGAAGGAATGACACACGAAGACAGAGGGAAGGAGGTTTGTCCGTAAAACCATGGCAGGAACAGAGACACCACTGATGTGTGGAGGAAGGAGGACTGCTAATTAGTTCTCAATCTTATCGATTGTTGGCTTCTTAATCTCAGGGACAGGAGCCTTTACAACAGGTTCTGTCTGACCTTCTGGAACGTTAGGCACAATGACTGGTTCCTCTGGTTCTGTTGTCTCCGTTTGTTCAGAAGTCTCTTTCTTTGGCTTGTCTGTTTTCTTTTCCTCTTTTACTTCTTCCTTCTTCTCTTCTTCCTTTGTCAATACAGGAATCTTTGGACCGTTATCAATACCAATCACTTCTCCCGACATATCAACCTCATATTTACGTGGAGGAGCCATCTCGCGCGTCTCCATGAGAATAGCAAGTAGGATTGTACCCACAAATAACACGATGGCACAGATGGATACGGGTATCTTATAAGTTCGTTTCTTCTTCATCATCTTTCGTTTCTTTCAGTAGCTCTCTTCCCTTATTCGGTAATTTGTACACAATAGGGTAGTGGCTGTTGGAGGGTTAGAAAACTGATGGTTGGCTGGTTGTCCTTCGTACAAATCAGCGTACTATTATCACCTTTCACCGCCTTTCCCATGTCATAACCTAATGTCTTTACCTGTGCTTGCAAGCCTGCAAAGGCTGTGCGATTAAAGACATATACATAGACTGTCTTGCCGTTTTGTGCTAACTGCACCATACTAGAGTTACCACGTTTCATCGTTGTAGGGAGGAAGTCACTTGTTAGGTTCATATTCTTTACCCAGTTGTAATCCTTCCCAAACTCGTCAGATGAAACCCCTTTATAGCTATAGCCTTGCTTCTCAAGTACTTGTTTGCCAACCTGCAACGTCTTTCCTTGAAAAACCTTTATGGCATCTGCGATTGAAACAATATCCTTTTGGGCCTGCATTCCCATTGTAAAGAGAAGGGTAGTAAGTAAGAGTAGTATCTTTTTCATTTTATTCTTTCGTTTATTCCGTGTCAATTCGTTACATCTCGTGTTTTGATGCAACCCCACTATGACACGTTACAAAAGTATGAAAAATAAAGAGAATGAGCAAGAAAAGAATGAAAAAACAAGTCAGTGTGTGCGCAAGTTTGAAAGTTGCAGAGGTAACAAGGTTCAAAGAACAGATATGAGAATGTACAGAATGCATCGGATAAGTCAGATGAATATTCAAAGGTGCAATGAAATGAAATACAAAAAGCCCACCTCCAACCTCTCTACTCCGTAGAGGCTGGGGTGGGTTTTCTTATTTCGTTTATGAGAAAGTGTCTAAACCTTTAGGTCATTGATTTCTCTCTTTCTCTTTTTACTTTCTTACTTTTTTAGCTTTCTTTGCAGCTTTCTCCTCACGCATCTTTGTTATCGTAGCTTCCTTCTCTTTCGCACGTTGTCCTGCGACATGTGAAATCAGGTTGTCAAGCTCTACGGAAATAGCTTTGAAGCGTTCAAATTCTTCCTCGTTCTCAAACAGTCTGTCAACCATACATGAAGGGATGCACTTAGCTTCCTCCTGAAGTTCTTTTCCATGTTTCGTAAGAGATACGTAAGTCTCTCTTCCGTCAATCTCACCTTTAACACGATTGACCAAGCCAAGCTGTGCCATACGTTGAATGAGAGGTGTCATGGTGTTTGAGTCAAGATAAAGGCGGTGAGCAAGTTCCATCACTTTCTGGTTGTCTTCTTCCCAAAGAACCATTAATACAAGGTACTGTGGATAAGTGATGCCCAAGTTCTCAAGGAACGGATAATATGTCTGGGTGATAAGGCGGCTTGATGTGTACAATTTGAAGCAGAGTTGATTCTGCAATTTGAGTTGGTCGTATATCATACTTTTAATCCTTAATATTTTTATAACTTCTCAATAATGAAGTGGTTTACAATCATTTGTTACCTGAAATAATCTATTCGCTCTGCAAAGGTACAACAATTTATATTTATCGTGGTTGATGTAAGTAGGCATTTAACATAATTTGAGCAGTCAGAACAATGCTTTAATGACATAAATCAATGACAAGCGGCCATAAACAATACAAAATGTTTATGACCGCTTGTGGGTTATTTAAAAGTTCTTGCCTTACTTATTCAAAGTAATAAAGGAAGGTAGCAATACCCTCAAGTGCTGGCTTACGCTCGCCTTCAATCTCAATCTGGAACTTAATACCAGCCTTGCAGACACCACGAAGATTCTCAATGCTATTGAGTGTGGCAACAAGACGGACACGTGAGTTCACGAGGACTGGACGGCCAAAGCGCATCTTATCCATACCATAGTTGACCATCATCTTAAGGTTATTCACCTCCATAATCTCCTGCCACATGTGTGGGAGCAATGAAAGTGTTAGATAGCCATGAGCAATTGTACTCTTGAATTGGCTCTCTACAGCTGCACGCTCTGTGTCAACATGAATCCACTGATGGTCAAGCGTTGCATCAGCAAAGAGGTTAATTCTCTCCTGATCAACGAGTAACCACTCGCTCTCACCAAGCTTCTCACCCAATCGGGCAGCAAGCTCATCGTAATTGTTTACTGTTAATTTTGCCATAGTTTTGTTGTATGTAATTTCTACATTACTACGTATGATAGCTTCTTATTACCCTGCCTGCTCCTCCTTATTTATATATAAGGTAAGCAGAATTGGCTATCATTCAATGTACAAAAGTACAAAAAAACTTCCAATTACCCAAATGGGCTTAATTTACTGAGCCGATTTAAGAAACTGACCGCTGTACACGCTATGCACGCTCCTTACCTTCTACAGCAACGACATTGCCACGTATGAACGACATCTGCACCTGATTAAACCACAATCTTGGGTTTAAAGCCTTCACGGCTGTGGAGTAGTTAGGATAATTTTTTAATGATGAATTCTGAATTAACAAACCTTTCTGCTTTATTTCAACATTTTTTTATAATTTTGCTCCCATCATGAGATATACTGTCAAATGCAATAACTGCGGTCACGATTTTGTGGCTGAGACTGAAAGTTATGGTACAATGAAATATCGTTGTCCTTATTGTGGTGATGTGTTGAACTGCAGGTTTGATGCGCCAAAGTCTTTTCGTACCCACGCTCGTTCTGTTATTCCTTTGGCTGATGCGTCCCCTATTGAGGTAAAGAAAGCCAAGCAGCTTCCTACCGTTTCAACTCAGCTCATTAACTCGCCTTCAAAAGAGAAACTTGCTGAGATGAGACATAAGTTGGTTGAGGCATCCCAGCGTGCCTTGCATGTCTCAAAGCAGGCTGGTGAGAAACTGATGAATGCAACCGAAACGACCAGTGAGTTTGTTACAAAATCCTCTTCACGTCTTCGTCGTTTTCAAGAGAAATATACTGATGGCGACCTGTGGATATTCTTTGGTTTCAGCTTTGTATTTATCCTCTCGGTGATTGTGGGACTTTTCCTTTGTGCTGAAGCGGCTAAACTGCTCTCAGAGGGGCACTCCTGGTTGTTTAAGAACTATATTGAAATCAAAAATTCGTTCTAAACAACGTTATTCACTGATGCTAATGTTTCCCATTGTTTTTAGAACCCAATAAGTAATATTGGACGTACAGAATGATAAATTAATGCCTCTATAACAAATCGTGTGGGTTGTGTGTTGATATTCCACCGGTTTGGTGCGGGTGCTTAGCACATGTGGTGCGGATGCTTAGCACATTTGGTGCGGATGGTATGCACAACATGTGCGAAGGGTTAACACCATTGCTGTATATGGAAGGGTAGTGATTTAATGTGCGTTAAGCGTATTAAAACTAAGGTCTATCTGAAGTTATGTTTAGTTTTTTGACAATATTTTTAGGCTCTATAACGAATTACCCACACGATTCGTTATAGAGCCGTCATTATTGATTATCAATAAGTTACATAAATAGATATATACAAATTCTGGTAAAGAATGTCATTTCGAGCCTTTTTGCCACAATGTTACGTTTATAAGCTCTTGATATTCAACGCTTATTATCGTTGAATAGTTACTGTCGCAAACAGAAGTGTTATAAAATCTAAAATAATCAGCAAGGCGAGCAATTATTACACTTTTGTGTAGAGTATATATGCTTTATTACATCTACTTTTGCCTAAAATAACTATTTCGTTATGGAAGAAAGATACAGCAGAAACAGGCTCTATGTGAGCGAAAGAGAACAAAGCGTCATCAAGGATTATAAGATATTCCTTGGTGGTGCAGGTATTGGCAGTATTATCTCAGAATGCGCTTTAAGATTTGGTTTCGAACATATCACCATCGTTGATGGCGACAAGGTGGAGGAAAGCAACCTTAATAGGCAGAACTATACGGAGCAAGATATTGGCAGATACAAGGCGGAATGTTTGGCAGAGCGTTTGCAAAGTATCAATCCTGATGCGCAGATAGATTACCATACAGAGTTCTTGACTCCTGATAACATCGAAGAGATGCTGAATGGGCATGGTGTGGCTATCAATGCATTGGACTTTAAGGACGATACGCCTTTTGTCTTTGATAGGATTTGCAAGGAAAGAAAAATCCCAGTACTACACCCATACAACTTTGGTTGGGCTGGCTTTGTTACGGTTGTAGACCCATTGGGGCATTCTTTATCTGAACTGACTGAAGAGCCAAAGGGATTTGAATTAAAGGTAGCTGAGTATGTTACCGGACACGGGGCTTTTTGGAATCAACCTAAAGAGTGGTTAGACAAAATTGTAACCCAATATAAAAAGGAAAGCGAAATGCTCCCACCTCCGCAACTGTCCATAGCATCATGGATTGCAGCAGGCTTGTGTACAACGGCAATGTACAATCTTGCTACAGGAAAACCTGTGAACTATTTTCCTAAATTCTATCTCTCTTCGCTTTTGCCGTAAGTTATTTTTTCAGAAGAGTTTGTTTAAGGTAGCTCTTGAAATAGCTTCGGTGATATTCGTCACGCCTAATTTGTCAAAGGCGTGGCGTTTATAGGTTTTGATAGAATCTAACGAGCGGCACATTCTGTTCGCAATTTCCGTCATGGTAAGCCCTGCTGCTGACAACCGTAGCACTTCAAGTTCTTCTTCTTTGAGTGATATTCCATCACATTCTTTCCACCGATGTCCTTCGAAAGAATATTTCCAATAGTTAAGATTACCCTTTTTGTGAAACTCTACATGTCCCACTGTTTTATGTGAAGATAGTGATACGACACACATACCAATCCATATCTTGCCTTCATCTGTCAATAGAATGGGAGTAAGCTGGTGATTAATCAACTTACTTTTTGTTCCACTCTTCAGGTGAAAATGATATGACATGGAACATTGGTATTTATCAACATTGTCGAAAGTATCAAAGAACTTAAACCCACTTTTATTCAGCTCAACAAGCATTTTTAGTTCTTCCTCTGGTACATATTTCAAATAAAAACTATACCCCAATTCCTTCACCTCCTTTGCTGTATGACCACAAAGAAACAAAGGATTATCTGATACATAAAGAAACTCCTGCTTATAATAGTCTATCAAATAAATGCTCTGATAGGTTACACGTGCAAAGGACTCTACTGTATGAATCAATGTTGACAATACATTTGAATCGTAATCTGGTGCATTACGCACGGTGTTCGATGCTATAAAGAAATCTTTTATGTCTGTCATATATGCTAAACGTGCTAAGGTTCTCTGATATATTTCACTACAAAAGTACATTTTTAATGTGGAATACCGCAAAAAGATTACACAAAAGTGTAAAAAACAAAGAGAGAAATGCAGATTTACACAAAAGTGTAATAGGTGATATTTGCATAAGAAGTATTTTTGCCATATAAATCAAGAAACAAAAAGCATTATGGAAAAACAGATTGCAACATTTAAGGACTACGCCATCTTCATGGCAGACAAAACGAGTCTGTTGGAAATAGCACAGTTTGTGGTCAAGGAAAATTACTCTCATCACTTATCTTCATTTACAGAGAAAGAAGTAAATGAAGATATCAAATCAGTGCTTGAAGAAGAGGAATATCTGTATGATAACAAATCTCATATCTATATTGCAAGGGATGCCTTTGGGAAAATTATTGGCTGCATCAGGAGTTTTCATTGGGATAAACACAAGATTCTTCCTATCGAAAAAATATATGGGATAAACCCACTAAATGCTATTCACCAGGAAAGTAAATATAGTTTTTGGCATATAGGACGCTTTGCCGTTGCAAAGGATTCGGGAATATCCACATTGACATTGTTCAAGCGGTTAATGGCATTGGCAGTAAAACCGATAGTAGAGGACAAGTACAGCTATATGATAGCAGAGATTGACTGCAAACTATTGAAAGTAATGAAGGTGTTGGGATTTGGTACACGTCAAATCGGAAAATCCATCGAATATCTGACATCGGAGACTGTTCCTGTATGTTCCAGTAAGAGAGGTATTATGGGCTTCTTTCCCAGATATGGTGAACTTTGCAAGGCTGCATGATTACACTTTTGTGTAATATTTCAGACAACAAATTCAGAATTACACAAAAGTGTAACGATATAATTTGGAGATATAAATATATTTGCAACATCAAAAAGATAATCAAGTCGACAAGATTATAAAATAGACCCAACTGTCAAAAGGAGCAATGCCGGAAGCTTTAAGATGGCAAAATAAATAATAAAAAATGAAAAATAATGAAATTGAAAGTTTACTTCTTGCCGAGATGGAAGAAGTAACAGGCGGAAGTATGGGAACATGTGTCTGTGAAAATGGTGGTGCTGGAGAGACCGTTGTTATAATCCGAGATGATTCCAGCAATGATGGTAGCATTTTAACTTAATTTCTCTATGATAGTATGCACACTTTACCGTGTGCATACCATCTTTAACTATTATACATATGAAATATCTACGACTAAATTCTCAATACGCTGTAAGAAATGAGAAGAATTGTTCTTATATTATTAAGAGACACCAGCAGATAGACAAAGAAATAGACAACTTAACTCCTGGTATTACGATGATTCCCCCATTTATTGGTTATATTTTATCGGAGATCGGTAAAAATTATAAAGAAGTATCTATTTTGAAAATAGCCAAAAATTTAGGGGTACAGGATAGTAGCCTTAAACTGTTTCTGGATAAAATAACCAATACAAATGCAAAGAAGATTGTTGTTAATGGAAGTAATGTGATTTTACCCAAAAATCTTCTAGTATTTAGTAACAATATTGATGAAAATTTTTATATAACTT
Source organism: Prevotella scopos JCM 17725 (assembly GCF_018127785.1). Lineage (NCBI taxonomy): Bacteria > Pseudomonadati > Bacteroidota > Bacteroidia > Bacteroidales > Prevotellaceae > Prevotella > Prevotella scopos. Next base: position 137,918 of record NZ_CP072389.1, read on the forward strand.
CTGCTGATTTTAAATATTCTCAATATTTCGACACAAAGCGTCCATCTATTCCTCTCAATATTACCTTTATGGTAACCACTAAGTGTACTACAGATTGTATATATTGTTATGCTAAACGTAATTTTAAAAAGGAATTATCACTTACTGAAATAATTTCTACAATGAGAGAATGTCATGATATTGGGGTTGTAAATTTAGGAATCACAGGAGGCGATATATTTGCGTATCCACATTGGCGTGTAATTGTTGAAAAGGCTATGCAATTTGGTTATCATCCTTTTATTTCTACTAAGACTCCAATAACAAAAGAAGATGTTACTTTCTTAAAAGGTACAGGCATCACTGATTTACAATTTTCTATTGATTCATTATCACTAGAAACACTTAGGTATATGGTAAAATCGCCCAAAAATTATTTGGATAAGCTGAAAGAAATGTTCAAAGCGTGCCAAGAGCTTGATATAAAACTTGATGTAAGAAGTGTTATTATCAACAAAAATGGTAATCTCTATAACTTCAAGGAATTATATGCCTTTCTGATTCAGTTTAACAATATAAAAAGTTGGGCAATAACACCTGCATTTTATTCTGAGTTTAAAGAAAAATATAAATACATACAACCAGATAATATTCAACTATCAACTATCTCCAAATATATAACCTCTTTAGGTTCCTCTTTCCCTATTTATCTTAACAAGATTAATCAATGTGGCTATACATTACGTAATTTCTCTACAGTTGAAGACTTTGTTAAGTGCAACCAAATATGTCATGCCAATAGCTTCATGATGGCTATCTTGGCAAATTGTCAGTGTACTCCTTGCGAGATGCTTTATGATAATCCTGAGTTTAGTTTAGGCAATATAAAAGAAAGTCAAATCTTTAACATTTGGAATTCATCAAAAGCACTTAAGCTCTTCAAACCTCAACAAGCTATGGTTTGCAATGCCTCCCCTTGCTCAACTTACAAAGTTTATACAAAATGTCGCTCCTCGATAGATAGGCGCGTTTGCTTTGTTGATATTGCAAAGACACTTGGAGTCGGCAAAGGAGAATTTCCAGACCCTCGATGTCCAGAGTCTGTTGAAATGGATGTAATACTTTAAAAATATAAGATTATGAAACGATTAATATTTATATTAATAACTCTATCTTTCCACTTTGCATGCAAAAGTCAAGATGTTCTTAAAGGAAAAATCGTAAATAAATACGGTGATGCTATTGAATATGCCAATATTGCATTATTAAAAGGTGACTCTACCTATATAAACGGTTGTGTAAGTGATAGTACTGGTTGTTTCCAGCATATCAAAACAGAATCAGCAGCACTTATAAGAGTATCCTATATTGGCTATCATACATCCCTTGTTAGCTTAAGAGATTTTAATGGAACTATTATCTTAGAGGAAAATGTGAATAAGTTGAAAGAAGTTGTTGTAAAATCAAATCGTTCAGTCTTTAAGAACACCCCCGATGGTTTATCGGTAAATATACAGGGCAGTCCTTTCGCTGCCCTTGGAGAAGCTAAAGACATTCTAGCTCAATTACCCTATCTTCACGTTGACGGCAACAAAATTAGTGTAATTGGAAAGGGAAGTCCTATAATCTACGTCAACAATAGGCAGATAATGGATAACAATGAACTTAATGGGCTGCGGAGTTCACAGATTAAATATATAAAAGTTATTACAAACCCTGGAAGTAGATTTTCTAATGATGTAAATGCCGTTATTTTTATAACAACTATACCTATCAATAAAAACGGACTAACAGGACTTGCTCAATGGACAGGTAGACAGAGAACAGATTTTTCCCAAACAGGATATTTAACATTTAACTATCATGTTAAGAATATAGATTTATTTGCATCTGTTAACTATATTACTGATCACCAAAAGCAAGATCAGCAGAACTTCATTTTGCTGCCTACACAACCCAATTTAACAAACATAGAAAGTGTCAGCAATCAGACTTACCAACCTAAACATCTAATCTCGTCTGCTGGAATCAACTATATGTCTCCAGATGGAAAGCTTTCCTCGGGAATAAGGTATAATTTTTCGAAAACGATAGGAGTTCCTTTCATGCAAAATACTACCAACATCATTATATCAAAGGATAAACAAGATAATTTTAAAACCTCGCTAGAACAGAATAGTCATGGTTATACGCACTACATAAACTCCTACATACGAAATGAGTTTAGAAACGCTTCTATCTTAGATATTGACTTATCGTATGTATCGTCGAATATAAAAACAACTTTATCAACGCAAGAAGATGGTAGAGAGGGTGAACTAATTGTTTCTAGCGTAACGGATAGAAAAGCACAATTATTCGCAGAACGTGCGTCGTGGACTTATCCATCAACACTTTTTTCGCTTACGTTTGGAAATGAATATACCTACACAGATAACAAACAGGACTTTAATCTTTTCGGGAATCCGCTAATTAAGACCATTCAGTCTTCACAAAATAGCTCGCATCAGCATGCGCTAGTTTTTTTTGTTGAGTCACAAAGAAACTGGACTAAATATCTAAGCACCAATGTGGGACTAAGATATGACCATGTTAAGTTTGATTATTTCCTTAATCATGAGCGTCAAGCTATGCAAAGTAAATCATATAGCAATCTTATGCCAACTATCTCGCTGGCATACACAAGAGACAAACTCTCAATAGCTTTGTACTTTAGGTCTACGATCATGCGTCCTTCTTATCAGGAACTTCGTGCAAGCACAAGTTATAGTAATCGCTATTCGTACGAAAGTGGCAATCCATCCTTACAGCCTACTCATAAATATGATGCTGGATTTCGCTTTGGATACAAGGACTTATCATTTTCAATATCATATAACTATTACAAAGATGCCATAAGTTTTTATAAATACATGAATAGTGCTAACGAAGCAGCCATCAGCTCTTTCACCAACGAAGACTATAAGCTTGTAAGTGCATCGCTGTCATATTCTCCAAAAATCAAATGGTGGAGACCTAGTTTAACCCTCGAGGGTCGTTTACCCTATATGCGCTTAAATGAAATAAAATATAATTCAGCTCTTTTCATCTATTCCTTAAAGAATCTCATTACTCTTCCAAAGAGTTATTACGTAACGTTAAATATAGATGGAAACTCCTCGGGTAATATTATGTTAAGGAAAATAGCACCAGAAATATCTGTGTCATGCTCTGTAAACAAGCAATTTGGAAAACTACTTGTAAAACTAGGTGTAGATGATATATTCAAATCTAAGAAAGAAGCATGGAGCATATATTCTAACAACATATTCTCAAACAAAAAAATGAAATACGATTCAAGGGCTGTTTATTTTACACTGCAATATAACTTCAACTCGACTAAAAGTCGATACAAGGGAGGTAAGTCTGGAAATGATGAACGAGGAAGATTATAAATTAAAATATGAAAAAAAAAATAGTAGTATGCCGCCAGCACGATTCCATGCTATGCGGAGTGGCGTGCCTTAAAATGATATGCAAACATTATGGAAAGGAATTTTCTATATATTATTTATCAAAAATATGTAATGCTACCTCTGTAGGTGTATCTTTGTTAAGCATAGGGGAGGCTGTATCTACTTTAGGATTTACTTATACCTGTGGTAAAGCAAGTTTTCAAAAAATAAAAGTCATAACTTCTCCTTGCATTCTTCACTGGAACCAAAACCACTTCGTGGTATTATATAAGGTCAAGAATGGAAAGACATTCTATATTGCTGACCCAGGTAAAGGACTTATCAAGTACAACCTTGAGGAGTTTAAGAAGCACTGGATCAGCACTCAATCGGACGGTGAGGAAAAGGGGATTGCAATGTTCTTAGAACCCACACCAGCCTTTTATGAAAAGCAGACAGATGAACAGCCAACAGAGGAACGCTCATTTAAGTTCCTATTTGGCTATATCAAACAATACCGAAAATATTTCGGGCAGATTGTCTTAGGTTTGCTCGTGGGCAGTTTGTTACAGCTTATTCTGCCTTTCCTCACACAATCTATCGTGGATGTGGGAATCAAAAACCAGAATATCGGTTTTATATGGCTGATACTCTTAGGACAACTGATGCTTACCGTGAGCCGTACTGCCATCGACTTTATCCGTCGTTGGCTGCTGTTGCATATTTCGCTGCGCATAAACATCTCATTGGTAAGCGACTTCTTTATCAAGCTCTTAAAGCTCCCTATGTCGTTCTTCGATACAAAACTAATGGGCGATCTTATGCAGCGAATGGGTGACCACAGCCGTGTGAATACGTTTCTAACACAGCAAACGCTTAGCATCGTGTTCTCACTCTTTACCTTTGTAGTGTTCAGCATCGTGTTGCTTTCTTACAATTGGCTCATCTTTACCATCTTTATGTTGGGCAGCTTGCTTTATGGCGGTTGGCTTGCACTCTTCCTCAGGCGCAGAAAGGTACTCGACTACGAACTCTTTGAGCAGCAAGCCATCAACAACAACAAGACCTACGAGTTTATCACCTCCATGCAGGAGATAAAGCTCCAAGACTGCGAGCAGCGCAGACGCTGGGAATGGGAGGACGTGCAGGCAGACCTCTTTGGAGTGCAGATGAAATCGCTGAAACTCCAGCAGACACAAGAGGCGGGTAGCATCTTTATCAACGAACTCAAGAATATCGTTATTACCGTAGTGGCAGCTACTGCCGTCATTCACGGACAACTCACGCTGGGTATGATGCTTGCCGTGCAGTACATCATCGGACAACTCAACTCGCCTGTTGAGCAGTTGATGAGTTTCTTCTACTCCGTACAAGATGTAAAGATAAGTCTGGAACGTATCAATGAAATCCATCGTATGGACGATGAGAACGGAAAGCAAGGATTGGAAACAGCAGTGAAAGAAGAGGATAAGGGCATAGACCTTGAAAACGTAAACTTCAAATACGACCCACACGCACTAAAGATCATCATAGATGATGTTAGCCTCACTATCCCCAAAGGTAAGGTAACTGCTATTGTGGGCGCATCGGGAAGCGGTAAGACCACGCTCATCAAACTCATGCTGGGCTATTATCCTGTGCTGGGTGGACAAATTAATATTGGTGGAACAGATGTAAACACACTCAATAAAAAGTGGTGGCGCAGACAATGTGGCGTGGTGATGCAGGACGGCGTGATATTCTCCGAGGGTATTGCAAGGAACATTGCCGTAGATGATAGCGAGATTGACAAAGATAGATTGCAAAGGGCAGCCGAGATTGCTTGTATTCACGACTATGTAATGGGGCTACCCTTAAAATACAATACCAAGATAGGACGCGATGGCGTTGGCTTAAGCCAAGGACAGAAACAGCGCATCCTAATAGCAAGAGCCGTATATAAGAACCCTGACTATATCTTCCTTGACGAAGCCACCAACTCGCTCGACGCCAACAATGAGCGCATGATTGTAGAGCATCTGGATGAGTTCTACAAAGGCAAGACGGTGGTTATCGTAGCGCACCGCCTAAGTACGGTGAAGAATGCTGACCAGATAGTGGTATTGGATAAAGGCAAGGTGGTAGAAATTGGCAACCACGAAGCACTCACAGCAAAGCGGGGTGCATACTATAACCTTGTAAAGAATCAGTTAGAATTAGGCAACTAACAGCAGAAAGGAAGATTATGGCAGACAACAAGATAGAACTTCGCAGCGAGAAAGTAAGACATATCATTGGCGAGATACCGTCAAGGATTGTCCGTTATGGTATCACGATTATCACCATTGTGATATTGGGACTGCTGATTGGTGCATACTTTATACCTTATCCCGAAACCATCAGTGCAAAGGTGCAGATGACAAATGCCTATCAAGGCACAATAGCCATTCCTTATAAGTATGTGAATACGATGGCAAGCGGAATGACAGCAAACATCGAATTTGATGGTTACGATGCAGAGACATACGGAACAGCCAATGGTAAGATAATAGCCACATCGCATACACCCCGACAAACAGCAGCTGGCAGTGTGTTCACGGCACAGGTCAAGGTAACAGATTGCAAGTATAAACTCGTCAGCGGAATGGCAGGCACGGCAACTATACTTGTTAGCAATGAAAGCGTACTTCAAAGGATTGTCAAGCAAATAACAAATAGCATATAATTCCCTTTTTAATCGTAATAATGCGGTGAAAGAAAAAGGAAAACAATATAAATCATCAGTTATCCGTCTTTTCTATTAAGAATATCGGTGTTATCACGGACGCAGGCTTCTGTAATCTCTGACAGATATACTCTCTAAACAAATAGGCTTTCGTGCTGTTCAATAGAAAGGACAGGGCAATGATTATTGGAAGTGGATAAAGTGGTGCAACATTATAGAGGAGACTTACCTTATTACTTCAAATTCTAAGGCTCTATAACGAATCGTGTGGGTTGTTATTATAAAGATTGAAAGTGCTTTTATCATTAGTCTTTGTGTACTTATTCCTCTACCTATTTCTAGCGGGATGAAATAAGGTGTAATACTTAATGTGAAAATACGCTACAAGAGTTATAAAAGATATGCTTTTATCGGTTAATTTTCTTATGTAAAGTCTGTTTTGTTTGCTACATTCTTTATATCTTTGTAACTAAGAAAGGATTTCTTCAAGAGGCGGAGCCTGAAGTTTGGCTTGGTGGTGATAGACCTTTGATAGTCAATCCTTTTCAGCATAAGATAGTAAGAAAGTAATGCTTCATTATATAAATACAGATGTTGTTTTTCAGGAGTTCCCCGATGAGGTGACGCTTGCCATTAATGTGTCGGGTTGTCCCTGTCGCTGTCCGGGTTGTCATAGTAAGTTTTTGTGGGCAGATAGGGGAGAGGACCTGACCGATGAGACGCTGTCGGCGCTGATTCATGAAACGAAAGGTACGATAACATGTGTGGGATTTATGGGAGGCGATGGTGACCCAGCTGAAGTTGACCGATTAGCACAACACGTCTTATCTCATCACCCGCACCTGAAGATTGGTTGGTACACTGGGCGTACTGCAATCTCTCCGCTCATCGACCAACAGCACTTCGACTATATCAAAGTGGGACCTTATCTTCGTCATCTCGGTGGACTTGACTCTCCTCGCACCAATCAGCGGATGTATCGCCGCAGCCCCGATGGCAGCTTTGAGGACATCACCTCCCGCTTTTGGAAAGCCCATGACGACAAGAACTTATAAAAAAGTTGTCTTTGCTTGATAAGATTTATCCCTGCGTTCCTTGACTTTTTGATTAAAAATATCTACCTTTGCACTCGCTTAGGAAGCAGTTAATTTCTGTTAACAAAAACCTATCTGCTTGGGCTTATAAATGCCAATCCCGCTTATATAAAGGATTTGTATGTCTTGATCTCTGAGAGTATCTTCCATTAAAACAAGGATTAAGACGATTTTTTAATTTTCGTACTCATAAACTCTTTATTCTCTGAGAGTATCTTCCATTAAAACAAGGATTAAGACCTCCAGTCTCTACCCGTTTGACGTTTTACCGCCTTGCTCTGAGAGTATCTTCCATTAAAACAAGGATTAAGACCCGTATGTTTCTGTCCATTGCTTGGTTATCTTGTACTCTGAGAGTATCTTCCATTAAAACAAGGATTAAGACTAGGTGTTTTTTTCATATGAAAGTAAAAAAGGCTCTGAGAGTATCTTCCATTATAACAAGGATAAATAGAGGTGGCAAGTTTGAGAAATATAGTAATTCTTTAAGCATAGTACTTCTTCCTCTTTTAGCAGTACTCTCACTTTAGGAAAGGTCAGTCAGAAAGTAGTTTGTAAGAAAAGGTCTGCAACTCTTTGCCTTCAACTTTGGAATGATTATCTTTGTCATTGCGTTCACGGCTACTCCTTGTGATGGTGGGTGTGTTTTATAAGCCACTGTAAGTCATAGAGTAACTAAATAATGACCGATTCGGGTTTAAGACAATCATCATGGTGAAATTGTAATATATGCACAGCGTTCTCTAAGTGTAACGAATGATTTAAGGTTTCTCTGGCTCTTATATGTCTGCTTAATCAGCAAAGACAAGTTGAACTAAAATAAGTTTGCTGTCATTCCTGTCACCTTTAACAAATGATTATAAGGCTGATTCACAATGAGTTATCCCAGAATGTTAAAAGTGACAGCAAATGAAAACAAACTTATTGTAGTATATGTTTAACCCAAATCGGTCATTAGACCATAATAAGTTTAGGCTCTAATGACCGATTGGGTTGAGGCTTACAGCATAAATACATACTTTATTGACATATACAATTGAATGCCGATAAGATAGGTAGGAACCAGTCTTGAGCCAATCTCCAGACCACCTACAAGGACCTTGTGCATCTTGGCTACGCTGTCAATCGTACCACTTGCCACGCCATAGCTAAGCGACATCACGATGATGATGAGCGACAGGGAAGGGATGAAGCTAGAAGAAAACGAACTAGGGAAGAGCTGCCCCGTCACGCTCAGGAGGATTGCGTGAGGAATAGCAGTGAGAAGGAGCATGACAATAACATAAACAACAAATTCAACCAACGCTATGCGTAGTCCCACCTTTTCACGATAGAGAATTTTAAAATGATTGGAAGAGGATGTCAGGTTATGTCTCATGTTTGACAGCATAGCACGTAAGGTTGCGTAAAGACGGCTACGAACAAAGGCACCAGCTGCCATCACTGACATAATAAAATAGATGAGCAGTGGTGAAAGCTGGTTGCTAACGAACGAGCCAAAGAACCATCTGATGCCCTCGCTACTCAGCATGGAGCGCATCGGAAGCTCTGGGAAAGCTGCCGTTATAAGCCATGAGAGCAGTATCAGTGTCATCTGGGCTATGAGAAGTACTAAGACAAGATAGCCTAACTTATTCTTCATCGGCATGGAGGTTATCAATGTCGATGATACGTAGTTCTAACGCACGTACGACCAGGCGCGTAGCGTTAACGCTCATCCCGTTGTTTCCGTCAGGGAAGAGTTTCTGTACGAGTTCGTTCTGTCGTTTCTCCAAACTCTTTACACCGAAAGGCATGCCACGTAGGTTGGTAATCTGTTCCTTGGTATAACCGAGTGCGAGGTGACGCAGGAAACGCTCATCATACTCATCAATCTCGTAGCTAACCATGGCCTCTTGGTGCATCAACTGACTGCTCACGCTCATCTTAAATCTGGCAATAATCTTTTCGAGGATAGGCTGGTTGAATACCATACGTTTGCCCGACATGACACTTGCCACGTCGCCACGTGTTAACAACTCGCCACTCTTCAGACAGATACCATCTGCACCGGCGTCGAGGACGTCAACCCAGAGTTTCTCATTCAGTATCTCACCAGTAAAGATAAGCACCTTAACATTAGGGTAAGTCTGTTTTGTCTGGCGACAAATCTCCACACCAACAGTTGTCGAACCACCCAATCCAAGGTCGAGTAAGACAAGGTCGGGGAGGTTCTGCTTAATCAGTTTCCAGTAAGCAAGTTCGCTTTCAGCCGTTCCGATAATCTCAGCCTCAGGAATCTCGTTTCTAAAGATACCCTCCGTTCCTTTTAATTCCAATGGTACGTCTTCAACGATGATGACTCTAAAATTCTCCATAGTTATATTTCGTTTTGTTTTATTTCTTAATTAGCTCTTGCCAAAACCACATTTATACTTATACCTTCAGGTGTCTCTATCGCTGAGATACCACAGCCACGCTTGTTGGTTGCCTCACCATTGTCGCGTGCTATCTGTCGGCAGATGAAGAACATCAGGCGGTCAGCTGAAGGCTGGAAGAGGTCGCGACAGACTTCCTCAGGCAGTTTCAGCGAAGACATGAGGATATGTAAGGTAACATAACCAGGCTGATTCTCTTCAGCAGTGACTGTAAGTGGTTGGTTGTTATTGATAAGATGTAGTAAATCAAATAAATAAGCAAGGAAGACCGGATCGCCATTGATAAGTGGAGCGTTGAAGGCAGCTGTTAGCTTTGCAGTACTTACAATGGTTGAGATATCGACAGGACGCGCTACGAGTTTCACAGCATCTATCTGGCTCATTGCTTGTTGGCTGAGTGTCAGGTAGAGTTCCTTATAATAGACAGCAAGTTCGTCAATGGCACCAAGCTGGCGGTCGGGCTCATCTACGAGCTGTCGGATGCGTGAGGGGTAATACATCGTTTCGTGCTTCAGTGTAGAGAGGCAGTTGTCAAGAATACTGTTGCTGATATGCAAACGCTCGTTTTCATATTCAACACATCGCACCTCATCTTCAAGCATTTCGATATCAGTTTGACTCTTTTGGTTTTCTTCTACTGATGCAGCGAGTGCCTCCTTAATTTGATTGACGATAACAAGTAATCGTTCAGGGAAACGATCACTTGCCCCTTTCTCTATCTGTTTAAGTTTGTTTTCTTCGCTCACATCACTTAGTAGGGTGGTGTTCATCTGTTTCACGCGTTCCAAACAGAACTGATAAGCCAATCGATGTCGATAATACATCACATAATAAACGGGGAAGATGGATAGCAAGGCGAGGACAAGAAGGGCTACGGCAACATTTTTATTGGTTTCCGACTTCATCATCATTCGACAGTATTCGCCCAAGGAATTGTCGGCGTAACGCTCCTTGAAAAGGTGGGTATAAACAGAGTTGTTATATTTGTAGAGGTCCCATTCATGCAGTGCCAATGCTGCCACCGCACTTTCGTTACGTATGTCGAGAATGATATCATAATTCATCGGAATGCTATCGTGATACCATTTTATTTCTGCCGGAACATACAATATGTTACCAACTCGCTTCATCAGCTCCTTCCCCTTAGGTCGGAGCTGTTGATAACGGAGGTTAAGATAATAGCGACAAGTATCAGCATACTCCAATGTCTTGCTATACGCACCATTGATATTTGAGAAGTAAGCCGAATCAGCATAGATACCAGCAAGGGTGCTATAATCCTTTTTAGCAAGTGCGGTTGCTTTGTCACTGGCTCTTGGCGGACGTGCTTGTGCTGTGAGTAAGGATGCTGTTGCAAGCAGAAAAGCGAGAAGTATGCGACTAACGCCTTTTGGAAGACGGAAGAAGAAGCGGCTCCCTTTGCCGATTTGGCTTTCTACACCCATCATGCAAACAGCAAAGATAGAGCTAATCTTCTTGTATTTATTGATGATACCATTACAATTCATGAGTCCGAAACCATGCGAGGTGGTATCCTTCTGGTCGAGTATAATCTTATGTTCAAAGATGTGTTGTTGCTGTTCTTCGGTCAGACCGCAGCCCGTGTCGCTAACAGAAATCTCAACATAATCGGCTTCTTCAACGGAGGTAATGGTTACCTTTCCTCCTGTCTCAGTAAATTTGCGTGCATTGTCAGCCAAGGTGTTTACCATGAAAAGTGTCAGGACGCGATCGGCTTTCACAACAGCTTTGGTATTATCCACCTGCAGTTCTATCCCCTTCATGTAGAAACTCATTCGTCCTTTCTTAACAATGTTGAGCACCTGTTGCAGTGGGAAGCTCTCAATATGCAGTGAAAGTTTTCCTTGTTGAAGCTGAATCCACTCTGTAAGAACATTGTTGAGTTCGTTGATTTTGTCGGTCAACTCAAGGATATAGGTGTATCGCTCTGCCTTCACTGCATCGCTTTCACCGCCTTTCTTTAGTTTCTCAATCTCGTGTAACATACGGTCAATGAGCGGTGTAACACTGTTCACGAGTGATACCTTGGCACGTTGTTCAAGGTTCTTACGTTTGTTGTTAACGAGATGTAACTTGTTGATTTCAAGTTGTTCAGAAACCTCTTCATAGCGTTCTGCCAACTGCTCCTTGTGTTCAACATTATGTTGACGCCATTGTTCAAGTGGGAGGAGGAGGTCGTCCAGCGAACCCTGTGTATCTTTCTTTCGACGGAGGTGGTGGAAGAGGATGAGCAAACCAAGGACAAAGATGATAGAAAGTCCTACGGCAATGATGATAAGGTTCAGCTGTTGTGAGGTGCGTTCTAACTGTTCAGCACGTGACGTGAGGTATCTGTCCTGTCGCGTTTCATCTTGCAAATCAAGATAGATATTTCTGTTGTAATCACTCTGTTGCTTGTCGTTTATAGCCGAATAGGCTACACTGAGCTGTTCGCGAATAGATGCAACGAGGTCAGGAGCCTGCGTGATAGCAGGGTTATTATGCAATGCCTTGTTTAAACAGATAATTGCTGAGCGATAATCCTTTATGTGCCAGTAGCATGATGCCAATGTACGATAGGAACTGGCTACCTGATAAACATCACCATAACGTTGGAAGATGTGCAACGCGCGTTGTGCTAGATTACCTGCCAGGAGGTTTTCTGGCATGTGGTCAAGGTTAATATACTGGAACGATGGGAGATTATCGTGTATCAGCGTTGCCCTACTCTTATCGTTAAGAATAAGTTCGCTGATAGCTTGCATAGAGTTGGCTTCCCAGTAAGGGAGGTTTTGCTGTCGTGCAAGCATGTAACAACGTATGAGATACTCAAACTCTTTTTGTTCGATAGCTTTCTGTGTACTTGCATTGATGATACCACCTGCTCCGACGTTGTAGTAGTAATTTAAGAGCTGTGACAGGTCTCTATGAATCTCACCTTCAGGGTTAATCTGACTGAGTGCTTTGATGGATGGTTGCTCTAAACCTACATAATAATAATAGGTTGAGGTGACAATAGCAAACTCAGAACGGGCGTAAATCATTCGTCGATGCTGACGAGGCGATAACAAACTCTCATCCTCTTCAATACGATGTAGTCGCTTTTGTGCCTGCTCATAATAATCGTAGAACTCTTTATTGAGTGATTGACGCTGGCAAAGGCGCATCAGCTGAATGTCAGCAACTAACAACTCAACTTGGTTGTCTGTGATTTTCGGAACAGAGTCAAGTTTTGCATAGGCTGCCTTGAAGCGCATCTTCATCAAATCGACGAAAGCAAGGTTATTCAGTGCTTCAGCCTTTCCTGCATCATACTGCCTTGCCAAGTTATAGGCTTTGCTCGCATAGTAGGTCACTGAATCAAGGTTACGATAATGTAATGCGTAAGCCATGTCGTTATACTCATCAACTTTCTGTTGGTGAGGAGTAGAGCAGGCAGCCAACAACAGGAGGAGTAGGCACATAACCCACCCTTTTGTTATGCTGTATTTACTGGCTTTATTCATTACTATATAACCTTTGAATTTGACTATTTGCAAACAAAAGGCAAATGTACAAAACTTTTCTCAGAAATAAACTAAAACCTTGTTAATTCAGAATGCTGAAATATAAATTGGGTGCACCAGACCTCTGATGCACCCAAATCATAATATCTTAATATTTATTCTTTGCTATATCTGGCAGAAGAAAAGTACAATCACCTGCGCCAAGAAAATTCTAAGGAACATACTAAGCGGGTAAACGGTAGAGTAACCAATCGCTGGAGCCTCACCTGTACAAACAGAGTTGGCGTAAGCCAAGGCTGGTGGGTCAGTATAGGTACCGGCAAGCATACCCATGATGGTGAAGTAATTAAACTTATATTTCAGGCGTGCAATGGTACCAACGATAAGGATTGGGATAATCGTAATGATGAAACCAGTATATACATACTTCAAACCATCACCCTGCGTAACAGTGTCCCAGAAGGTTGCACCAGCCTTTATACCTACTGAGGCAAGGAAGAGTGCAAGACCAATCTCACGTAACATCATATTCGCTGACGTCGTTGTATAAGTCACAAGTCCCATGCGATAGCCGAAACGACCGATAAGGATTGCAATAACCAATGGACCACCAGCAAGACCAAGTTTCATTGGTACTGGCATGTGTGGTATTGCGATTGGCAACATACCGAAGATGATACCCACGATGATACCGACGAAGATGGTTGCAATGTTTGGTGCGTTAAGACGCTTTTCTGAGTTACCCATCATTGCTGCAACACGGTTTACATTCTCCTCTGGACCAACAACCATGATACGGTCACCCACGATAAAGCGGTGGTTACGACCTGCGAAGAGGTCCATACCCTGACGACTGATACGTGTCACGTTCACGCCATATACTGAACGGAAGTGGAGATTGCCCAATGTCTTACCATTAATCTTGTTATTGGTGATGACAATACGACGGCTAACCAGGTGCTGTGGCTGATCCTCCTCATGCCAATCGACCTCAATCTCAGGACCGATAAAGGCACGGATTGCCTCTGCATCACCCTCTGCACTGACTATGAGAATCTCATCGCCTAACTCAAAGGTGTTATCTAAGGATGGAATTGACAATTCACCATCGTGCAACATACGTGTACAAACGAAGTCGCGATTGAGGAACTCTGATATTTCCTTCAGTGTTCGACCTGCGATATAAGCATTCTGTACCTTCAGATACATTGAATAAGGCTTTATATTAGGATTCTCTGTTTCTTCCTCATTCAGTTTGTTATTTTCTTCCTGAAGGTTTACCTTACAAATAAAACGGATGGCAATTGTTGCACCGATGATGCCCACGACACCTAAAGGATAAGCACAGGCATAACCTGAAGCGATGTCGAAGTTCATGCCGTTCTTGAAGACACTGTGCAAAGCTTCATTTGCAGCACCAAGACCAGGCGTGTTTGTTACAGCACCATAGAGTGTACCAACCATCATCGGGAGGTTTGTCTTGTCGGATGTGTCAAAGAAGATATAGTAGCAAGCAAACATCACAAGGACGTTGAGCAGAATAGCAACCGTAGAGAGAATGTTCAGTTTAAGACCATCCTTACCAAAACTCTCGAAGAATCCCGGCCCCACTTGAAGACCAATCATAAAGACAAAGAGAATCAACCCAAAGTCTTGTATGAAGCCCAGTACAGGAAGAGGTCCTGTAAACTTAATGTGACCAGCAAGGATGCCCACAAACAACACAAAGGCAACGCCAAGCGAGATACCTCCAATCTTAATTTTGCCAAGGTAGATACCCAAGGCAATGACAATAGAATACAATAGCATAATATGGGCTACCGTATCCTGCTTCTCTGCCGAAAAAATATCAATTAACCAGTTCATAAGTATGATTTATTGTGTGCAAAGATAAGGATTAAAAAGCATATAAACTAATCTTTTTATGACGTTTTTTACAACCTATCTACGTTTTTGTGTGTTTTATGTACTTTTGTTAAGTTTCTATCTCATTTCTCATCGTCTATCTTCTTAATGCATAGATAGAACGAATAGGCATTTGGCTGATATTCCGCACATATCTCAGTTACATGAAAATCCCCTTGTTTGAAGCTGAATTTCATTCTGCAAACAAACAAGGGGCTCATGTTATTTGTTAGTATCTGTCTTATAGCAGATTTACGGCTCTATAACGAATCTTGTGGGTTGTGTATTGATATTCCACCGGTTTGGTGCGGATGGTATGCACCACATGTGCGAAGGATTAACATCATTGCTGTATATGGAATGGTAGTGATTTAATGTGCGTCAAGCGTATTAAAACTAAGGTCAATTTGGAGTTGTGTTTAGTTTTTGACAATGTTTTTAGACTCTATAACGAATTACCCACACGATTCGTTATAGAGCCTTTTTAGTTGCTGTTATTTTTAACATCTCATGCATCTTGCTGATATATAATAAGTTAAGCACCTGTTACAAATGACAGGAATGACAGGAACTAAAATTTATGAGTTATCTGGCGTTAGATTACAGAGGATTATATTATCAGACATCCCCCAACATCCAATCTCCCAATCTCCTCCAACCGGGGGTGCCTATGTGGTCATAATTATGAATTATACTAACAGCCTATTCACAGAAAAAACGTTCTTATGTTACTCTGTCTTCTTCACAAGCAACTTGTCAACTTAAAGCGTGATTTCTCCTGAACCAAAGCAGCGATGGTGTTCTTTGTCATAGATAACACAGAATTGTCCAGGGGCAACGCCATGGATGCTCTCGGTAGAGTGAATGATACACCTACCATCCGACAACTGTTCAACAGTTGCTGGATGATACTCAGGTGTGTGGCGAATCTTGAAGGTAATCTGCTCAGGTAATGTTGTCACACCTTCTGTCAGGAAGTGGAAATCATGTAACGGGAAATCTTTTTTGTAGGCAGTAGCAGGATCGTAGCCATGGCTTACATATAGGATATTTTTAGTTACATCTTTCTTTATCACGAACCAAGGACCACCGCCAAGACCGAGTCCCTTACGTTGCCCGATGGTATGGAACCATAGTCCTTTATGTTCGCCAATTTTCTTTCCCGTCTCGAGTTCGATGACGTCGCCTATTTGTTCGCCTAGATAGCGGCGTACATATTCATTATAATCGATATTTCCAAGGAAGCAGATTCCTTGTGAATCCTTGCGGTGCGCATTGATGAGATTCTCTCGTTCGGCAATCTCTCGCACCTCATTCTTCTCATAGTGTCCGATTGGGAAGATAGCTTTCTTTAGCTGCCAATCGTAAATTTGTGCCAGAAAGTCGGTCTGGTCTTTTACTGGGTCAGGACTTGTGGTGAGCCATTTACGACCATCAATCCATTCCGTTTGTGCATAATGACCTGTAGCGATGAGGTCATAGTCATGTCCCATCTTCTCGTCAAAGGCTCCAAACTTAATCAGTCGGTTGCACATCACGTCAGGGTTAGGTGTAAAGCCTGCCTTCACTTTCTCCATTGTGTAGCGTGTAACCTGGTCCCAATACTCCTTATGACAATCGATGACCTGCAGCTTACAACCAAAGCGGCGTGCTACAAGTGTAGCCATCTCAAGGTCTTCTTCTGAGTTACAGTCCCATTCTTCCTTCTCTTCTGGTCCTATCTTTATATAGAAACAGTCGGGATGCAACCCTAGTCGTGCAAATTCATACACGACAACTGAGCTGTCAACACCTCCTGAGAGGAGAACTGCAATACGCTTACCTTCGAGTTCCTGAACATTCATCTTTACAACCTATCCTTCTTTCTTATTCTTTTGTTCTGACTTTCTCGTCAACTACTTTCTTTTTATGTGACACTTTCATTCTATCAAATCCCATGCCATAAACACCGTTCACGGCACCTTGTGAAACAAAGGCGTTAGGGTCTATTTCGTCAATCACTTGATAGATGGAGTGTGCCTCAGAACGACGTGCGATGATAAAGAGCATTCCCACCTTCTTACCCGTGTAGAAACCACGTGCCTCGATAACTGTACAACCGCGAGCAACATCGTTGTTAATGGCAGAGCCGATCTCGCCCCAGTGTTCAGAGATAACAAAGAACTGCACCGAACCACGCATACCATTAATAAGGTAGTCAACCACATAGGTCATAACAAAGAGGACGATATATCCATAGATAACCTTTTCCCAGTCTTGCAAAACCAGAAAACTGGAACTGATGATACAGAGGTCGCATGCAAGGATGACACGTCCCAATGATATGTCACGATACTTATGAATCATAGCCGCAATGACATCTGAACCGCCCGAACTTGCGTTATACTGCAAGGCGATACTGACACCGACGCCTAATAGCACTCCTCCCACTACGCAGGCAAGGAATGGTTCGTCGGCAAATAGCGGGCTCCCTGCAAAAACTCCGCGTAATACCGATGTTGCGGTGGCGAAGGTTAATACGGCAAAAATTGTTCTGACGCAGAATTTCCAACCTAAAATCTTCAAGGCAACAAAGAGCAATATACCATTTATTACAAGATAGGTGTACTGTACAGGGATGTTTGCACCCCATTGTATGACGGATGCAATACCAGCAATACCACCGATGGTGATATGATGTGGCAAGAGGAATGCACACCAACCAAAGCTACCGATGAGCATTGCCAATGCAATCATCAGAAATTCGCGTACTTCTCTAAAATTGTTCTTTCTTTTTTTGTTCATGTGTTTGTCAACCATTAGTAGTTTGCAAAGTTAGTGAAATAATTGTGAAAGTCAAGTCAATAGCTATTTTTTTATGTATAAATCCAGTAAGTTTCTTAGATTTTTATTATTTTTGTGCGTTATATCAAACTTCTAATTAAATGATAGATTTATTTTCTGCAAACGGATGGCTAAACACAAGCATTGTTTTTGTAAATGATTTTGTGTGGTCATATATCCTTGTAGGCTGTCTAATAGTATGTGCTTTATGGTTCACGTGGCGGACGCATTTTGTGCAGTTTCGCATGGTGGGTGAGATGGTTCGGTTATTGGGCGAATCGACCGGTACGCATGATAAGGGGGAGAAACATGTCTCTTCTTTTCAGGCTTTTGCTGTCTCTATCGCCTCACGTGTAGGAACGGGAAACCTCGCGGGTGTGGCAAGTGCCATAGCTATTGGTGGTCCAGGTGCTGTATTTTGGATGTGGATTATTGCTCTCTTAGGTGCTGCGACAGCTTTTATAGAGTCAACGCTTGCTCAGCTTTACAAGCGTCGTCATGCTGATTCGTTTATTGGTGGACCAGCTTATTATATTCTTCATGGAATGCATTGTAAATGGATGGCGAAACTCTTTGCCGTACTCATCACTCTAACCTTCTGTATGGCTTATATCTCCATACAAAGTAACACCATCTGTGGCGCTATGGATAAGGCTTTCTCCATTGCCCCAATATGGATGGGTGTTGTTCTTGCAGTACTTTCTCTGGTAATAGTCTTCGGTGGTATTCAGCGCATTGCAAAGGTCAGCAGTATTCTTGTTCCGCTGATGGCAGTAGGTTATGTCCTCCTTGCTTTGGTGATAATCATCATGAATATTCAGCTTATTCCATCTGTCTTCCGTCTTATCATTGAGAATGCTTTTGGCTTTGAACAGATTGCTGGTGGTGGATTGGGTGCTACGATGATGAATGGTATCAAACGCGGACTCTTTAGCAATGAAGCTGGTGAGGGTTCCGCTCCTAACGTTGCTGCGACAGCATCCACCACACATCCTGTAAAACAGGGACTGATTCAGTCGCTTGGTGTTTTCACTGATACTCTCCTCGTTTGTAGCTGCACTGCTTTTGTTATTATCATCAGTGGTTTGTATGTCAACAGCACTGATTCGGGAATAAAACTTACTCAGATAGCTTTGGAGAGTGAGGTTGGTACAGCTGGACCAATATTTATTGCAATAGCTATCTTCTTCTTTGCTTTCAGTAGTATCATTGGCAACTATTATTATGGTGAGGCAAACGTACGATTCCTTACCCAAAATCCTTCAGCCATTCTCGTCTTGCGTGTGATAACAGGCGGTGTAATGGTGATGTTCGGTGCGATTGCTAGTCTTGACCTTGTATGGAGTATCGGCGATTTCTTTATGGCACTCATCACAATCTGTAACCTCATTGCCATCTTGACGCTCGGCAAATATGCTTTCCGCCTGCTCGATAATTATCGTCAGCAGAAATGTGCAGGCATAAAGAGCCCTGTTTTTAAACGCGACATGATGCCAGATATAGAAAAGGATATTGAGTGTTGGGGGTAATCTTTAATTCAGAATTCACAATTATGATTATCAGAAAGGGAAAAATAAAGAGGTAAAAATAAAGAGGTAAAAATATTACTGCTTAAAGTTCTAACTTCCAAGCATATCATGCTATCTACTCGAGAGGGTGTCAAAACACAAATCATTAATTTGACAACTTTCAATTTATAAGAAGGATTCTTCTAAAGGAAAAGAAAAGACCATTCCTTTACTCAAAACTGAGTATAGACATGGTCTTTCTTCATTGGAATGTTTCAAACTATAAGATTACCAAAATGGTATTTGTATTTTGACACACCTTCCCGCTTAACTTGTCAACCTAAATTAGGATACTATAGTTTACGACTGATGATACCATCAATAGAGTATTTACCAGGACCAGCAAACCATGACAGGATGAAAATGACGAGATAGAGGAAAGCTAACTCACCATTACTAACAGAACCTCCGTGAACAGTGGTGAAGGCAACAATCATTGTGAAAATCATTGGTAATAGTGCCAAACGTGTGAGGAAACCGAATACGAAGGCCAAACCGCATACCAACTCTCCGAAAATACTCAGACTTACAGCAACATCACCGCTCCATCCGAATGGTGCTGGGAAGTGTGCAGCTATATCTGAGAAATGTTGTAACTTGTCAAGTCCGTGGCTAGCGAATGTCAAACCGAATACAATGCGTGAGGCCAATAGGAGGAGGGATGCCTTTGTACTTTCAACTTTTGGGAATAATAATGCTAAACTTTTCATCTTCTTACAATCTTTATTTTTTATATTAATATTGTGTTCAGTCTTTGCGTCCATTTCTTACTCAAAGCGTGGCGATATATAATTATATAGGACTGAAACTGTATATAAATTCGTTACAAAGGTATATATAATTTTCTTCTTTATCGCAAAAGATACTTGGTATTTTATCGAAGACGACAAATATACCACATGTATGGTAGGTTCTCCCTGCCGTCCCCCCCCCTTTTATTTTTAATTTTATCTACTTTGTGTTTTTCATGTTGCTCTTCCGCTAACCGCTTACATATTGTCTGTCCTCCGTATAATTCCCCCTTTGGAATCTTCTTTTCTAGATTGTGAATTATATTTACAAAATTTTTATGCAAACACTTCAAAAAAGCTCAAAAATAACCATTTTTTTCGCCTTTGTAAATTACTTGTTATCAGCGTGTTACAAACTCGATTCTAAAAGGGCGTTAACAAGGGACTTGAAGGGCGTTAACAAGACTGTAAAAGGGCACCTTTTACAAGCCTTAAGGGCGTTAATTAAATTCTAAAAGATGGTATTCTGTTTTTGATGTTATGAATATTTTTTACAAATATAGGTATTTGTGGCGTTTCAAATCATACATAACAAGTCCCATCCCGATCCTCCCCGAAAGAAGAGGGAGATAAACTTCCTATAAATTAAGGTGTGTTTATTAAGGTAATAGGTATCTCGGTTTCAACTTACACCTTAACTGGGGAAGGTTTGACTTGCGGCTTATATCTAGGAAGAATCCGTATAAACGCTTAAGTTTCTGGCTGTTTTGCAATCTTTTAAATGTATTCTTTGTGATTAAATTTAGTTAAAAGTCCATTTGTTTAAGAAGTTTCCTTTTGCTTATAACCATTGCCTTATAGACAGTCACTATCCCCATTATTAGGTATTTACATTGTAAATGCTTTTATTTCTGCATTTTTTTATTACCTTTGTTTGTTAAGACATGGTCGGAGAGACAAGTCTATCAAGTTGACAAGTGAACAAGTTGACGAGTTAACAAGTTGCTTGCAGTAATATATACAGCAAATAGAAGTAATCATAATTATGAATTTTGAATTACAGAAAGTATGAAGCTATCAGAATTAAAAACCGGTGAAACCGGCGTTATCGTAAAGGTATCAGGACACGGTGGTTTTCGGAAACGAATCATAGAGATGGGATTCATTAAGGGTAAGCGTGTTGAGGTGTTACTTAATGCGCCCTTGCAAGATCCTGTTAAATATAAGATAATGGGTTACGAGGTTAGTCTTCGTCATAGTGAGGCTGACCAGATAGAAGTGGTGACAGAAGGAAAACCGCATACCTCTGATAACGAGAAGGAATATCAGGCTGATGCGACAGTAGATGCTGTTGCTGACGATAGTACGGATAAGGAACTAACACCCGACAATCTTTCAGAGACAGCACGCAGAAAAGAACGCACCATCAATGTGGCACTTGTTGGTAACCCAAACTGTGGTAAGACATCACTCTTCAACTTTGCCTCTGGTGCACACGAACGCGTAGGCAACTACTCAGGTGTGACGGTAGATGCGAAGGTGGGACATGCTGAATATGATGGCTACGTGTTCAATCTCGTTGATCTCCCCGGCACTTATAGTCTTTCTGCCTACAGTCCGGAAGAACTCTATGTTCGTAAGCAGTTGGTAGATCATACGCCAGATGTTGTTATTAACGTGATAGACGCATCCAACCTTGAGCGCAACCTCTATCTGACAACACAGTTGATAGATATGCACGTCCGTATGGTTTGTGCCCTCAATATGTTTGATGAGACCGAACAGCGTGGCGACCATATCGAGGTGCCGAAGCTCTCTGAACTCTTTGGCTTACCCATGGTGCCAACGGTGTTTACCACGGGTAGAGGCGTAAAGGAACTCTTCCGCCAGATTATCGCTGTTTACGAAGGAAAAGAAGACGAATCGTTGCAGTTCCGTCATATCCATATCAATCATGGACATGAGATAGAGAATGGTATTAAAGAGATGCAGGAACATTTGAAGAAGTACCCTGAAGTCTGTCGTCGTTATTCAACACGTTATCTTGCAATCAAGCTGTTAGAGCATGACAAGGATGTAGAAGAACTCGTCAAGCCATTGGGCGACTCAGCTGAGATATTCACTCATCGTGATACCGCAGCAGCACGCGTTATGGAAGAGACTGGCAACGACTGTGAAACAGCAATCATGGATGCCAAGTATGGCTTCATTAATGGTGCGCTGAAAGAAGTGAATTTCTCAACGGGAGATAAGAAAGATACCTACCAGACTACGCACGCCATCGACCATATACTGACGAATAAGTATTTTGGTTTCCCTATCTTCTTCTTAATCTTGTTGGTGATGTTCACCGCAACCTTTGTTATCGGACAATACCCAATGGACTGGATAGAGGCTGGCGTCGGCTGGTTGGGTGAGTTTATCACAAAGACTATGCCTGACGGACCAGTGAAGGATATGCTTGTCGATGGTGTCATCGGTGGAGTAGGAGCCGTTATCGTCTTCTTGCCACAGATTTTAATCCTTTATTTCTTTATCTCTTATATGGAAGATTGCGGCTATATGTCGCGTGCAGCCTTTATCATGGACCGTCTGATGCACAAGATGGGACTGCATGGAAAGTCCTTTATCCCGCTCATCATGGGCTTCGGTTGTAATGTGCCAGCAGTGATGTCCACACGTACGATAGAGAGCCGACGGAGTAGGCTGATTACGATGTTGATTCTTCCGTTGATGAGCTGTTCGGCTCGTCTGCCAATTTACATCATGATTACGGGTTCTTTCTTCGCCTTGAAGTATCGTTCGCTTGCCATGCTCTCCTTATATGTAATAGGTGTGTTGACGGCAGTGATAATGAGTCGATTGTTCTCAGCCTTTGTTGTCAAAGGAGAAGACACACCATTTGTGATGGAACTACCACCTTATCGTTTCCCAACGTGGAAGGCGATAGGTCGCCACACATGGGAGAAAGGTAAGCAGTATCTGAAGAAGATGGGAGGTATCATCCTCGTTGCATCTATCATCGTGTGGGCACTGGGCTATTTCCCATTGCCGGACAATCCAAAGATGGACAAGCAAACCCGACAGGAACAAAGTTATATCGGCAGGATTGGTAAGGCCATTGAGCCAGTGTTCCGTCCGCAAGGCTTCAGTTGGAAGTTGGATGTAGGCTTGCTTTCAGGAATGGGTGCCAAAGAGATTGTGGCATCAACGATGGGTGTGCTTTATGCAGGTGATGACAGCTTTTCTGATGACAATGGTTATAGCAGTGAGGCAGGGAAATACTCACGACTACATAAGTTGATAACAAAGGACGTGGCAACCATGCATGGGGTGAGCTATGAGAAGGCGGAGCCTATCGCTACACTGACTGCCTTTGCGTTCTTACTCTTTGTGTTACTTTATTTCCCTTGCATTGCTACGATAGCCGCTATTAAGGGTGAGACAGGCAGTTGGGGATGGGCACTCTTTGCTGCAGGTTACACAACGGCCTTAGCTTGGATTGTTAGTGCTGTTGTCTTCCAAGTAGGATTATTATTTCTTTGAAACATAAAGTTATAATGCTTTAGATATAAATTCTCATGTAGGGGTGCAAAGCTGCATCCCTACATTTTGTTTAGTAGCTTACTTTTCTATCCAACAACCACACCTCTTTATTAACTTAGAACTACAACGTTTTTCTCAACCAGTATCCTCATTCCTCCATTCAACCAAAGAGCATTGTAGATATAACGCTCAACTTATTTGGTGCTTACCCTCCGCACCATTGGTGTTCAGCCTTAGCATCATTGGTGCTAGGCCTCCGCACAACATGTGCAGAATAACATCACAAAAGCAAATGATGTTAAGCAAGTCACAAATAGAGTATGTGTGAAGATTTTAACCGCCCTGTACCCTTTCGTGTGGGTATTCGTTTTTTGTTTTGCTTAAAAACTTCTGACTATGAAACGACAGGACTAAACAGAACAAATAAATAAGGTATATGCGTACGATAATTGATTTTAATCTATGCTTATATCACCCCACACGATACATCATAAAAACTCATTTTATTCCTCAAAACGTTTGAGAATACAAATAAAAGTTCACAACACGCGATGTAGCGAATCAATTTCTTTGTGATAGGACAACTATCGTAAGACGTTCGCAAATTGACTAAAAAATAGATAGTTACACAATTTTATCCCAATCTAGATGAATAATTACAAACGATGGTTGTGAAAAAAAAAGAGGAAGAGATGTATTTTATTTCCAAAAAGTTTGTTTTTTTTCAACATATTAATTATTTTTGCAAACGATGATGATGGCAAAAATATAATAAAACCTAAACAATCAATTTTAATCATCACTTAGAATATGCCATTCTTGTGCGAATAAGCCGATGGGGGTAGCCTCCCTAATTAGCTTTTCGTAGGCTCAGCCATTTAAGGA
The DNA here is from genome assembly GCF_018127785.1 of Prevotella scopos JCM 17725. Taxonomy (NCBI): domain Bacteria; kingdom Pseudomonadati; phylum Bacteroidota; class Bacteroidia; order Bacteroidales; family Prevotellaceae; genus Prevotella; species Prevotella scopos. Next base: position 162,510 of record NZ_CP072389.1, read on the forward strand.
CGAGTGGAAAAGTCATTTAAATATACTATAATAAAAACCAGTTAATTCTAAAAGTCTATGGAGAAAAGATTTGCTCTTTTTTTGTTAGGGCTAATCCTGTCAGTAGGAACAGCGATTGGTCAGACAAAAATCAATGGTACTGTATTTTCTCAGGTGGATAATGAACCTATCATTGGTGCGTCGGTCATGGTACAAGGTACTACGAAAGGTACGGTCACTGATATCGATGGTCATTTCACACTTGATGTTCCTGCAGGAAAGAAACTTGTAGTCAGTTACATTGGTATGGTCACGCAAACCGTTGCTGCGAAGGATGGCATGAAGGTAAGTCTTGCAAATGACAACCATCAACTCAATGAGGTTGTCGTTACGGGTATGACCCAGCAAGATAAACGCCTCTTCTCAGGTGCTGCCACAAAGCTTGATGCTTCTAAAGCGAAGCTCGATGGTATGGCAGACGTGAGTCGTTCGCTTGAAGGTCGTGCTGCCGGTGTGAGTGTTCAGAACGTATCAGGTACGTTCGGTACTGCACCAAAGATTCGTGTGCGTGGTGCTACGTCAATCTATGGTTCATCTAAACCGTTGTGGGTTGTGGATGGTGTTATCATGGAAGATGTTGCAGAGGTTGATGCTGATAACCTCTCGTCAGGTGATGCTGCCACATTGATTTCTTCAGCGATTGCAGGTCTGAACGCTGATGACATTGAAAGTTTCCAGATTCTGAAGGATGGTTCTGCTACCTCTATCTATGGTGCGCGTGCCATGGGTGGTGTGATTGTTGTCACAACTAAGAAGGGTAAGGCCGGTAGCAACCGCATCAGTTATACAGGTGAATATACGATGCGTCTGCGTCCAAGCTACTCTCAGTTCAACATTATGAACTCACAGGAGCAGATGGGCGTTTATAAGGAGATGGCGGCTGATGGTCTCTTCTCTTTCTCTCGTACGCTGCGTGCCGCTACGAGTGGTATCTATGGTAAGATGTATAACCTGCTTAACACCTACGATCTTACCAATGGTCGTTTCGGTATTGCAAACAATGAAGAGGCTATCAATGACTATCTTCGTGAAGCAGAGATGCGCAATACTAATTGGTTTGAAGAGCTCTTTAAGAATTCTGTTTCTACGAACCACTCTATCTCTATGTCATCAGGTACAGATAAAGCACAATACTATACCTCTTTCTCTTTCATGGACGACCCAGGATGGGCAGAACAGAGCAAGGTGCGTCGTTTGACTTATTCTGTCAATGCTAACTATAACATTGGTAAAAAGGTGACACTGAACCTTATTGGTAATACGGCTTATCGTAAGCAGCGTGCACCAGGTTCTGTGAACCAGGAGGTGGATGCTGTATCGGGTGCTGTCAATCGTAACTTTGATATTAACCCTTACTCTTACGCTATCAACTCATCACGTGCGTTGGATCCTAATACGTTCTATATCCGTAACTATGCTCCATTCAATATCCACAATGAGTTGAATAATAACTTTATTGACTTTGATGTGCTTGACTTGAAGATGCAAGCAGAGTTAAAGTACAAACCTATTAAGAAGGTACAGCTTTCTGTATTGGGTGCTTATAAGTATTCTATTACTTCTCAAGCAGCTCAGATTCGTGAGCAGTCAAATATGGCCATGGCTTATAGAGCAATGGATGATGCTACAATTCGTAATGCTAACGCTTGGCTCTATCTTGACCCAGACCAGCCTAACTCTTTGAAGTTCTCTGTTCTGCCAAAGGGTGGTTTCTATAATGAAACGAAATATCGCATGAACAGCTGGGACTTCCGTGCTACTGCAAGCTATAATGATGTATATAACGATCAGCATATCTTAAACCTCTATGGAGGTATGGAAATCAACAATACTAACCGTACACAGAGCTTCTTCCGTGGTGTTGGTATGCAATATGGCATGGGTTACCTTGCTAATTATGATTACCATTTCTTCAAGCAGGCAGAGGAAGATAATAACATGTATTACGACCTTTATAATAGCTATAGCCGTGATGTGTCATTCTTCGGTACAGCTAACTATTCTTGGAAAGGACGTTACGCCGTAAACTTCACAACACGTTATGAAGGTAGTAACCGCCTCGGTAAGGCTCGTACTGCACGTTGGCTTCCTACATGGAACGTGTCAGGTGTGTGGAATGCACATGAGGAGCCTTGGTTCCATAAGGTGTTCAAGACTGCTATGACTCACGCAACGATGCGTGCCTCTTACTCTCTGACGGGTGATAAACCTGCCGTTACCAACTCACAGGTAATCATCCGCAGTACAAACATCTGGCGTCCATTTGCCATTGACAGAGAGTCAGGACTTGGTATTTCAAACTTTGCTAACCCTGATCTTACCTATGAGAAGAAGCATGAGTTGAACCTCGGTGTTGACTTAGGCTTCCTAAATAATCGTTTGAACGTTGTGTTCGACTGGTACACACGTAATAACTACGACCTTATCGGTCCTCGCACAACAAACGGTACAAAGGGTACGATTACTGAATATGCTAACGTTGCAAGTATGAAGTCACATGGTGAGGAGCTTACTATCTCTAGTAAGAACATCGTGACCAAGAGCTTCCAGTGGTCAACCGACTTCATCTTCTCTCACGTGAAGACACGTGTTACTGACCTCGATAGCCGCTCACGCATCATGTCTATGGTTAGTGGCTCTGGTTTTACAATGGTTGGCTATCCTTATCGCGCACTCTTCTCTTGGGACTATAAGGGACTGAATGACCATGGTATTCCACAGGTTATCAACCAGGATGGTGACTTGACAACTAGTAATGTTGACTTCCAGAGTTATGTCCTCGACCACCTCGTATATGAAGGACCAACAGATCCAACTATAACAGGTTCATTTGGTAACACCTTTACTTATAAGGGATGGCACTTAAGCATCTTTACAACCTATGCCTTTGGTAATAAGGTACGCCTTGACCCATTCTTCAGCACAGGTTATTCTGATATGACTGCTATGCCAAAGGAGTTCCGCAATCGTTGGACTAAAGCTGGCGATGAGTTGCACACAAACATACCTGCTATTGCTGATTTGCGTTCTATGCAGCAAAATGGTTATTTGGGACGTGCATACAATGCTTACAACTATTCAACTGAACGCATCGCAAATGGTAATTTCATCCGAATGAAGGAAATCTCTCTAGGGTATGATTTCCCTGTACAGATGATTAGACATCTTTCAATAAACTCATTGAGTTTGAAGTTGCAGGCAACAAACCTCTTCCTAATTTATTCTGATAAGAAACTTAACGGACAGGATCCAGAATTCTTTAATTCAGGTGGTGTTGCCTTACCAGTACCTCGCCAGTTTACACTGACTCTGCGTCTTGGTATCTAACACATTCAAAAACAATAAAGAAATATGATCATGAAAAAAATAAATGCTTTATTATTTGGATTGGGGCTTTTGAGCCTTGCATCCTGCGATACGTTTCTTGATAAGCTGCCTGATGATCGCGCCGAAGTGAATAGCTTCGAAAAGGTGACACAGTTGTTGTCTTCTGCTTACTCTGATGGTTCTACTGTCTATATGATGGAGTGGAGTAGTGACAACGTAATGGATAATGGTAAGATGTTTTCTTATCGAACAAACCAAGACCAGCTCTATCGTTGGAAAGATGTCAACACAAATGGTAATGATGACCCGCGCCATGTGTGGGGGAAAGCTTACTTTGCTGTTGGAAATGCCAATCAGGCACTAGCAAGTCTTGATAAAATCACTGAAGGAAATGTTAATGCTGTAAAGGCTGAGGCTTTACTCTGCCGTGCATGGGCTATCTTCCAATTGTCAAATGCGTTCTGCATGGCTTACGATGAGGCTAAGGCTGATACCTATCTTGGTCTTCCTTATCCAAAAGAGGCAAACGTGTCAGTCAACTCACGTGGAACATTACGCCAACTTTATGAGAATATCAACGCTGATATCGAAGCTGCACTGCCTAATGTGAGCGAAGAATATATGTCAGTTCCTAAGTATCACTTTAATGTTCGTGCTGCCTACGCCTTCGCTGCTCGCTTCAACCTTTATTATCACAAGTGGGATAAGGCGTTAGAGTATGCTACTAAGGCTTTGGGAACACAGCCTGCATCGCTTATGCGTACGGTGTCACGCTATAAGAGCCTAACAGGTGGTCGTTGGGAGATTCACGATAATTATATTAGTTCTAGTGAGAATGCCAACTTCATGCTTCAGACAGCTGTCTCTGCAGCCGGTGCAGCCACATACTATGGTGGTTATAAGCGTTATAACTCAGGCTTTGATGTCATCATGAAGGAGCTTTATTGGGCTTCTATGCCATGGGGCTCAGGCTCTGTTGACAACACGCTCTATGAGTCTCACCTGCTTTATGGTAACAGCCAGCAGATTGCTTACCCTCGTTTATCTGATGAGTGGGAGTATCTTGATGCAGCAAAGAGTAGAGGTTTCATTCGTGTTGTTGATCCAGTATTTACAGCTGATGAAACACTCCTTGTCCGTGCAGAGGCTAATATCATGTTGAAGAAGTACGACGATGCCTTGAGTGATATGAATGTCTGGGTAACAGCGCATTGTGCTCCAACAGCAGGTACTGCTACAAGACCAACATTGACCCTTGCTTCAATACAAAGCTTCTTGCAAAATGTAGCCATGGTGCCAGAAGAATTGACATCAAACAGTGATAGAGGATTCAAGAAGGCACTTCATCCACAGGGCTTTACGATTGATGATACTCAGACACAGCTGCTGTATGTGTTGTTGCAGATGCGTCGTATCGAGACTTGTCAGCAAGGACTTCGATTCATGGACATCAAGCGTTATGGTATTAAGATTGCTCACTTACTTGATGGTGAGAATCCTCTCTACTTTGAATCAGGCGACCTGCGTGGTGCATTGCAGTTGCCAACTGATGTCATTGAGTCTGGTTTGGAGCCTAATCCACGTAAGAATTAAACATGAGGAGGAAGATAATTATGAAAATAATAAGATTTTTGATTGTGGCAGTCGTCGTAGTCTTGGCAGTCGCATGTTCAAATGATGATGTAGATACAGCTAATTCAATATTCCCTAAAAAAGAGGATACAATTGAGAAAACTGATTTCGATAAGTGGTTGCGTAAGAACTTTGCTGACCCATATAACATCAGATTCCATTATCTCTATGTAGATCAGAATAGCGATATGGGCTATAATGTCAGCCCTGCTGATATTAAGAAGTCAATCGCATTGGCAAAGATTATCAAGCACGTATGGCTTGATGCCTACACTGAGTTGATGGGTGAGAAATTCCTTAAAGAGCATTGTTTCCGCGAGTTCCAGCTGATCGGTTCTGCACAGCATAAGGCAGATGGTTCCATTGTGCTCGGTTTTGCTGAAGGCGGTATTCGTGTAAACCTCTTCCAGGTAAATAACCTTGATCCTACGAATCTTTACATTGAGCAGACGTCACCTTATAGTTCTTCTAATGCATTCGACTTGAATCGTGCTTACTTCCATACGATGCATCATGAGTTTGCACACATTCTTAGTCAGTTGAAGGATTATTCTACAGAGTTTAGAGGTATCTCAGCTGGTAAATACCACACTGCTGACTGGGTAAACGTAAAGGATGAGGATGCAGGTAAAGAAGGCTTCGTAACGGGTTATGCTAGTAGCGAGTATAATGAGGACTTTGCAGAGGTATTCTCTTGCTATGTCACAGATACTGATGCAATGTGGCAGAAGCGTTTGGCGCAAGCCGTGACAGCTGCAAATGGAGATGAGAGCGGTAAGAAAGCTATTCTTGCAAAGTTGAGTATCATTCGTAATTACCTCAAAGACTCATGGGGTGTTGACATCGATAAGCTCCGCACCATCGTGTTGCGTCGTGCTGGCGAAGTAAGTACACTGGATTTGGAAACATTAAATTAAGCTATAGATTATGAAAAAGATACATCATATTTTGTTTGCTTTGACAGCGCTCTTCCTTGCGGCTTCATGTACGCCAGAGGTGGAGAATGCTTTTGACAAACCATCGGCTGAACGAATTGCCGACGCTATCAAGACGACGAAGGATATTCTCGTAGCTGCACCAAACGGCTGGAAGATGGATTATCAAGGCGCTGGCGGATTCGGAGGTTATAACATCCTCTGTAAGTTCGATGATAAAGATAATGTTACTTGCGAAGAGGAAACGCAACATGTCACTAGCACTTCACACTATCGTGTGGCACAGGGACAGGGTGTGTTGCTCTCTTTCGACTCTTTCAATGCGGCTCTTCATAAGTATTCTGACCCTGTTGGTAATCTCAACGGCGTGAAGGTTGGAAAGGACGGAAAAGGCTTCGAAGGTGACTTTGAGTTTCGTGTTATGTCATGTACTAAGGATAGTATTATCTTGGAGGGACGCAAGCATGGTGATCGTGTAGTGATGACGCCTATGCCTGAAAGTATCACATGGGATAACTTCTTCACTGAGTTGACATCTACCATCAACGCAATGTATGCTGAACAGTATAACATTGTGATTGGTAATGATACTATTCCTGCTAAGATGAAGTTCCATTCGCTTTATGCAACGAATTCTGAGGGTAAGGAAGTTGTCATTCCATTCATCTATACAACGAAGGGCATCACTATCCTTAATGATAAAAAGTTGAATGGTAAGAAGCTCACTTCATTTACTTATTCTTCTGATGATAAATGGCTCGATGAGAGTGATAAAACTATCATAATGGCTCCTCGTGCTATGGCTCCTATTGATGCATTGTTCGTTGATGACTGGACAATCAATGTTGGTCATAGTAGTGCTGCTGAAATGGCAATTTGGAAGACGGCAGCTGCTTATGCAGCTAGTCAGAACATGCCTTATACTACATTCTTTTTTAGTTCAAAGCCTGGCTTCTTAAGTTTGTCTGAGTATGCGACAAATGGTTGGGGCGATTTAAGAACACTCTATACTACTAGTGGTACTGACCAAGTTACCATCAAGGGTTTCAAACCTAATGTCAAGGGTAGTGCTGATGAGAAGAATGGTGCCTTATATTATGCAAATTACAAGTTGAACGAGATTGCTAATACCTTCCTCGTTGACGGAAATCCTACTACTTACACGTTGACTATCAACGATGTTAAGCATCCTACGTCATTACGTATGACCTGTAATAGCAATAGTAACATTAGCTTCGTCTTTGATAGAGGCGTTTGGCGTGTTGATTTCTAATGTGTTTTTAATAACAGAACGAAACAAATAAACACCTTCAGTCTATATTCATGTACATTTTAATTTTGAGTACATCGAGTTAAGTCTGAATATGTTACAAATGGTGATAAGAGCCATATTAAATACCTCCTGTAGGTGTTTGATATGGCTCTTTTCGGGTGTTGGGTGAAAGGTGTCGGGTGTTAATGGTTACCTTTGTACGCACCCTTTCTCTGTGTGCTATAATATCTGAGAATTACTTCTCATTCATATTTCGGAAGTACCTAAAGTTGGGCTCAAAGAATACAGGGACCTTTATGGTAAGGCTCTGTCGCTTATTGTTCCTTAGGCACCTCCATGCTGAGCTTACCTCTGCACTCACCATATCTCCGTGTACCATTTCTTTAAAGTTCTGAACTCACGAGATACAACCCATTCTGTATATTTCGGCAGTAACAGAAAAGTATCTAAATCAATTAGCTACTTTGTTCTATATAAATTCATAAACATATTTTCCTGTCATTCCTGTCATTCGCAGTAGATACTTAATCTATTATAATACAGCAAGATACGTGAAATGTTAAAAATGACAGCAAATTAGAATTAACCCAAGTTTAACCCCCACTTTCGCCTATTCCTGGCAGTCATCGTACTTTCCTCGTTTTTCTTATGGGCTCTGTGTCCTACAAATTTTATTCTTTTTGAATGGTGAGTGTTTTAAGTTCAACTTATCGTATATCTGTTTTGCTTGCTTCGAAGGACTACTACATTGGCGCATCTCGATGTTCTCACCTAATGGATTCTTCCCTTTTGTTGTGACGAGCTTCTGGGTGCTCATACGTCGTACAATCTCGGTCCAGTAACAGGATTCTCCTTCTCGTTTTAATTGACAGCGGATGGTGTTTACCACCCAATAGGCTAATAAACCGAAGAAGAGGTGTGCGTCGCTTCGCTCATCTTTCTGATGATAGATAGGACGGAGGTTGAGGTCATTCTTTAGTTGCCTGTTCGTGCATTCTATCTCACGAATGAGATTGTAGTATTCCCATGTCACACGCTCATCAAGTGTCCTGATATTGCTGCGGAGGAAGTAGACTCCGTGACCGGACTCCATTGCAGAGAGGTCTTTTATCTCCCAGTCTACGCGCAGCATCTGCTTGGGTTTCTTCTCATCTTTTATGTAGCTTATCTGATAGAACTTCGCTATAGATGGGTACTTCTGTATGGCACGTCCTGTACGTTCAACAACCTTTTCATAGGTTTTTGTTCCACCTTTCTTGGAGATTCCATCGTTTATTCTCTTCAGTTCCATCTCAAAACGCTCTCTCTAGACCCTGTTCATAGACGACTCTGTCATAGCTTTCGAAGGAGATGTTATTTCGAGATAATAATCCTTGTCATCTTCTGTCTTAACCTCTTTCAGCGTTATTTTCTGCCGACGGGCATCCATTACCGTAACACTCTTGTTATCATCACTGAGCGTATAGTCCTTCATCTTTGTACGGGATACGCAGAGATAATTGTAACCTTTTCTTTTGATCAGCTCCAAGTTCTCTTCCGTGGCAACACCTGCATCCATGACAACGAGCGTATCTTTTGTCCGTGATGGATTCCTCTTTGCTAACGTATCAATCATATTGGGCAGAGACTTAGGGTCTGCTGTATTACCCTCCAAGATAGAAGAATAACGTATAAAACCTTCTTTATTGATACATAGTGCAAGTACAAGTAGCTTACAGTCAGAGCGTTTTTCTTTTGATCGGCCGAACTTGGCCTTGTTGCTGTTACGCTTGCTGCCCTCGAAATAGAAGTTGGTTAAGTCGAAGAGCATCAACTTGTTGTCTATATTAAAGAGATCGTCAGTAACGTTGCACAGATGACGCTCTAACTGTTCCTTTAGTTCATATAATTTGTCAGTGACTTTATACAGAGAATTGATTCCTGGTGTCCAGCCAGGAACTCCACTATAAAGTTCACCAGCAGCCGAGTTATCACGCAAATAATAATAAGACGAACGTTCAGAAACAGCATATACTGTGCGAACAATCAATGCTGACAAAGCTGTGTGTATTGTATTCTCCGTCCAGCCGTTTTTGCGCAGGAAACCCTCTAATTGCAGTTTGTCTATCGTCTGCTTGCAGAGCCACTCAGCACCGACATTCCTTGCGTCAGTATATTTTGCCGTCTCAAGGTCAACGTAGTTCTCATATTTTCTCAGCGACTTCTGCTCTTCCTTGTTAAACCTATCAATTCCACCTTCGTTCTCCATACGGCTCCACCATTCGTCAGCCTTTACCTGTTCAATAGGAGTAAGTCCGTCAAGATGTTCCTTGAAAAGCGAGGGTGTACTTCTGTTTTTGAAGCGTTCGGTAAGTGCGTATGCAATTTTTCGAACCTGTACGGCTGTAAGTGAAGGCTCGAACCCGATGTTCAACAGAATTAGCGAATGTACATGACCCTGCACGTCACGATATGACTCCTTAATGCGATAATAAGGAGCCATGTCGCCTGTTGCAGGGTTGAATCGTGTCTGTACATTTGCGTGCATGAGTGCAAAGTAACAAAATAATTTTGATATGACGGTGTCCTACAAATCAGATTTTACTCCTCGTTACAATACCCTATGCTTGATTATCAGTTATTTATGAAATTGATACTACACAAAACATCCCGAAAATTTATGAAAAATATTTTTGCCGGTTAAACTTGGGTTAAACTTTTTCTAAGACAGAATGATATTGGAACAGATTTTTCAATGGCGTATTTTATATCGTGCAACTGCACGATTTAGTAATTATGAAATAGATTCCACACCCCTCCTGCGAAGTTGGGGGGCAGGAAACAATTTGCTTAAGACTGTAGAGGATTCCCCCCTAACCTATTAGAGTATCTCTGTAATCACTCTTCTTGGATTTAATAAATATAGATGTTTTGTGTATTATTTATGTATAAAATAGTAATAAATAAGCCTTATTTTAAGTGGAAGTGTAATTTATAACACTAAAAGATTGTTGCTTTTATAAATATTATTTAATTTTGTACCCCCATAAGGAGTAATTAGGGAATTTCAGTTAATTCACTCCTGAACCTGCCAAGAGCATCCAAAAACTGGATTCTTTTTCTTGGAAAAGTTGGCTCTATAACGAATCGTGTAGGTTGTGTGTTGATATTCTGCACGTGTGGTGCTGGTGCTTAGCACATGTGGTGCGGATGGTATGCACCACATGTGCGAAGGGTTAACACCATTGCAGTATATGGATGGGTAGGGATTTAATGTGAGTTAAGCATATTAAAATGAAGGTCAATCTGGAATTGTGTCTAGTTGGAGGCTATACCTTTCAACAATATTTTAGGCTCTATGACGAATTAACCACACGATTCGTTATAGAGCCTTTTAAGTTGCTGTCATTTTTAATATTTCATGCATCTTTCTGAATTATAACAGGTTAATCGCCTTTGATAAATGATAGGAGTGATAGGAACTTAGATTTATGAGTTGTCTGGGAAAACTAAAACAGCTAATTGTTATAAACTTCTTCTCTTCGCGAATATTTTACACCTGTTATTTATGAATTATCTTTACAATATAACTACTTGCATTGTTATAATAGGCGTGAAAATGACTAAATTTCACGCCTTTGTAAGTTTGTGATAATGAAGTGGTTATGAGGTGTGTTCTAAAAGGTGCTCTTCAAGGACCTAAAAGGGCGTTAGTTAGGTCCTTGAAGGGCACCTTTTGCAAGCTTGGAGGGCGTTCATTGCAAGCTAAAAGGGCATCAATGAAAATTTAGCTTATGAATTATTATTACAAAATAGCGGGTGTGAAGGTTCTCTATCTGCTATTGTGAGATTAATAACTGATATCAATGGAAGTAGGGTAAACTCTGTAGGGGTCGAAGTATTCGGTACAGCTGTTAATCATGTCACGAAGGTTTGCTTGAACGTTTTTACGAAGGCGTTCCTTGCCATTTACGATGACAGTCACTGGTTTGTTTAAGTCTATAAGTTCGTTGTTCAGATAGATACGCAGTTGTCCGCCCTTGGCTTTCTTGTAGCTACGGTTGAACCTCATTTCGATTCCCCAGTTTTTGTCCTTCTCAACAGCGGTATATTCCACCTCTTTAATATTAATCGTTACTACGTTGTTATGGATATTCATTTCATAGAAAGTGCGATTTTCAGACGGAGAGGTGAGTACTTGAAGGTTGTAGAAGCCCGAGCGATGACGACCATCCATCTCATAATCTTCCCAGAGCACAGTCTTAGGATATGGGTTGCGGACGAACTTTTTCAGCCATGGGGTAGTGAGGTCATATTTAATATGATGCTGCATACCTGGCAGGAGGTTAATACGGTGCTGGAAGAGTGGATGCTTGTCGGCATCGAGAGGGCGTGCGAGTTGTGCCGAGTCGAAAGCCACTTGCGTGTAATAGGTCAAGGTGTTGCGATAGAAACCTGTATCGTCAGCGCCTGTAAGGAATGAAAAACCAATGTTGGCACAGTTCTCAACGGGTGCATTTTTCAATGGTTCGCCACCCGCCATTGGACCCGCAGCTGCCCAATAATCAGCATAGAACGAGGCAAGACGTTGACTGCCATAGCCACCTTCTGATATTCCAAAGATGTAGATGCGGTTGGCATCCACCTTACCATCGACACAGGCTTGACGAATGAGTTTCTCCCAAGCAAACTGCTTAGCTACCTGCCACCAACGATAGTAATCGCCTTCGTTAGGAATTTGCGGAATGAAATAGAGTGAAGGATCATCTTGAAATCTGTTGCCTAAGATAAGCCCAGTGGACCATTCTTGTGCTTTAGGACCTGAGCCATGCAAGTAAAGGAACAACGGAAGTTTTCCTGCTGCGCTTCCCTTTAAACCATAGTAGTAAGGCATGACGGCATCCTTTTCCAATGCTTCAGGTAAATTCCACGAAGCTTTTACGCCCTTCTGTAGGTCTTCAGGCTTCGCAAGTTTCTGTTCATTCAACTCACGATTCGCGTCACACCATGCCGCCCATACCATCTTTTGGTTTTGAGCAATATCTTTGCGTTTTATCAGTTGTTGTATATCTGTAGTATAAATCTTGTTACGTTGAAAGGCATCTTTGCTCTGCTGCTCCTCATTCTGCTTCATTTTAAGCGTTTGAAGAAAGTAGTTTTTCACTTTCTCTTGCATATTACTTCCCTGTGCATGCACATTGTCAGCAATAGTAGAGAGTGCGAGCGTTAAACTCACAGTTACGATAAAGTTGTTGATATGCTTCATTGTTTGTCTTTGTGTCTTTAATCTATTTGTTGGGTTTAATCCTTTAAATGATTTAGTTTTGCAGACAAAGGTAAGCATTTTTAGAGAATTGTGCAAGAGCCTCACCCCCAACCCCTCTCCGAATGGAGAGGGGAGTAGTCACCGATATACCCTACAAGATGGATTGGTATTATAGATTTGTATAATACATTTTAATATCTTTTATAGGGATATCACGGTAATCACTCCCCTCTCCATTCGGAGAGGGGCTGGGGGTGAGGCTTTATTAGAATCCACCGCCTGATGGTGGAGGACCTAAAGGACGTCCACCGCCAAAGCCTTTCTTTCCATCTGGACGTGGAGCCATTCCAGGCCCATTGCGGTCGAAGTCAGGACCATCCTTTGGCTTTGACATAGCATTCTTACCACCAAAGAGATTCAGGCGATAAGTGGCACGCAGCATAATATAGCTGTTGATGCTATTGTATTCTGTGTCTGTACGACTCATTGAGTTGATGACACGTGAGAGATTGCTCTGTTGATGTAAGATGTCATAGAACTGCAAACTGAATGTCAGTGCGTTACTCTTCAACATACTCTGTGAGATTTGCGCATTCCAAAGTAGTTCGTCCGTATTCAGAGCGGCATCATTATATCCACGACGGCTGTTCTGGTGAAGGTCCGTGGAGATACTCATGTTCCAAGGAAGGTTAAGACTCAGTGTTCCACCGTATGCAAACTGCCAAGTACGCAGGTTGTTAACACTCTGCAGGTTGTTTTTTGTGTTTGTGTAGTCAACAGAACCATCCAACTCGAGCTCTAACCAAGAAGTACGATAGCTGGCAGCAAGTCGTTCTCCAAAGGTCAATGACTTTGTTATATTCTTCTCTAAGTTGCTTGTTCTGTTTAGTTGCAGATAGCTGACATAGCGGTTGAAGTTTGCACGGGTGAAAGTATGGAGGTTCCACACACCGGCTGAGTCGATACTTGTATTGTACATCAATCCTGCATCGGCATCCCAGTTACCATTCACATTCACTGGTTGTACGGTACGTGCGCCGGTAGTAGCGTCGTAGGTCACACTATTGCCGATAGCATTTCGTGTCGTTGAGAAGTTTGCAAAAGTCATCAATGCTTGTGAGTGACTCTGCTTAAAGGTATTATAGAACAAACGGAAGTTATTGGTGAAGGCCGGCTTCAGACCTGGGTTACCAACTGCGATGTTCTGTGGGTCAGTGTTATCGACAATACTTAGCAACTGACTCATCGTAGGCTGAGTTATCGAACCCTTATAATTGATACGCAGATTGCTTTGTTCGCTAAACTTATAGCGGAAGTCGAAGGTAGGACTCCAGTTGAAGACAGTACGTGTCGTGTCAACATGAACACTGAGATAATCCTGCATATAGGTAGAGTGCTGTGGTTGGAACATTACACCCACGTTCATCTTCCACTTGTCACGAATCATTCGCATCATTACCTGCATGTCGTGTGTATAAGTGCGATACTCAGAGTAACGACTCAAGTTATTATCGAGGTAACTTGCCAAAGGATTTGTCAACAACCCGAGGTAGTTATCCCATGAGCGGTAAGCTGGTTGCAGACTACCGAAGGTTCCTGATGGCATTGCAGAGAGGTCGTAGGTGTCACGATCGCTCTTTGAGAAGCCATACTTAAACTGATAGCTGAATTGCAGATAAGTTTTGCGAGCAATCGGTTCGCTGTAAGTTGCCTGCAAAGCATAGTCCCAGCTCTTTGTTGGCATGAGGTTGTAACGATAAGCCCTATAAGTAGAGTCGTTCCCGAGTGCATCCCGTAATTGGAAATACTGAATGTCTTGTGTTGAGAATGTCTTTGAATCGGAGTCGCTATAGTTGCCATCTACACGTAAGGTAACATTTCGTCCGTTGCTGGAGAGCTTGCGATTTACCTGTAACATAGCACCCAAAGCAGTGGTGTTGCCATAGCTGATGGTCATGTTACGTTGTGTATTCACCATTAACCCTAATGCTTTCAGCTGTGCGATAGAGGTTGTTGACAAAGGGTCGTCAACAGTTTCGTAAGGGTCAGCGTTATAGGAAGCAGATGAACTAACGACTTGTCCATCGTTCTTTGAAAGTCTGAAGTTCGGACGGAACATGATATTCCACACCGAGTCAGGACGCCACTCTAAGCGGAAACGACCATCCCAAGAGTTTGTCCTCGTGTATTCTTGTGCCAGTCGATTTGCAAACGAACCCTGTTGTGCTACGAAGTTTTCGCTTGACACGCGTGAGTTCAAGTCGCCATTAGAGTGGTTCCAACGCACACTACCATCCCATTGCAACGTTGTCCCGTTGTCATAATTCATGTTCAAACCTACCATCTTCGTTGCGTTCAAACCCTGTCGTACGCCACCGAAGCCACCACGTGGACCACCACCGAAGCCCATGTCGTTGACATTATTGGCTGAGGCAAAGCCCATCATGCGGAATTTACTATTGAAGAAGGCACCCATTGCCTTCTCAGAGTAGCGGCCCTTTGTTCCGATACCCAAGTCAATGTTTGAGAATAAACCCTTGTTCATTCCCGCCTTGATGCCAAAGTCGAGTACGGTTGACTCGTTGCCATCATCTATACCCGTCACACGCGTCAAGTCGCTCTTCTGGTCGTAAGACTTGATGGTCTGCACGATTGACGTTGGGAGATTCTTCATAGCAGTCTTGGTATCGCCCACCATGAATTCTTTTCCATCAACAAGAATCTTCTTAACTTCCTTACCATTGATTTTTATCGTTCCGTCGCTTGACACTTCCGCACCAGGCAATCGCTTCACAAGGGCTTCAATGGTTGAACCTTCTGGCACGCGATAAGCCGAAGCATTATACTGAAAGGTGTCTGCCTTCACGACAACTTTCGGCGCACTTGCCGTAACTTTTACCTCTTTCAGTGTATGAGAATCCACTTGGAATTCTAACTGACCTACTGAGACGTCTTGCTCATTGGCAATCGTGATGTTTTGAAAAATAGTCTTGTAACCAACATATGATGCTTTCAAAATAAATCGGCCGTTTGTAGGAGCGGTAACCTTAAAGCTTCCCGCTTCATCTGACGTTGCGCCAACAACATAGCTACTGTCCTGCTTCAACAGCTGAACAACAGCAAATGGCACTTTCTCCTTTAGTTCTGCATCATAGAGCGTTCCCGTAACGGTTCTGTTCTGTGCCAGCATTGTAACAGCACTGGTCAGCAAAAGAACAAATGTCAACAGTCTTTTTACCATAAGTTTATTGTTAATTTCTAAATCTTGTCGTTGAACGATATGTATGACGAAGAGAAAGTGAAAAGGTTTAATGCAGGTTAATATTTTATTGAGAAAATATTTTAAGGTGCTTATATGTAAGAGGGATTTGGAGTCTAAGGAGGAATATTCTTTGTCCTTTTGTGGTGCAGAAGTTATTTGATAGTAAACAACTTGCAAACATTGCACATGGCTGGAGTGAAGTGCGCAAAAACATTGGTCTGACTATTAAAGTGTGTGAAATAACTATGTGTTTTTATGTTTGTGTAGAAAGAAAAGGCGTATTTTTGTATTGAACTTTAAAGAGGGAAAGCCTATGAGACAGAATATTATTATATCAAAACAGTTCAAGAGTGAATTGGCTACAGCCATCTCGGAATGTGAGAAGGATAAGATTTTTGTACTCGTTGATGAAACGACACACGAGAAGTGCTGGAATCTTATCAAGGATGACTTCTGTCTGAGAAATGCACAAGTGATTACGATTGGCACGACTGATAGTAGTAAAACGCTTGAAACGTTGGCTTCTGTATGGGAAGCATTGCAGCAGGGAGGTGCTACGCGCCACTCACTGTTGATAAACCTTGGGGGGGGGATGGTGACCGACCTCGGTGGTTTTGCGGCTTCAACTTTCAAGCGGGGTATCAACTTTATTAATATCCCAACGACGTTGCTTGCGATGGTAGATGCCAGTGTGGGCGGTAAGACGGGTGTGAACTTTGGTGGATTGAAGAATGAAATTGGCGTGTTTAGTGAGGCGGATGCAGTCCTGCTGAACACTGAATGGCTTAAAACCTTAGATGATGAAAACATACGCAGCGGTTATGCAGAGATGTTGAAGCATGGATTGATCGCTGATGAAGCCATGTGGGCAGAGTTGATAAACTTTAATCTTGCTCAGCCAGATTTACAGCAGTTGAGTGGAATGCTTGGCAAGAGTGTGAAGATAAAGGAACGTATTGTAGAGGCAGACCCGTATGAAAAAGGTTTGAGGAAGGCATTGAACCTCGGTCATACCTTCGGTCATGCGTTTGAGTCATGGGCATTAGAGAAGAGTCCTATTCTTCATGGTTATGCAGTAGCCTTCGGCTTGATAGCTGAGCTTTATCTGTCAGTAGTGAAGGCTGATTTTCCAACCGACCGTATGCGCCAGACCATCAACTTCATTCGTGAATATTATGGCACATTACCTATAACATGTAATGATTATCCACGGCTCATTGATCTCATGCATCATGACAAGAAGAATTGTGGTAATGAAATCAATGTCACGCTTTTAGGTGGTGTGGGTGATATCCGTATCAACCAGTCTGTTAGTGAGGATGAAGTTAAGGAAGCCCTTGATTTTGTGAGGGAAGCGTAAACCCTTTGAACTTTGAGGTTTGAACTTTGAGGTTTGAACTTTATGATTTGGGTTAAACCTTTGACCCTTATCCTTAACTATTTATCAAGTTCATCATACCCCACTTTAATCTATTTGGGCTCCCCTCCTTTCGGAGGGGCTGGGGGAGGCTTCCCTACACTCCCTCTTCCTCTGCCTTCTCCAACTCACTCTTTGGTTGTTGTTGTGGTTGGTCGCTTGGAGTATCAAGTTCTGTAGCCTTGTTGATTCGCATACGGCTCATCTTATCGATGGTCACATCCAAGGGAACATACTCATCGCTCTTAGGGTCAGGTGAGCCAACACTTGCACCAAAGTAAAGTTTGTCGCCTTCTGCACGGTCAAACATGAAGCCAAGAAGTGCGCCATTCTTACCATATTGGTTATCAGTAAATTCTCTGAAATCATCCTTCGTGAGTGTTCGGTCATAGAAAGATGAGCCATCATGGCGGAGAATCTGCACTTGAAACTTATTATCGTAGTATTTACGTCCGTCTTCATCACTGACGACAGTCAACGACTTATCTGCAAAACGATGAATGCGAATCGTGTAAGTGCTTCCCATCCATTCAACCTTCTTTTCATATTTGAATTCAGTCATTGATTGTGGACCTTTCGGCACTTTTGGTTTCGGTGCTATCTTCGTGATAATATCGTTTGATTTCTTTTCTTGCTTGCAGGCTGTGATACCAAAAACGCACAAGCCTATAACCAATAGATGTAATACTTTTCTTGTCATAATACGTTATTCTTGTACGCAAAAGTACGGATTTTCTTTGAACCCTGCAAATGTGTGGTCTAAAAGATAGTTTCGCCGGCGGCGCAATGAGAGTCATGGCTCAGGGCATTAAATGAGATTTGTACACAGAACCCTTCGCAAATATCAACAGCTACTTGCACCGAAAGTGTTAAGCTATAATCCCATGATGATAGAACTATAAGATTGGTGCGGGGTATGAACACGGATGGTGCGGAGGCCCCACACGGACTGTGCGGAGCCTCCGCACGATGCCTATTAAGCCTTTGTTGTTTTTTAGTCGATGGTAATAATAAAAAAAGGATGCACGTGTGTGCATCCTTATGAGATTCTGTTTGAAAATCAATAAGTTACATTGTAATTTGTTTTTGGAAGTATCGTAAGATGCTCTCAGGGGATGACCTCTTATATACGCTCCTTAATCAGCTTGAATACACTCCTTAATCAACTTGATAAAATTCTCTTCGCCCAATCCTGAACGCTCAGAAGCTGTACGAACAGTAGCCTTCTTAAGAATCAACTTACCCAATGGGGTGTTCAACATCTTGAAAGAGGGATAGCGAGAAGCAAGTTCCTTCTTCAGATTTGGATAGGCTGTAAAGAGGTCTTTCAGACGGGTATCAGGAGTAATCTCTATTGGCGCATCTGATTGAGCAGCTGTTGACTCCTCGCCTTCTTTGTCTGATGACGTGGTGTCTTTAGCCTCCTCCGTATCTTTTCCTGCCCAAGTTAGTAAGGTTTGCGAACCTGTCAACTCACGGATATGTGTACAATCCTGCATCATCTCCAGGACACCACGGAAGCGACCCTGTGCATCGCGTACTGCGAAATAGACGATGTAGATAAACACTTCTGGCTTGTTAATCCAGAACTCAGCCTTGTCTTGTTCGCCACTGCGGAACTTCTCAACGATTTCCTCAACGATATGAACACTCTTGCGTGGATGGCAGTTAGATACCTGACGGCCAATGACATTCTTTGAGCGTGGGAAGACGCGATGGTCGGTATCAGAATAGAATTTCACCAACTCGTTTTCATCTACGAATGAGATGTCAACAGGCAGATGCTTATAGATAAGGTTTATCTGCTCTAAGGTCAGCTTACCTGTTGCCACATCCAGTTCCTGCTGTGGCCCTGCTGAGTAACCATACTTGCTGAGCAATGCTTGGAGGTCTTCTGCAAATCCTTGTTGTGGTGCTGATTGTTGATTGTTGGGTGTTGATGGAGTATCCACTTTGAAGAAGGCAAAACCAATCTCTTGATCGCCTGACTTCATATCCTCAAACTCGTCTGCAGAGATAAGAGCGTAAGAAGTAGGGTAGAGAATGGTCTCTTCTTTTTCCATCAGGTCGCGTGCATAGGCAATGAGTTCGCCTTGTGCTTTGATGAAAGCCTCTTCATCGCCAGCTTCAAGAAGACGCTGTGACTCCTTAATCTTGTCACGAACGATATCGTCGAAGTTCCACATCGTTGTTGTTGGTCGGTCAAAGCCTTTCTTCTCCAAAAGTGGATAGAGCTGGTTCTGCTTACGCTGGTAGTGGATAGGATATTGACTTATCTGGTCATAGAGTTCTAACCACTGATTCTTAATGACAGGATATTGCATCAAGTCTTCAACTGCAAGTAGCAGTCGGCGCATCTCGTCATTCTCCTTGTAATAATGTGCCAGTGGATGGTCTTCAGGAACATCAGGACGGCTGTAATCCATAAAGCCTTCAACGAGTTCGATTATCTTGCGCATGTCAGCACGAATACACTCGTCGTCTTCGCGCGATTTCATATTTTGTTCGATGAAAGCAAGGTGATAAGGACGAATCTTTCCAACCTTTGTCTTCATCACTTCGCGTGCCTCTTCTAGTGAGAGCTGACCTGTTTCGTACTTTTCTTCAAGCTCAAGCATTGCCTGCATTTTCTCCATCTCGATTGCTGGGAGAAAGTCTTTCATCTTATTTGTCATAACTTTG
Organism: Prevotella scopos JCM 17725; assembly: GCF_018127785.1. Classification (NCBI taxonomy): domain Bacteria; kingdom Pseudomonadati; phylum Bacteroidota; class Bacteroidia; order Bacteroidales; family Prevotellaceae; genus Prevotella; species Prevotella scopos. Next base: position 182,322 of record NZ_CP072389.1, read on the forward strand.
TTACTGATTTTATTATTTCTGATGCAAAGGTACTGTGTTCTTGGGAAATAGGAGGATAACAAATGTTACCTATTAAAGTTAAATAATGATAATTTGTTACTTATGTTACTGTGATGGTTTAGTCTGATTAATGTTTTCCATCCTATCACTTTATGTTGATGAATCAAGGCTATATGACGAGAGTGAGCCGTTAACGCTCAAAGTTTCAAAAAAATGGGGATGTGATCATTTGTCACATCCCCTAATTGTTTGAGTTATTTAATTATCAGCTTCTTACCATTGACGAGGTAAACGCCCTTGGCAAGGCCTTTTAGGCTTGAAATACCTTTGGCTACACAAGTACCATTCAGACTATAAACGTCGAAGGTGGCTGTGTCAGCTTTTTCTAATGTGTTAATGCCATTCGCTGCAGATTTAATGGTTAGGACCGCAGTTGAATAGTCGAACTTATAGTTCTTAGCTTCAGCATTGCTCACTGTAATCGTATATGTACCAGGCACGTTGTAATCAGTAACCTTTTTGCCATCCTTATCTGTGATAATGAAGGTAGGCTCTTTCGCCAGTGTGATTGACGTCTCATCATTCTGTAAACTATCAATAGTATATTCGAATGAAGGAGTCTGTCCAACCTCGATGGTCACATCTTTTGCATGCATCTTTGCCGTTGCTTTGTTTACGATAAGATAACCATTGGCAAATTCTACCTGTTCTTCGGTTATTGTTCCTCGTGTTACGACAATGGCATACTTACCTACAGGCGATGTCTTTGTAGCCTCGCATGATAGTTCCGGCGTACCTTCAACATAATCGCCCTTGAGTTGCCAACCAAGTTGTGGATTCTCGCTTCCGTATGTACGAATTACATTACGAGCCTTAATGGTTGTACCAAACTCTACAATGTCGAAATTCTTCCACTGCGCATTGCGCTTATAGAGGTTTTTCGTTCCAGAAGGAATCTGGAGCTTTATTTCACTCTTGTTGATGTCGGTAAAGGCATTGCGTCCTAATGATGGAACTACTTTTGCATAGAGACGGATAACACCGAGAGCGTTATTACTAGAGAAGACCTCATCGCCAATGGCTGTAATGGTGTTAGGGAGACTAATCGTTGATAATCTACTACATCCAGAGAAGCCATAGTTGTGAATCTTCGTGATGCCCTTTGCTACATTGTAGTTGCCCTTGTTGTTTGGTAAAACGGCGATAAGTTCCTTTGAATCCTTTGTCATCAAGGCATGACCATCAAAGACATAGTTCTTGTCATCACCTGTTGGAATACTTATTTCTTCGAGTCGAAGTACTCTTCCAAACGCACCATCACCGATAGCAGTGATTGTCTTCGGCAGGATAAGATTACGAATTGACCTACAATTGAAGAAGGCACGCTCAGGAATCTCATTGTCAGTTGTTGTCAGCTGACGCTTTTCATCAGCAAGATAAGGCTCACCGCCACTTACGATAACAGCATCGCCAAGGTCGAGTGAGGTAAGTATGCTGCGCTGGACAGTTCCGTCAGGGTTGTTACCTGCCATTTGACGGATAGTGCGGAGGTCGGTTGAGTTAATTTTTCCATTGACTTTCAATGATGTTATTTTACTCTTTATAGAGTCAACAATGAGTTCATTGAGTGTTCCAGGTTTTTCGACGTTGACAGTCTCCTCAAGAGGAGTTGTTTTCTCTCCCTCAATACCGATAATCATATCTTGGTGTTCAGAGAATTGATACGACTTAGGGTTGAGTAGGGCAATGTCATAGTATCCATCTCCAGAACCTTCCCATCCCCAGTTGATCCAAACCTTACCTGTCTCATCATATCCACTGAGAACGAAGGCGTGTCCACCATTCTTTTTGTCATTACCTCCATAGAAGATAGCACGACGCTCATTGATCTCATTATATATGATGTCCATCCATGCTTCTTCAGTGTATTTACGGCGTATCAACATCTGAGTCGTCTCTGGATAGCCAAAGTTTCGTCTGAGTCCTTGAGCCGCATTCTCGGTGTAGGCTCCTGATCCATCCGTAGCATAGTTCATGTCGGCAGCAACACCACAATCCAGCATCAACCTAGCAACAGCATTGCCTTGTTCCTTTGTGTAGCGTCCTTTGTAACTATCAAGCATGTTTGCATAGTCATAAAAACTCTCTTCATAGTTGACGGTCACTAGTTTCTTTGTGCCATCAGCTTGTTTTACGTAAACAGAATGGGTCCCAATACCTTTCTCTGGCCACTTGTTATAATACACAATCTGTGCCAAAGCGGTGGCAACACAACCTGTTACGGTACGTCCTGTACTACCATAGCCCTGCCATGTGCCAGTACCTGACGTTGTTCCTTCAGGACAGAGGTTGTTGTAAGGTCTCTCTTGTCCCCATTGAGAAGAAATTAATGAAGGGATTTTAGCTTCATACTTACTTTGGTCAGGGGCAATCATAGTACGTGGCTTGCCTGACTTTACCACGCCATTGATAGCTTCTTCTGCAGCTGCTAGATGCCACTTTAAGCCATCATTGTTTGTTTGTTTGTCGAATGTAGAACTTGAATAGCCAATGATGTCCGGTAGGAGATCGTCGTTACTAACAATGACGAAACCACCATTGTCATACCCCATGACTGTAAAAGCTTTGTTTGCGAGGAGGGCTCTGGGCTCTCCCGTGTTTGCACTTGCCATCGATAATGATGGAGTTTGTTTGAAGAACTTGGCTGCTACAGCTCTGATCACTGCTTTTGATCTAGGTGCTGCCGTTATCGTTAGTGCTGCTATGAATGTAAATAGCAGTGCTAGGAATAATCGTTTTTTGAAAGTCATAAAAATGATAGATTATTGGTTTATGCTGGCTTTACGTCATCAGTATATCGAGAGATTTACTTTATCTTGTGACGAGACCAGTTTTCCACTTGCTTAATATTAAAGGAGAAGGATACGGAACCGCAACCCTTCAGAGGGTTTCGGTTCCGTTAGTGTCAATCCTTTTTATGGACTGCGTTCAGTTCATTATTTAATGATTCTCTTTTGACCATTGATGATATAGATACCCTTAACCAATGATTTCAGGGTCTTAGCATCTTTAAGAAGTAGTTTACCATCAATAGTGTAAACATCATAGAGAATCTCACCATTAGCGCCTATCTTCTCGATGGCTGTTACAACAAGTTGGATAGGTTCAGACTCTGCACCGTCAGCATAAACAGCTGTAACGCTGTAATTATGGTCTTTTCCGTCAGAAACTAAATCAGCACTTTCCAGTTTGACACTATTTGCGAGGTATTCACCATCACAATAGATGTTGTAAGAAACAGGTCCTGTGCTACCCTCGTAAGTAATGTCGTCAATCATGAAGATGAAAGCCTGGTCTTTAGAAGTGTTGTGATGTATAGCGAAGTACCTTGTTCCTTCTGGTACATCAAATTTCACTTCTGTCCATGTAGCAGTACTCTGCTCGTGTGTTTCACCCATCTTCTGGAAGCTTGCCTTCTGGTTGTCAGTGCTTGACACGAGCACATCGAAGCTCTCCTTGCCATACGACTTATCTGATGAATTAACGTTGTTAACCCAGAGACTGATGGTCTGTGCTTTACCAGAAAGCATTGGTGAGATGAGCCAGTTGCTTGAAGAGGTAAGTTTCTTGTCTGCACCTACCTGATAAATAGCTACAAGTGACTTGGCACCAGAGTGTGGGTCGAGGCCCTGACCAGTCTTAAAGATGTCAGCAGGCTGCCAGTCCATGAATGCAAACTGCTCACCTTGGTGGTGATAAGCGCCATCCTTAGCAAGTGGGGCAGCGAATCCATGGTCTTCATCAATGGTTGTCCAGTTACCGAATGATGTGCTCCAAGGTTCATAACTCTCAAAGTCGTCAGTTACTTGTTCAGTCTTTGAATTAGGAGCGTCCCACTTTAGTTTAAGCTTGTTGGCGTCAACCTTTTCACTTGTGAGGTTCTGTGGTGCAAGTACGTCAGCTGCCTTGCAGTTGATGATTGCTTCAGACTCATTATTCTCTGTGTCGAGGTCTTCATCAAGTGTTACTGTAGCCTTCACGTTAAGTGTCTCTGACTTGTCAAGTGTGGTTGTTCTATAATCAATATTATACTCCTTCTTGTCAAGCAGGTTGAGGCCGTCAATATTATCTTCCTTAATAAGCTTACCATTAACAGTGAGTTCGAGCTTGGCATTCTTTAGTTCGTCGAGTCCAATGTTTGTGACCTTGACGTTGATGTTTGCCATCTGTCCCTTTATGACGTTTTCTGTTGCTGTTACTTCAACAGCTGCATCATTCTGTAATGGGTCAACGATGTTGATGTTGTCCATGTAAACAGGGACCTTTGTAATGGAATCTGCTTTACCAATGATACGCAAGAAGACAAATTCTTCGGTCGTCAGGTCGGTAGGAACATCTACGATGAAGCTCTTCCATTGACCATTTGTAGTAGTAACATTAGCCTTTTCGCTACTCCAAACAGGGTCAGTTACTTCACCATTCTTCTTAGCAAAGCGTAATTCAACCTTTTGTTGAGCATTTTCGTCAGCGCGATAGTAGAATATCAGCTTTGGTTCGTCAGCTCCACGGAGACTGATCTTACCTGTCACCAGTGCGGATGTTCCAGGTTGTGAAGGATTGAAGACGATAGCTCCATTGTCATTGTCAGAAGATACATCCTTGGTAAGGCCCCATGTTGTGCTGTTGTTTGGACGCTCTAAGCCTATGAACTGACCTTCGATAGAACCATTCTTGAAGCTGTTGTGGAATGGTAATGTGTAAGGCTTACCGATGATGAAACCACCAACTGCCCAACTACTTTCGCCAGCTTCATTAGATGCCTTGATAGCCCAGTATTTATAGGTCTGGTCACCTTCATTTGTCTTAAGACCTTGAACGGTGTATTCCGTCTTACCCTTAAACTTAGCAAGCTCTTCGCCAAGTTCGCCCCCGTCAGTGACATCATTTACCTGATAAGTCACCTCTGCAGGAATAATAACACCATCATGACTACCAGTAGGAACGTCCCACTTAAGTAAAGCTGATGATACGAGGTCGGTTGCTGCAATCTTACCCAACTTAGGAACGTCCTGTCCAACATATACTGATACGTTTGCTTTCAAACCAAAGTCAGCATCGTTGTAGGCAATAACTTCGTAGTTGTTCATACCCTGAACAGCTGCCTCATCGACAACTTCCTGCTCACTACCTGGAGTTGGATTTACAATTTCCTTAACAAGACGATTTTCGTTAAGAACAACAATCTTTGTAATGTTCGTCAAATCGGATTTGTCAACTGCCTTTGACGGAGCTTTGAACCTCAGTGTGGCTTTCAGTGCACCTGTAGGGTCAGCTGTAGCGGTGAGATTCTGAACTGTTTCTGGAGCTTTCTCGTCAGCTGCAACCTCAATTGATAGGTTGTCGAGGAAGATAGAGAACATGTTAGGATCTGATATTCCGTGGAAGCCAACATAAAAGTTTCCATCTGAAGTAGCCTTTATCTGGCCTGTAAAGGTCTTATAAGTGCTACTATTCAGTACGGTTTTAGGAAGCAACTCACCCGTCATTGCTTCTGCTGTGTTGTTTGTTCCCCACTTTACTTCTAAGCGTTCTGGATAAGTAGCGCCACCAACAGCCATCGCCTGGAATGAAACGTTGTAAGTCTTACCCGGCTTCATGTGAATTGGAGGAGTTATCAACCAATCGTCACCATGGTTCTTAGGATCATATTTGCACTTAAAGACTCCGCCCTTGGCATCACTCCAATACCATGTGCTATTGTCATTATTAGCATCGATAATGGTGTAGATCAAAGAGCTTTCCTTCGTTGCGAAGTCATCGCTGAATGGAACCTCAATGGCATTACCATAAATCTCTCCATTGGTAGTAGCTATAGCACTCTTCTTTGTTGAGTTGATAGCTTGTACAGAATAAGAGTAAGAAGAGAGTTTACCCTTGGTAATTGTTTCGCTGAATGTTGTATCTGTCTGGCCTGTAGAAACTTTTTCAGATTGTCCACCTATGTTGCGGAAGACATCATAAGTAAGTTGACCAATGTAGCCGTTGTGTACACCTTCCTTAGGAGCTTCCCATGTTACGGTTGCTTTGCCATCTTTGTCAAGTGTCAACTGCAGATTCTCTACCTCTTCTGGGCTGTCATTTCCAATGTACATAGAAAGTTTTGCACGTGGACTCTCACCAGCCTCATTGCTGAGAATAATGATGAAGTTTGTTACACCTTCATCTACTGTTAAATCGGTGGAAACTTCTTTTCCAGCTTCAGCTGTACCCTTAGAAACTTCAGTACTGTTAACATAAATGGTGTAATTAACATTACCTGTTAACGCACTACCATCGAATTTCTTTGTAGGTACATTGAACTTCAGTTTACCTGTGACTGCACCTGTTGCGAATTCAGCTTTTAACTCTTCAGCTGCTGCAGGAGCGCCGCTAGCAGTAGCTTTGGCAGGGAAGGTAAGAGCCATAAGTGTAAGTGGTGTTGGATAGCTACCAACTGGTGTTACATGACCTGTTGCGAGATCGACGGTGTAAAGTTCAAACTTGCCATCTTTATCCGTAGATGCCCAGTAGAACTCATTCGTTCGGCTATCAAATTCACCACTCTGATGATAATAACGACCTTCATCATCGGTGAGATTTATGCCTGTTGAACCCTTCAATGTCTCGGTACCTGTCTTACGATCAATCTGATAGAGGTCGCCTTCTTTACTGATACCATAGGCATATCCATCATTGGCAATACCGAGTGCTACATACGTATGTGCTGCAGGAGCGATCGTTGTACGGACTAGATTTTTGTAATCAATTACACCCCACTCGAAGCTATCAAGATTTGCTGTGTAGAATTCACCGAAGATTTCACCTGTCTTTGGGTCGTTAGCTGTTTCTAAAGCAAGGAGTGAAAAGTCGCTAGAATAACCTGGCTCTTCTGTTAGTTGCCAGTTTGTTGTGTTGAAAGCAAAGTGCTTTAGAAGAATAATACCAAGTTGTGACAAACTGGTATCAAGGAACATACCATGGAGTTCGTTGTCAACCATGCCACTTCCTCCATTAAAGTTGGCTTGCGTGTAGTTTATCAATTGCTCAAAATTGATAGGTTCTACTGGATGGAAGGAGAACATACCACCCAAGTCTTTTGATACAATATTTCCCCACATGGCTAGTTCGGGATTTACTGTAGCTATGTTCTTCGTAACTTTCGGACGAATCGTTGTCATAGGAGTGAAGAACGGTGATGGTGTTTCCATGGAAAGTGTTTTCCCCAGGAGTTTAGGGTAGGCCTTGAGCTGGTCTAACTTTTGCTGCTCTGTCTCCTGTGTGATTTGTGACTTGGTAATGAGTAGTGACCTCTTACCCTCTTGTTTCACTTGTGCGGAAACTTGCAATACTGCCATGGTTGCAGTGAAAATTGCAATAAGTTTAGTAAATCTTTTGCTCATTCTTACATGGTTTTAATTAGGGATATTCAGAATTTTTCTAACTAATTGTTTGTCAGTGTAATATATTATTTGTACCTTTACATAAAATCCCCCGAACGACCCTTCACGGGCAGAATCGGGGGAAAAATTTAAAAAAAACGTCGTGAAGATACAAAAAATTTCTGATATAACACCAACTTTGCCCTTTACAGAGTTTGATTTTTTACAGAGCTATCGTGACAGCTTTGCAAAAAGCGAACTTGGACGTATCCATTCCCAGCTCCCACTTAAGGAGTTGGCAGCAGCATGTACGAGTCGTAGCCATAAGAGCAAGCGGGGCAAAAAGCCTCTTTTTTCGTGTGAGGGAGAAATAGCCCTGATGTTCCTCAAGTCATACACAGGTCTGTCTGACGATGGCTTGATAGAGATGCTTAACGGAAGCATCCACATGCAGATGTTCTGTGACGCTCTGATAGACCCTTCCTGTCCCATCAGGGATGGAAAGATTGTAAGTGCCATACGCAACCGTCTTGCCCGTCTTCTTGACATAGACAGCCTTCAGGGCATATTGTACGCCAAATGGAAAGACAGCCTCAAGGACAAGGACCTATGCCTGACGGATGCGACCTGTTATGAGAGCTACCTGCGCTTCCCGACAGACATCAAGCTACTCTGGGAGTGTTGCCATTGGCTTCACAAGCTGCTCGTCTCCGAGTGTAAGCACCTGTCGGAGCGTGTTCCGAGGAGCAAGTATAATGATGTTGACAAGGCTAGGCTTGCATACGCCAAGCAGCGCAAGCACACAGCATCATCCACGCGCAAGCTCAGGAGAAGACTTCTGAAACTGCTCTCCAAACTTCTTTCTCAGTGGTACCGTCTTTGCAAATTGTATAGCCCTTGTATCAGCCTGTCGGCAGAACAGGAAAAGCGTCTCTCCGCCATACGTGCCGTATTCCGCCAACAGTCAGCCTTGTTTTCAGGCAAGGAAGTCAGGCACCGTATTGTCAGCATCGACCGTCCCTACCTCCGTCCCATTGTCAGGGGCAAGGAAAACAAGCGTGTGGAGTTTGGGGCAAAGGTCAACAACATACAGATTGACGGCATATCATTCATAGAACACCACAGCTTTGAGGCTTTCAACGAGGGTGTCCGTCTTAAGCAATGTGTTGAGTATCAGGAATCTCTGACGGGAGTCAAAGTTAAGCGTGTCGGTGCCGATTCCATATACGCCAACAATGCCAACCGAACAATGTGTACGGAAAAAGGCATAACCACCTGTTTCGTCAGAAAAGGTCCCAAACCCAAAGAAGAGTCTGAGTGTCTCAGGACGGCAAGAAAGATTATCGGAAACCTCAGGGCCACGGTAATGGAGGGCAGCTTCGGGAATCAGAAACAGCACTATGCCGTTGGGCGAATCAAGGCACGTAACATGTTCAGCGAAACATTACTGCTCTTCTTCGGAATCCATACGGCTAATGCCGCCATTCTTGCCGCAAGGCAGATGGCCAGGGACATGAAGAAGGTGGCTTGATAAAAAGATAAGGTGATTTTATATCCATCCATAGGCAGGTATGGAAGGGGCAGGTATGCCCATACGGCTCAACATTTGAGATTTTTGAGCAGAAAACACTGCAAATTCTTTTTCTAGGAGCTTTTCTAAGAAAAAGAATCCAGTTTTTGAATGCTCTTGGCAGGTTCAGGAGTGAATTAACTGAAATTCCCTAATTAATAATAGAGTTATTTAATACTCATGATATAGTTTTCGCAAATATATTAAAAAGTTGCAATGGATGCAAACGGATTTAAGAAATATTTGAATTTAATTAATGATTTAAATATTATTATTGCACAAAACTAATGATTTATGCAATTATGAAGTGATAAAATGAAAAATAATAAACAAAATGTTGGTTTTAAAACGAAATGATAAGTTTTATTGTAAACAAAAATTATCATTGAAACTAGACCCTTAAGTTATGTCTGTCTGACCAAATCTTATCTTAACCTTTTATCTTAAGTTTTAATTAGGGTTCTATAACGAATCGTGTGGGTTGTGTGTTGATATTCCATCGGTTTGGTGCGGGTGCTTAGCACATGTGGTGCGGATGGTATGCACAACATGTGCGAAGGGTTAACACCATTGCTGTATATGAAAGGGTAGGGATTTAATGTGCGTTAAGCATATTAAAATGAAGGTCAATCTGGAGTTGTGTATAGTTGGAGGCTATACCTTTCAACAATATTTTATGCTCTATGACGAATTACCCACACGATTTGTTAAAGAGCCTTAATTAGTAGCAATGTTTGAGCATCATGTGAAGTGAGTCTGATACCATGAAAATGATATTTTGGGATTTATCCCATACATTGCGATTCCTTATAACGCCAAATATACTATAAGAAAGGTGAGTTTCCCAGATTTTATTTGTATTTTTGCAGTTCCAGTTGGATGGTCTGTCACTATTATAATTACAGCGTCATGGTAAGATGTCCTCAAGACGACAAGATAAGGATAGATTCTAGTGTACAGAGGATTATGAGGAATTTTTGATAAAGTTATTGGTAGCAAATTGTTATGGATAAGAATGCATGAAGCATCTCTCTGTAAGCTTGCAGTTGCCTGATGATTATAGAAATGATGTATGTAGGATTGGCTCCCGACTTTTTAATATTGAATTGATTAGCACTGGATCGAAGACTCCACGGATTTGTGCTTAACAAGACTGGAGCGTAGGATAGGTTCCTTCTAAATAAATTAATAAATTATTTATGGTACAGAAAAAACATTATGAAGGGTTGACGGACACAGAGGTGTTGAAGAGTCGTGAACAATATGGGGCTAACGTGTTGACGCCTAAAGAGAAAATTTCTCTTTGGGGACAGTTCTTGGAGAAATTTGAAGATCCGCTGATAATAGTTTTGCTCATTGCGGGTTTTCTCTCAATATGTATTTCTTTTTGGGAATATTGGGGCCTTCATAATGAAGATGGAGCAGCTGTCTTTTTCGAGCCAATCGGTATTTTTATAGCAATCTTTCTGGCTACGGGCATTGCTTTCTTTTTTGAGCTGAAAGCGGATAAAGAATTTTCTGTTCTTAATCAAGTGAATGACGAAGAGGAGGTTGAGGTCATTAGGAATGGTATTACAACAACTGTCGCTAAAAAAGATATTGTTGTTGGGGACATCGTAATCATCAATACGGGTGCAGAAATACCTGCAGATGGTAGGTTGTTGGAGGCAATCTCACTTTATGTTGATGAATCAACGCTAAATGGGGAGAGTGTGCCTGCTCATAAATCAACAAACGAAGAGGAGTTCGAAAAGGATGCTTCCTATGCTACAAACCAAGTGTTGCGTGGTACGAAGGTGATGGAAGGACATGGTTTTTTTGTAGTTGAGGCTGTTGGTGATCAAACAGAAAATGGTAAGGTGTTTGAAGCTGCACAGATTGATGATAGTGTCAAAACACCTCTTAGTGAACAGCTCGACGGACTGAGTGTTCTTATCACCAAAATAAGTTATATCTTTGCAGGTTTCATTATTATAGGTAGGTTGATAGTCTTCTTCCATTGGAAGCCTATCGTGTGGACATTGGCTATCCCTACGATAATCTTTTTCTGGCTTGTCATTAAAAAGTTCAATCGCTGGAAATGGTACGTGAAAACGATTATCACAGTGGCTTATTTCTGTATTTTGATATGTAGTGTGATAGTCTTGCATGATTATCTCTTACCAGATAAAAGTATGTCTGGTCTGTTTGCGCATTTACTGAATACAATGATGATTGCCGTAACCCTAATCGTTGTTGCGGTGCCAGAAGGACTACCTATGGCTGTGACTTTAAGTTTGGCTTATAGTATGCGCCGAATGATGAGGACTAATAATCTCGTACGTAAGATGCATGCTTGTGAGACAATGGGGGCTACGACGGTTATCTGTACGGATAAGACGGGTACGTTGACACAGAATCAGATGCGGGTATATCAGACGCAATTTTATGGTTTGCCTAATCAGACATTAAATGAGAATCTGACTTCGCATTTGTTGGAGGAGGGTATAGCCGTCAATTCTACAGCCTCTCTTGATTATACGGATGCAAGTAACCCTAAAGTCTTAGGTAATCCTACAGAAGGAGCATTGCTGCTTTGGTTGCACGAGCATCATGTTTCTTATCAGGAAATAAGAGAAGAGGTTCATATTGTTGAAGAACTTCCTTTTACAACGGAACGAAAGTATATGGCTGTGCTCGTGATGTCTGCTTTGGTGGAGGGTAAGCAGATTCTCTATGTAAAGGGGGCACCTGAAATTGTCTATGGGCTCTGCAAGCAGACGGAAGGAAATGTGCCAAAAGAGGTGATAGAACGACAGTTAGAAGGCTATCAGGAACAGGCTATGCGAACCTTAGGATTTGCTTATCAGATTCTAGATGATAATACTAATGTGTTTAAGGAAGGATTTGTTGTTACTGATAATCTGACTTTTATGGGAATAGTTGCTATCAGTGACCCTGTGCGTAGTGATGTGCCTGGGGCAGTCGCCGAGTGCATGAAGGCTGGTATTGATGTGAAGATTGTTACTGGTGATACCTCAAGGACAGCCAAAGAGATTGGCCGACAAATTGGATTGTGGACAAGTCATGATAATGAGAGGAATATAATCACGGGGCCTGAGTTTGCAGCTCTTTCTGATGGGGAACTTGATAAACGAGTTGCGGATTTGAAAATTATATCCCGTGCACGTCCATTAGATAAGAAGCGGCTTGTCGAATCGCTGCAGCGTTGTAATGAGGTGGTGGCTGTTACGGGTGATGGTACGAATGATGCACCTGCACTTCAAGCAGCTCATGTAGGTCTCTCTATGGGTGATGGCACTTCCGTAGCTAAGGATGCATCGGATATTACAATTATTGATAACTCTTTTAGTAGTATTGGGAAGGCGGTGATGTGGGGTCGCTCACTATATCAAAATATTCAACGCTTCTTACTTTTCCAGCTGACGGTCAATGTGGCAGCTTGTTTCCTTGTTCTTGCTGGTGCGTTTATGGGCACTGAGTCTCCCCTGACCGTAACGCAGATGTTATGGGTAAATCTGATTATGGATACCTTTGCAGCAATGGCACTAGCATCTTTGCCTCCTTCTGAAAAGGTAATGAAGGATAAACCACGTGATCGTAACGCTTTTATTATCAATCGATCTATGGGGTGGAATATTATTGGTGTCGGTGGCTTCTTCTTTCTATTGCTGTTTGCTTTACTTTATATCTTCGAACATTCCAATATCACAACATTGAAGGATATTCTTCATCTAAAACTTGGTGAAGAAAATGGACTTAGCCCGTACGAGCTGACCCTGCTCTTTACAATCTTTGTAATGACACATTTCTTTTATTTATTCAATGCTCGCGCGTTTGAAACAGGAAGAAGTGCATTACACTTCAAGGGATGTCGTGGATTGCTTTTTATTATTTCAATTATCTTTATAGGACAAATTGCAATGGTGGAAATTCCTATTTTGCAGAATTTCTTTAATATTGTTAAGGGAGGACTCTCCTTAGAAGATTGGATTATTATTCTAACAGCTTCTTCCATGGTCTTATGGATTAGAGAAGCTTGGCACCTACTAAAGACATTGAATCGATAGCCGAATGCGCTCTCCGTACATGGCATAATATAATAAGGTGAAGGCTTGTAGATTTTCTTTCTAAAGAAGAAAAAATACTTTTTTGATAAAATTTTCCTCTAAAACATTTGGAGGTTATAGGGAAAGTATGTAACTTTGCACTCGCTTTACAAAACAAGCCACCTGGCAAGTTGATTAAAGCAATAAAGAAAGAGTTCTTTGAAAAGATTTACATAAACAGAGAAGTAGTACAAGAAGCGTCTGTTTGATTTTATATCAAATGGATGGGTAAAAGAAACGAACCGATCAATTCATTGTTCTTGCTTTTGAGGCACCGCCTCAAAACAATTAAGAAACAAGCGAAGAGGTGCTTTTTACTTGATACTTTTAGGATAAGCGTTCTGAAACAGAGATTACTCGGTGACGTGTTTGGAAGTAGTGGTATTTATTATCACCTATTATCCATCATTTATCACCAACAGATATTTTACAATGGAGAGTTTGATCCTGGCTCAGGATGAACGCTAGCTACAGGCTTAACACATGCAAGTCGAGGGGAAACGGCGGAGAGTGCTTGCACTCTTTGGACGTCGACCGGCGCACGGGTGAGTAACGCGTATCCAACCTTCCCATTACTGTGGGATAACCTGCCGAAAGGCAGACTAATACCGCATGGTCTTCGATGACGGCATCAGATTTGAAGTAAAGATTTATCGGTAATGGATGGGGATGCGTCTGATTAGCTTGTTGGCGGGGTAACGGCCCACCAAGGCAACGATCAGTAGGGGTTCTGAGAGGAAGGTCCCCCACATTGGAACTGAGACACGGTCCAAACTCCTACGGGAGGCAGCAGTGAGGAATATTGGTCAATGGACGTAAGTCTGAACCAGCCAAGTAGCGTGCAGGATGACGGCCCTATGGGTTGTAAACTGCTTTTTTATGGGAATAAAGTGAGGGACGTGTCCCTTTTTGCAGGTACCATACGAATAAGGACCGGCTAATTCCGTGCCAGCAGCCGCGGTAATACGGAAGGTCCAGGCGTTATCCGGATTTATTGGGTTTAAAGGGAGCGTAGGCCGGAGATTAAGTGTGTTGTGAAATGTAGACGCTCAACGTCTGACTTGCAGCGCATACTGGTTTCCTTGAGTACGCACAACGTTGGCGGAATTCGTCGTGTAGCGGTGAAATGCTTAGATATGACGAAGAACTCCGATTGCGAAGGCAGCTGACGGGAGCGCAACTGACGCTTAAGCTCGAAGGTGCGGGTATCAAACAGGATTAGATACCCTGGTAGTCCGCACAGTAAACGATGGATGCCCGCTGTTGGTACCTGGTATCAGCGGCTAAGCGAAAGCATTAAGCATCCCACCTGGGGAGTACGCCGGCAACGGTGAAACTCAAAGGAATTGACGGGGGCCCGCACAAGCGGAGGAACATGTGGTTTAATTCGATGATACGCGAGGAACCTTACCCGGGCTTGAATTGCAGGAGAACGATACAGAGATGTTGAGGTCCTTCGGGACTCCTGTGAAGGTGCTGCATGGTTGTCGTCAGCTCGTGCCGTGAGGTGTCGGCTTAAGTGCCATAACGAGCGCAACCCCTCTCTTCAGTTGCCATCAGGTGATGCTGGGCACTCTGGAGACACTGCCACCGTAAGGTGTGAGGAAGGTGGGGATGACGTCAAATCAGCACGGCCCTTACGTCCGGGGCTACACACGTGTTACAATGGCCGGTACAGAGGGATGGTGTAATGCAAATTGCATCAAATCTTGAAAGCCGGTCCCAGTTCGGACTGGGGTCTGCAACCCGACCCCACGAAGCTGGATTCGCTAGTAATCGCGCATCAGCCATGGCGCGGTGAATACGTTCCCGGGCCTTGTACACACCGCCCGTCAAGCCATGAAAGCCGGGGGTGCCTGAAGTCCGTGACCGCAAGGATCGGCCTAGGGCAAAACTGGTGATTGGGGCTAAGTCGTAACAAGGTAGCCGTACCGGAAGGTGCGGCTGGAACACCTCCTTTCTGGAGAGAATGCTTTTTAGTTGACAAGTTGACAAGTTAAAAGTATTGTAAAGATAAAAAGAACCTTGGTTCGTTTTTCTTCTTGTACTCACTGACACTGTTTTAAGAATAAGAGAAAGGAAGTCTGGCAAGAGAAGCTGCAGAGTTTCTTCCAACTCAGTCCTATAGCTCAGTTGGTTAGAGCGCCACACTGATAATGTGGAGGTCGGCAGTTCAAGTCTGCCTGGGACTACACATCGGCGCTAAGCCAATGTGAACTGGGTCAGAGCCTGATAACCTATATTTCTCTATCCCTTGGGGGATTAGCTCAGTTGGCTAGAGCACCTGCTTTGCAAGCAGGGGGTCAACGGTTCGAATCCGTTATTCTCCACTTAGCTGTTCACGCTTCTGAGGCACTGCCTCAGAACAATCAAAGTAACAGCATAAGATCTTTGACATATTGACACAAGCAAGACTGTAAAGTAGAACTATTCTTTCAATGATTGGAAGAATTAGTATTCTAAACAATGAGGTTTAAACTTCATTTTTTTAGAATCACACAACAGCTGAAAGTATGAGCTACATTTCTTGTTGTCAACAACGAGAAAGGCGAAGAAAGTAAGAAAGGGCGCATGGCGGATGCCTTGGCTCACGGAGGCGATGAAGGACGTGATAAGCTGCGATAAGCCTTGGGTAGGTGCAAATAACCTTTGATCCAAGGATTTCCGAATGGGACAACCCATCAGGTTGAAGACCTGTTATCACTACATAAGTAGTGAGGCGAACGGAGGGAACTGAAACATCTTAGTACCTCTAGGAAGAGAAAATAAATAATGATTCCCCTAGTAGTGGCGAGCGAACGGGGAATAGCCCAAACCTGCTTTGTGGCAACGCTTAGCAGGGGTTGTAGGACCACGCTGTCGTACTTAGATTGTGAGAAGAATGTTCTGGAAAGAACAATCATAGAGGGTGATAATCCCGTATTCGAAGCATGACGAGACGTAGTGGTATCCTGAGTAACGCGGAACACGTGAAATTCTGCGCGAATCAGCCGGGACCATCCGGTAAGGCTAAATACTCCCGTGAGACCGATAGTGAACGAGTACTGTGAAGGAAAGGTGAAAAGCACTCCAATAAGGAGAGTGAAATAGTTCCTGAAACCATGCGCCTACAAGCGGTCGGAGCTGCTTACGCAGTGACGGCGTGCCTTTTGCATAATGAACCTACGAGTTACCATGTCTGGCAAGGATAAGCGTCATGAGACGCGCATCCGCAGTGAAAGCGAGCCTGAATAGGGCGTCGAGTCAGATGGGGTAGACGCGAAACCAAGTGATCTACACTTGCCCAGGTTGAAGTCCGGGTAACACCGGATGGAGGACCGCACGGATAAGCGTTGAAAAGCTTCCCGATGAGGTGAGTGTAGGAGTGAAAGGCCAATCAAACTTGGAGATAGCTCGTACTCCCCGAAAGGCATTTAGGTGCCGCGTGCGATGATCTCCATAAGAGGTAGAGCGACCGATAGGTCAAGAGGGCTTCACCGCCTATCGAGACCTGACGAACTCCGAATGCTTATGGACCGCAATCGTGCAGTAAGGGGGCGGGTGCTAAGGTCCGTCCCCGAGAGGAGAAGAATCCAGACCGCCGTCTAAGGTCCCGAAATTCTGTCTAAGTTAGTCTAACGAAGTCTGGTCCCCGTGACAGCTAGGATGTTGGCTTGGAAGCAGCCATTCATTCAAAGAGTGCGTAACAGCTCACTAGTCGAGGGTCCGGGCATGGATAATAATCGGGTATAAGTCAGATACCGAAGGCGCGGGATAGTAATGTATATTAAAAGTATCGGTAGGGGAGCATTCCATTGGCGTTGAATGGTGAGGGTAACCGATCCTGGAGCTTATGGAAAAGCAAATGTAGGTATAAGTAACGATAAAAAGGGTGAGATTCCCTTTCGCCGAAAGACCGAGGTTTCCCGGGCGATGCCAATCAGCCCGGGGTTAGTCGGGTCCTAAGTCTCAGCCGAACGGCGAAGGCGATGGCAGATGCGGTTAATATTCCGCAACTCGCTATTACAGTGATGTGGAGACGGAGCAGTGACACTGCCGCGCCCTGACGGAATAGGGCGTTTAAGTGCGTAGGCTATGAGGAAGGCAGGCAAATCCACCTTCCGAGCTGAACCATGAAAGTACAGGTAATCCTTCGGGATAACTTGAGTGCAGGTAATCATACTTCCGAGAAAATCCGCTAAACTTAATGTAATAGCGACCCGTACCGCAAACGGACACACGTGGTCGGGTAGAATATACTAAGGCGTTGAGAGATTCATGGTTAAGGAACTAGGCAAATTGACCCCGTAACTTCGGAATAAGGGGTCCTCATAGCAATATGAGGCGCAGAGAATAGGTCCAGGCAACTGTTTAACAAAAACACAGGGCTGTGCTAACTCGAAAGATGATGTATACAGCCTGACACCTGCCCGGTGCCGGAAGGTTAAGAGGAGATGTCACCAGCAATGGGAAGCATTGAATTGAAGCCCCGGTAAACGGCGGCCGTAACTATAACGGTCCTAAGGTAGCGAAATTCCTTGTCGGGTAAGTTCCGACCTGCACGAATGGTGTAATGATCTGGACGCTGTCTCAACCATGAGCTCAGTGAAATTGTAGTATCGGTGAAGATGCCGATTACCCGCGATGGGACGAAAAGACCCCGTGAACCTTTACTACAGCTTAGCATTGACCTTGGTCATCCGATGTGTAGGATAGGCCGGAGGCTTCGAAGCGGGTGCGCCAGCATTCGTGGAGCCATCCTTGAAATACGGCCCTTTGGCTGTCTGAGGTCTAACGCGCCTGTGGTGCGGACACTGCTTGGTGGGTAGTTTGACTGGGGTGGTCGCCTCCAAAAGCGTAACGGAGGCTTCCAAAGGTGCCCTCGGGCCGATTGGTAACCGGCCTTATAGAGTGCAATGGCATAAGGGCGCTTGACTGGGAGGCAGACATGCCGAGCAGGCAGGAAACTGGGGCATAGTGATCCGGCGGATGTGTATGGAAACTCCGTCGCTCAAAGGATAAAAGGTACTCCGGGGATAACAGGCTGATCCCCCCCAAGAGCTCATATCGACGGGGTGGTTTGGCACCTCGATGTCGGCTCGTCACATCCTGGGGCTGGAGAAGGTCCCAAGGGTTGGGCTGTTCGCCCATTAAAGTGGCACGCGAGCTGGGTTCAGAACGTCGTGAGACAGTTCGGTCTCTATCTATCGTGGGCGTTGGAGTTTTGCGTGGTGCTGACACTAGTACGAGAGGACCGTGTTGGACAGACCTCCGGTTTACCAGTTGTGCCGCCAGGTGCACCGCTGGGTATCTGAGTCTGGATTGGATAAGCGCTGAAAGCATCTAAGTGCGAAGCCAGCCGCAAGATGAGAACTCCTCATAAGGGTCGTCATAGACGATGACGTTGATAGGGTGTAGGTGTAAAGACGGTGACGTCAAAGCCGAGCACTACTAATTGCCCGAAACTTTCTTCGGGTCTCCCGCCTCTAGATATTGGAGTGCGGGGACCAGTGACTCAGACTTTGAGCTGTGTATTCTTCTAAAGTAAGAAGAAAAGTTCTAATATGTTTTGCTTGTGGAAATACGTCACCTTATACGGCTGACAAGTCAGTAGACGAGTTGACAAGATAACGAGTTAACAAGTAAACAAGTTATTAGTTCTATGGACAATATTTAATAATGGATCTACTGATAAGAAGACAGAAAGAAGACAAGAATAATGACAAATAACTGGTCAACTTGTCAACTGTGAACTAGTCAACCGAGAGAAATATCAGGTGGTTATTGCGTCGGGGTCCCACCTCTTCCCATTCCGAACAGAGAAGTTAAGCCCGACTGCGCCGATGGTACTGCAATGCAATGCGGGAGAGTAGGTGGCCGCCTTCTTTTACGAGAGCCCTGAAGAGAAATCTTCAGGGCTTTTTGTGTTTATGGAGGTCAAGCTTATTTGGCTAATAAGCCTACTAGAGCTAATAAGGCTAATAGGAGTAATAAGGATAATTGGACTTAATAGGACAAATATTTATATTTAGAGACCAATGTCTTATGTTAATGATGAGTTTATTTTTTCTTAGACTATCGTTTTATAATTTGCTGTCACTACTGTCATCCATATTAGCTTGCTAATTAGTTTGGTTACAGGTACTTTTACGAAGTGTTAATAATGACAGCAACTAAATATAAAATTAATCTTGCATTTTATGCACTATTTTTTTATCTGGGAATTATTATTATTTCTAATTTTGAAAGCGCTTTTTATTATTAGCCTTTTGTGTATCTATTTCCTCATCTTTTTCCTACAGAACCCTAGTCAGATAAGACAAATATTATCGCATAAATACAAGATTAATTTTATTTAATGTTGCTGCCATTATTAATATTTCATGCATCTTACAAACGACAGGAATGACAGGAACTTAGATTTATTAATTGTCTTGCAAAACGAAATAGACGATTTGTTATAGACTTCTTATCTTCCAAAATCTGAAGTGATAAATGTAAGCACTCAATATTATTTGGCACAGAGAGAGGGTAGTACATAGCTAAAAGCTATATCAAGAAGGCGATGATGGCACAATACGTGATAGAGACATAACATGAAAGTGGCTGATAGCTTTGTAACAGCTTTAAAAATATATAGAATATGAACTAATAAGGTAGCCCCTCTCTATAAATTGCACATAGAGAAGGGAGGACATTACAGAGGGTTACATTAACGTTACATACATCACAAACACTTAATAAATTAGTCAATTCTCACTAATCCCAGCAGAACAACAAAATACAAAAAAAAAGTGTCAAAGAATTATCTTTGACACTTTTTTATATCATTGCAACTCTTAACGAGCCTGCTCAAGCTTGCTATCAATATGTGCAATAGCATGACTTTCTAAGTGAGCAAATGAATCAAGAATATCCTTAACATTCTTCTCCTCTTCTACCTGCTCATCAATATACTTTGCAATAAAGTTCTGTGACGCACGGTCCTTCTCCTCATCAGCAACATCTGCCAACTTATTGATAAGTTCTGTAACCTTTTGTTCATGTGCATATGTATCAACAAAAGCTTCTTTAGCATCTGTCCAGCTTGTCTTAACAGCATCGATACTAGTAAGGATAACCTCACCACCACGATGAAGAACAAACTGAGCCATATCCATTGCATGCTGTCTCTCCTCTTCTGCCTGCTTGTACATCCAGCTTGAGAAACCTTTCCAACCCTCCTTGCGGAACCAGCATGACATCTGTAAATAGAGATTTGATGACCACATTTCTGCCACGATCTGCGCATTAAACGCATCCTGCATCTTCTTTGATATATTCATTTCTTGTTTTTTTAATTAGCAATTAATTACTTATTTAGTCACTAATATTAATACCTTTTGCAAAGGTACAACATTATTGTTATTTTTCCAAATTATTAGCCTAGAATATGAATTTACTCATACTTATTAAGCCTATCTCACGCAATCAACTTCTATCGGGCGCCAATAATACGAATTCTATTTAGGGAATTTCAGTTAATTCACTCCTGAACCTGCCAAGAGCATTCAAAAACTGGATTCTTTTTCTTGGAAAAGCTCCTAGAAAAAGAATTTGCAGTGTTTTCTGCTCAAAAATCTCAAATAATGAGCCTCCGAAGCTGCCCTCCATTACCGTGCCCCTGAGGTTTCCAATAATCTTTCTCACCGTCCTGAGACATTCGTTGTTTCAGTGTAAAAGAGATTATACTTTTCATTTTTTCTTAGGTATAATATTGAAGTGATAGACGGCATGTAGCATCACGTAGCGGGGGATAACATTACTGTAAGTTTCTATGATTCCTTGTGCATTCATCGTCCGTGTGACATTATTCAGCTGACCAAGAATATCAAATCCATCAAGCAATAAGGTAAGTTGTCCTTTGAAGAATGATCGTGATAGACGGGCATTCCATACTAAATCATCACTATTCATCGACTTATCTAAATAACCTCGGCGACTATACATTGTCAGGTCAGTCCCAAGTCGGAAATCCCATGGCAACTGTAATTGTGCTGTTAAACCGTAATTGAAATCACTCACATTAAATGCCTTAAAGTCTTCACGAGTGCCATCGACATGTGCGCAGTTTCCTTTACTAATGAAACCAATGGAAGATTGCCCAAGCCTATAGTTCAGCTGTAAATCAGCAATGTAGTTTAACGATTCTACTATGCTCCTATTAGATGCAGACGTACCTGCTAAACCAATAAGGTCGACACTCTTCTCATATCTTAACCCAGCCATAGCTTTAAAATCCAACTTGCGATTTTTGGTCAATGGTCCAGCGCCACCTAAAGCAAGCTGACCTCGCCAATTACCATTCACATTGTCTGGTCTGAATGTTCGTTGTCCTGTAGCCTTGTCGTAGGTATAGCCCATAGCAATAGCGTTAACAGTGGGGATATATTGAGCCTCTATTAACCACATCATACCTTTTTTCGGATATATACGTAGGAAGTGTGATATAAGTTCGTGCTTATAGGATGGTTTCAAGTTGGTATTACCCATTGTTACGTTTAAGGGATCAGTGGTATTGAGGATGTTTACAAACAAGTTCATGTCTGGAGCTTGTCCGTTCACATGATATTGAAGCATGAATTCATATTTGTGATCAGTACTACGCCATTTGATGAACGTACTATACATATTGTAAAGTATAGAACGTTTCGTAAAAGTCGTATCTACATTTCCACTATGATAATGCATCGTCCGTGAAAGCAGCGATAAATTAGGTACAAGCTGCGCCCACCACTCTGACTTCGTCGTTCTCTTATTCCATACAAGAAAGGCTCCGAGGGTATGGGTATTATCCGTCTGCCTGCTGTCATAACTATTATGAATATCCATTACTCTGTTATAAGCATCCACAGAAGGAAGTATTCCAAGCTCGTGCTCTGAATTAATTCCCCAGTCTGCTAACTGGTCAAGACGATAGAGTGAAGAATATCGGTTTGAGGTAGTACGATTGTATTTATAACTAAAGTCGAAGAACAAGCCCCGCTTTACTAAATAGCTGTAAGTCACTTTACCTGTCATGCTATAGCCGTGGTCAGGACGGTTGTTGAAATATCGATTGCGGAAGTCTGTATTACTTTGCTGACCGTTGGTATAATAATCAATGCGGTTACGATCAAAGCTATCCTCAGTAGCATGCCTCAAAGAAGCGTCAGCATAAAGGGTGATATGGTCGGGAGAATGCTTGAACTTAATTAACGACTCCATCGAAACCGAACCTTCTAAAGAATGTCCAATTGATAATCCATTGCGAAGATTTCTGTTAATGGCTGTACGAACCAACTCCCTACCTATCATTGGTGTGTACAAACTATCCAACTGTGCCTTTGAGAAAGATGCAAAACTACGATTAAGCGTCAGCGAAGAATATCCGCTTTTATTGTTATAATATTGGTAGTTAAAACGTGGCTTGATATTTAAGTTGGCATTCTTAAACTCAAAATAGAACTGATGATCGGTGGAGAGCGTAAAATTGTGATTTCTATTATTAGCTACCATACGGTCGTATGTATCTCCGTTAGCAAGGAAATTTGTACGATTAGTGTTATTCACTATCGTGTTGTCAGCATGCTTAACCTGTGCATTTCCACTAAGTTTATACTTACCACTGCGTGCATCTATATTATAGTCAAGACCTCCTAACTGTTGCTGTGTCAACCCACCAAAAAGATCAGAAGGCGACCAGTTGTCATTCTCACCAGGCTTACGGTCGTCGTTTAGATTATTCATATTTCCATAGACAGCCAAACGGGAGTGATCAGTGAACCGCATAGCAAACAGACGAGCCAAGTAGCGTTCCTTTGTTCCTCCACCAGTTTCCACATTACCAACCCATCCAATGTTGTATTGCTTTTTCAGTTGAACATCCATCACGTATTTTTTGTCTCCTGCCACCTCTTGCCCGAGAAAACGACTATTTTCGCCAAGACGATCATACACCTTTACTTGGTTTACCATATAAGTAGGCAGATTCTCAAACATGACAGTATTATCTCCACGGAAGAAATCTTTTCCATTGAGAAGCAAACTCTCAACAAACTTTCCATTAACATATATGCGTCCATCCTTGCTTAGTTCAGCACCGGGCAACTGACGAATAAGGGCGTCGAGCATGGAGCCTTCACCTAACTGGAAAGCATCAGCATTATAAACAATCGTGTCGCCTTTATGGTAGAACTTCACCTTTGTAGCCTTAACAACCACCTCATTTAAGTCTACTGTTTTAGGGCGCTTCAAGAAGATTGTTTCAATCTCCCTGCTTACCTCTCGCTTATAAAAGTGATGCAGTGGTAAGGTTACGTAGGTAGGTGTATAACCTTCTTCGGTAACACGAAGGATATAATCACCCTCCTTACGTGGAATTTCCACCCAATATTCTGATGTTTCCCATCTTTGTTCACCACTCTCATATTGAGTGAGAGCCTTCTTAGAAGCAATAATCGAGCTATCTTTAGCATTTAGTACTTCCACTAAACTTCCAGGGATATCTGCATGAGTTACAAAATCTTGCACTCTGCCTTTAATGGTAATTGTATTGTCTAAAGTTTGTGCCGAAATGGAGACTGTAATACACAACAGAATTAAAGCTGTACAAAGAGTTTTCATATTTTATTCTCAATTTCTGATTCGTATTGTTCACAAGCGGTATGGGGAATAGAAATTCCTCTAAATTATCTTTTAGGTAAAGAAATAACGCTTACTTGTAGTTCGTAAATCCAGAAGATTCTTTCTAAGATATATCAAGAAGGTAGAGCATTTTAGCCATATCCTACGTTTTTGTCTGGTCATACTCTGTCCAATAATGATTAGAGTTCTTGGATGAAAAGAACCGAATGGATTTTACAGGCATAAACCGAACTTTTCTATCAGTTTGCCTGCAATTATATTCTCTACAAGAGGTGTATTTCATAATTTAAAGTTTAATCATATGAATGGTCTTCTTTTTAAACACGCTACAAATGTATATTAATAAGAAGTTTAAAATAAGAAAAACGATTTCTTTTTTTCAAAATTTATATTTTTTAACGCTTTCCCGCCGTAATGTAACTAGGAAGATACTCTCAGAGTAAGAAATCAGGTTCTTCTGGAATTTGGAGTGATAAAACAGATAAAATAAAAAAGAAACCGCTGTAAATATTGTATATTTGAATAAGCACAACCCGATTGTCGTGGATTTGGACAGTGGCAGGGTAATCTATGTTGGCAATGGAAAGGGTACGAAAGCTCTGAAGAAATTCTGGCGGAAAATCATACGTAAGAATATAAAGATAAAACATATGGCAACAGACCTGTCTGCAGCTTTCATAGCCTCTGTCATGGAGAATAGTCCCGATGCGGTACATGTGTTTGACCTTTTTCATGTGGTGAAGTTAATGAACGAGAAACTTGACGATATCAGACGTAAAGTCTATAGCATGGAGAAAGATGTAAATAAGCGTAAAGTGCTGAAGAGGACAAGGTTTCTGCTGCTTGGCAATGGTGCCGACATCTTTGACAAACAGCACAGAGCAAGGCTTGAAAATGCTTTGGCGATGAACGAGTCGCTGTCAAAAGCATACTATCTGAAGGAACAGCTCCGTCAGGTATGGTCTCAACCCATGAAGGCTATGGGAGAAGAAGTGCTTGACGACTGGATAAGGCAGGCGGAACAGAGCAAGATTACCCAACTGCAGAAAATGGCTGTTACCATGCGAAACTACAAAAAGGCATCCTTGTATGGTACGACTGCCATCTATCAACAGGAAAAGTTGAAGGCATCAACAACAAGATTAAGGTAATGAAACGAAATGCGTATGGATTCAGGGATGAAAGATACTTTACACTAAGACTCTATGCACTGCATGACTGTCGTATCACTCGAAATGTCGGATGAACCAAAAATATTGCAGCAAGTAGAGGTTTTATAGGACAGAAATAGCTAAGAATATTTTTGTAGAAAAAAGAGCGCATTAGGTAAGCTGTAATATAACAGTACTTAATGTGCTCTTTAATTTTTATCTACGATGTATTTATTTATATTATGTTCCAAGTGAGAATCATTTGGGCTGGAGTTTTCGATTCTACATCGCGCTCTATGTTGTCAGGAAGATTACAGAAGAAGTCAATACCAGTTTTTTCTTCGATTTCCTTGATGCTGGTAACATAAGGTTTGAGAGAGGTCCCGTTGTTATTTTCATGTTTGAACCAGAAGCCGATGGCTTTATATTGCCAATCACCTTGTCCTTTAATCTTGTATTTCATCAGTGCTACAGAGAAGAAATAAGTCGGTACAATAAATTTATTTCTAATATAGGTGTATTGGTCTTGTTTGTCAATTGTACCGCCACGACAGATGAATAATGTATCTTTAGAGCCACTTTTATAGGTGATATATGTTCTCATTTTTTTCTCCATCTCTGCCCAGATACCCGCATTGAAGCCGTGAACTTGTGGTTGCATATTACTGAGATAGAAGGTCTGGTCATTAGAATCTCGGCTGTTTACTCTGTCTTGTGATGGACAGAGATGCCCGTGGTCGTAGCCAGAACCGCGATAAGGATCGTATGGAAAGAAAGCGTTTGAAGTCCAGAATGGGTCCCTAGGGTAGAGGTTGTCACTTTCTTGGCTTTTTCTTTTTACACTTTTTAGAGCATTGCTTGCGTAAATCTGATAGCAGGTCCAACGATTCGACATCTTATCGATATCCCATTCTACGCTGTAATTAATCTCCCCATTGCTTAGTTTATGAGTGAGGACAGTACTATGTCCACCTTTCAGTTTAAGAAACTCCAAGCGGTGCGTTGCTGTACGTAAATCTTTGAAGTTGGAGTTTGTGTTATTGGTTATCGTTTCTGTTCTTCCTGAACTATTAGAATTATCATCGTCCTTATTACATGACGTGATTGTGCTAACTGTAAGGAGTATTAAAGCCCATACAGCTGTGTATCGTATTATCTTATTCATTCTTTTGTCTTTGGATGGTTGACTATGAAGTTTTAGCTTGCTTGAAACAGACGGCTTGTGAGTAGATATCTATTCTCTACGTTATCCCCAATCTTTAGCTTTCAGTGAAGCCTTATCCTCTGTTATCTATTTTATCTTATACAATCTGTAGGCAGAGCAGCATTCTTTCCTGTTCT
The DNA here is from genome assembly GCF_018127785.1 of Prevotella scopos JCM 17725. Taxonomy (NCBI): domain Bacteria; kingdom Pseudomonadati; phylum Bacteroidota; class Bacteroidia; order Bacteroidales; family Prevotellaceae; genus Prevotella; species Prevotella scopos. Next base: position 208,555 of record NZ_CP072389.1, read on the forward strand.
GTTGAAAGTAAAAGTGCGAGCAAACGTATATGCAACTACGTTTGTCCGCACTTTGTATGTAATAATGTCGAAGGGTATTATCGATTACTTCTTCAACTTACCGTAACGGCTCATGAAGCGGTCAACACGACCTGCTGTATCGACAAGCTTACTCTTACCAGTGTAGAATGGGTGAGAGGTGCTTGAGATTTCGACTTTTACCACTGGGTAAGTTTCGCCTTCAAATTCTACTGTCTCTGAAGTTTTGCATGTAGATTTTGTAAGGAACATATCGCCGTTGGACATATCCTTAAATACGACGGGGCGATAGTTTTCTGGATGAATACCTTGTTTCATTTTATTGTTATCTAATTGTTAATAATATACTTGCTGTAGTCTTTCCCTTAACTAAAAAGGATATAGACACTCTTCAAGGTGCAAAATTACGAATAATTCTGTAGGTAGCCAAATATTTCAAGCTGTTTTTTAGGATCATTCGATATTCCGAGTGATACAACTAAAAATCTTTATAGTATAAACCTTTACTTCCCTACAGGTTCTTTCGTAACCCAAGAGTTTCCTTATCTTTAGTAATTCTGTGTGTAATGAGCCTCCGCACCATTGGTGCTTACCATGCGCACCACTGGTGTTTACCATGCGCACCATTGGTGCGGAGCCTTCGCACGTTAATAAGATAAGTGTATTTACTTAACTTCTACGTTCTTGATTTCCCATGTACCAGCCTTAGTAGCGGTGCTGGTGTAGAGGAAGCCAATGTAAACAGTTGCGTTACCAGCGTAAGCAGAGAGATTGCATGTCGCATCGATGAATCCCCAGTCATTACCTGTAGGATAAGCAGAAACTGCAACATCATGCCATGTTGTACCATCTGTAGAAACCTGTACCTTAAACTCGTTAGCTGCATTCGCAAAGAACCTCGCTGCATGCTTGAAAGAAAGCGTAGCAGAAGTCTTACCAGCAAGACTAAAGGCAGGAGAAGTCAGACGGCTCTCAGCAGCATAGTTGTTAGAATTCTTAAATGCAGAAGCCTTCATGTATTTTTTAGTAGCATCATGCTTCCACACAAAGGTAAGGTCTGAAGGGAGTGTGATATTGTTGATAGTGAAGTTGTCCATACCAGCCTCGAACTTAGCAGTAAGACCAGTAGCAGTAGGCTGTGGAGCAGAAGTACCGCTGATAGAGATAATCTTGCTATCCTTATCAACCTCCATGATTACATCACCTTTCTTATTCGTGAATGACTTCAGGTTACCCTTAACAACTACAGTCTGACCAGCCTGAATGTCAGTCTTTGCAGCGAAGTCAGCACCATTGAGCCCCTTACCAGAGAATACTTGGAGCGTCTTGTCTGTGCCATTGTCAGAGATATAGTAAGTGATGCTCTTATACTTATCATTATAAGAAACCACCTCAGAGATGATACCCTTTACGTATGCCTCGCCCGTAGCAGTCTGGTTAGCCTGAATCTTCTGTACAGCTTCCGCAACAGTCCATGCAGTAGACTCAGTATTCAAGTCAGCTGTTGGTGTTGGCTGAGCAGCCTTATTACCATTGAGAGAGTAGATATAGTTGCCCTGCGTGAACTCCTTAGTACCCTTGAAGTTTACAAGTTTACCATATACAACAACCTTATCACCAGCGTTAAGTTTATCATTTGCAGTGAACTTCTTGTTACCAAGCGCATAGCCACGATATACAGTCAACTGTCCGTTGGTTGTTCCGTCGTCAGAGATAAGATAAGTAGCATTACCATAGTTGGCAGCATCAATCTCCTTAACGCTAACGATAGTACCAGAAACATATACATCCTTATCAAGGTTCTGACCAGCATCAATATACTTCAACGCTGCAGCAACATTGAATGGGTCAGCCTCTGTACCAGTTCCAGTAGCAGGAGTGGTAGGAGTGTTAGTGTTGGTATTGGTGTTCTCTTCAAAAGTAACACTGTATGGAGCTGGAACATCCTCACAACTTGTGAGGACTGTTGTTGTCATAGCCAGCGCCATCATTGAATAAATAATCTTTTTCATATTCTGTATAGTTATTTGTCTTGTTAATTAATTGAGATAATCTTACTGTTACGACCAACCTGTGGGTTTGATGTTGCCTCGTAAAAATCCAAAGTACCAAGGATAAGAACCTTCTTTCCTACACTAATTTGTGAAGGGTCAGTGAACTTATCGCCATTTAAGTACAAGCCACGGAACACCTGCAACTGGTCAGTTGTTGTACCATCGTTAGAGAGGTAGTAACGAGCGTTACCATACTGCGTTGAAACCTCATCAATCTGTGAGATTGTACCCTTGATATAGTAAGTGTTAGCATCCTTTTTGTTCAACTTAGCGTATGCCAAAGCACGTGTGATATCCAATGGGTTAGCCTGTGTACCATCACCCTTACCAGGGAGACCCTTGAATGGGTCAACCTTTTCAGCAGGCTTGATGTCATCAAGTGAGCGGATGATGATCTCCCACTGGTTATTAAAGCGTTTGAAGATACCAACGATGTCAACCTTACCAGTTGGAACCTTGCTATTAGCGAATTTAGCAAAGTTACTGTTGTACACAATAACCTTTCTGCCATCCTGCTCGTTTAGGGTCCAGCTAACGCTACCCGCACCGCCATTAGCATCAGCGAAAGTATCAGTAACCTTACTGCTGTTGCTGCTCTTGAAGCTTACGTTACGAATAATACCCAGCTTGCCGCCATCAGTATCGAGGTCCCAAGTTGTTGCGTTGGTACCAGAAGCAAACTCAGTAGGTTCAACTTTGTTACCCGTAGAAAGAATCTTATAGTGCTGATCCCAGACAGCACGGCTGATACGACCAATGGTAGTTGCACCAGCAGCATTCACAGAAGTAACACCAATCTGTGCCTGCTTACCATAGTTGCCAACGTAAAGGTCCTTCAGACTTACCAATACTTCTGTTCCGATTGGCAGAGGACCATGCTGTCCACCCTGTGCAACACTAACGATAATAGCACCTGTTGCATCTTGTAAAGCTACCTCCTGATAGATATTACCAGCAACGTCAGAACTTGTAACGATAGCCTTTATCTTGATATCGTCTGTAACCTTAGCATAGCTGACACCATCACGGTAGTCAGTAGCGATATAGTTAGCAAACTTACTCTTCAGCTGAGCAATAGAAATGACATTTGTTTCGGTCAGTTCATTATTGCCGTAAGGCGCAGAACCTGTTTCAGCTGGCTCTGCGTAACTATCACCCATACAAGATGCAAAGAGTGCGCAGACAGCTGCCATCATTAAATATTTCAGTTTCTTCATAATCGTTTCCTGTATTTAGTTTTAGAATTTGTAAGCTACGTTCAACATACCATTGATACCATTCACGTAATACTTCTTAGGATTGCGGTAGAAGTCGTAAGCACGTGTTGTAGCAGCTCCAGTCGTCTTGTTGACAGTGTAGTTGCTTCTGCCCTGCTCATAACCACCACTTACAATCTTCTGGTTGTTCAGTAAGTTAGTAATCATCAAGTTGATTGACAGACTTCCATGGCGGAGATAAAGGCTCTTACCGATAGACGCATCGAGCATAAAGCCACCATGTCCCTCACTCTGTGCATAAGGAGTATAGTTGCCATTAGCATCCATACCGCCAAGCGCAGTACCCATTGTGCGGAGTGTGTTGCCATTACGGAGGCTTGGTGCGTAAGAGAGGTAGATACGATCATAGTAGTTACCGCTCAGGTCAATGAACCAACCACCCTTGTGGTAGCTGAGGATTGCGCTGTAAACACTCAGCGGAGTGCTTGCCTCGTGCATCCCCTTATTGTAAACAACATCCTTGTTGTAGGTGCTCTTAGTAGAGATCAAGTAGATAACATCAGCATTGTTAGCGTTCTTAGCCTCGCTCCAAGTACCGAGAGTCTTGAAGTTAAGGAAGCTTGTGAGTTTGAAGTCGAGACCCAACTCAATACCATAATAATTCTTCTTCATGTTTGTCATGCTAACGTATGTGAAAGAGTTAGCATCATCAAAGTAGAAGTTCTGCCACTCGGTTACGTGTGTCATATGGTTGTAGTAACCACTGAGGTTAGCACGGAGCCAACTACCAGAGTATTGATAGCTGAGTTCGCTTGAGAAGATACGTTCATTGTGGAGGTTGAGAACGAAGTCATTGTTCATCTCAGGTGCTGCAAAAGCAGTGTTAGCATTTGGTGCACGATGCTCGTAACCCAAACCGAGAGAGAGCGCATTGCCACCACCAAGTGTAACGGTAGCATTAGACTTCACACCACCTGTTAGGAAGTTAGCATCCTTACTCTTACCAGCAGAGTTATCGGCAAACATACCATTGCGCATGTTACCTACGCGATACATGTTATCATAGCCAACTCTACCAGCTACCATATAGTGAAGTTTACCAATAGTTTGTGCATAATTAGCCCAAAGTTTAGCACGGCGTACGTTGATGTTGTAATCGTAACCGAATGTATCACCTTCATATACGAGCTTTCCTAACCCCAAAGTACTAGTTGTGTTAAGGTCATACTGAACACGTGGGTCTGAAGCAGCATAGGTTCCGAGAGCATAAGTATTGATGTTATGGAAACTCTTTGCACCCAAGAGATCCTCCATTGTCTGATAGTGACGAGCTAAAGTCTGACCGAGTGAAAGACCAGCATTAAACACTTTGTTCTTACCAAGATGGTTCGTAAGAGTAGAAGAAAGTGCAGTTGTCATCGCATCATTGTGCTTAGCCTGTACGTAGTAAAGTGCATCCTCACCGTTGGCTGCAGCCTGACGGTTAGCATAGTAAAGGCGATCCCACTGAATCTGGCGGTTCTCCTTGTTGCCCCACCAGTTGACAGCTGTCTGCCAATCAGAGAAAGTCTGTGCTGTACGATAGCGTGCATCGCTCTGATCCCACACGTCATAGTAGCTACTTGGAAGGTTCTTCCAGTAGTCAGGCTGTGGGTTTTCGCTGTTGTTATAGTTCAGCTTTGTGCTCTTATACATAGAGTACTGGGCAAAAAGACTTGTTGTCAACTTCATCTTCTTGTTGATGTCCCAATCCCAAGAGAGGATAGCTGAAGGAGCAAAGTCATTAACAACACGGCTATTGCGCTTGTGACCATTCTGATAACCCCAATATGGGTTGTACTGATAGTCATTAGCAAGCCAGTAAGCCTCGTCAGTACTTGCGCCCTGTGTAGAACGCTCAGTAGGGTTACCCCATGTAGACAAAGCTAAAGAATGACCATTGTTCCACTTCTTCTGAACACCGAAGTAGTAAGACAATGAATTGTAGAAAGTGCCTTCAACGTACCCACGATTAGCCCAACGATAAGCAACACTAGCAGCGATAGCCCAGCCCTTAGCGTTGAAACCACTTGCATAGTTGTACATACCGCGGAGAGTATAGTTGCGGTTTGCTGCAGAAAGTGTGAGTCGATGTCCGCCAGCCATTGAACCAGCACGGAAGTCATAGTTGTTACTTCCAGCCAAGGCAGTCATTGAGAAGTTGTTATTCTCAAAAGGAAGTGCATAGTCAACGTTACGTGTCTGTTGGTTGATACCACCTACCATAGAGTAGCGGAACTGTCCGCTTTCCATATCGTTCATAGGTGTACCATTGATATAAACATCGTTATATTTCTGGTTCAGAGCACGGTAACGGAACCGCATGGGCGAATACAAGAAACCCACTTGTGAAGCATAGACGTTACTGTTTGAGTTGAGAATCGTTACATTTTCATTCATGTCATTATTCTCACCTAACTGCGCTTCAGTGAAGGTGAACGCCGATTCATCCATAGCGTTGGCCGTCTGCGCCTGCTGGTTCGTCTTGGGGTCGGTATTCTGTGCTACCATCATAGACGAACTGCATAGTGCTAAAACGGCAAGTTTCAGCTTTTTCTGCATAGTTAATTACATTAATAGGTGTTATACTTTGTTTGCAAAGTAACGAAATAAATTTGAAAATAGAAAGTCTTTTTGATGATTTTTTCGAAGATTATGCGTTAATGTCGGATTATTTACCGATATTTGCAAACCAAACGTGACTGTGTTAATTGATTCAGTTTAAGATGGTGTATGCCTGTAATTTTAGTCGGAGGACATGCAGATTATGCTTATTTTGTTTGATATTACTGATTTACAGGAATATACAAGTCTTCGTTTGATATTCTTTTGATAACAAACAACAACATAAAATAATAATGAGAAAGTTACTATTAGTTCTTTTCTGTGCCGTACTCTTTAGTGCGCCAGCTTCTGCTCAAAAGAAGTTCTCTGTTTACGCTATAGGCTTCTACAATGTAGAAAACTTGTTTGATACAACACATGATGAAGGGAAAAATGACTACGATTTCACTCCGACTGGTAGTTATCAGTGGAACGAAATGAAGTATAGTCATAAGTTGCATAATATGGCATCGGTATTGGCAGAGATGGGTACAGATGTACTTCCGAATGTTGGTTGTGCGGCTATAGGATTAGCAGAGGTTGAGAACGACCATGTAATGAACGACCTTACAGCTCAGCCAGAGTTGGCAGCACGTGGCTATAAGTATGTGCATATTGAAGGACCCGACCATCGTGGCATCGACTGTGCCTTGATTTATAATCCGAAGTTCTTTACGGTAAGAGATACAAAGTTAGTGCCTTATGTTTATGATCTTCCTAAAGATAGTACTCGTGCAACGCGTGGTTTTCTTACAGTAAGCGGTACATTGGCTGGCGAACATGTGACAATCATAGTGTGCCATTTACCAAGTCGTGGTGCTGGTTCTTACTATCGTGAGTTAGGTGGTAAGCAGGTAAAGGCATTGAAGGATTCACTTCTTCGTGAAGATCCAAAGGTGAAGGTGCTTGTTATGGGTGATATGAATGATGACCCAACCAATAAGAGCATGTATGAGTGTCTGTCAGCAAAGCCAGAAATCAAAGAAGTAGGTTCAAATGATATGTATAACCCTTGGTATAATGTTCTTGTAAAGGAGGGGACAGGAACCTTGCAGTATCAGGGTAAATGGAATCTCTTCGACCAGATAATCATGACTCCTAACTTATTGAATAAGGCTGGTAAGAGAGACTTCTCAGAGTTGAAGTTCTGGAAGAACCAAATCTTCCGCCGTGATTATCTCTTGCAGGAGTCAGGTAAGTATAAGGGTAATACCAAGCGAACCACTGCTGGTGGTGTTTGGCTCGATGGTTATTCAGATCACTTACCCGTTGTCACTTACTTTGTTAAGCAGCAGTAAAGATTATTAGGCTTATTAGGCTAATTAGCCCAATAAGCCTTATTGATAATAATAAAACAATGGAAATCGAAACTCATCCTTTTGAGCCATGGCTCCCATCCAATGCCAAGCTATTGCTATTAGGGACCTTCCCACCAGCACCAAAACGTTGGTGTATGGAGTGGTATTATCCTAATTACACGAATGATATGTGGCGCATCTTTGGTCATATCTTCTTCGGCGATAAACTTTACTTTGTGGATGAGGAGAAGAAGACCTATAAACTCGACTTACTAAAGCCATTCTTGAAAGAGAAAGGTATCGCTATCTTCGATACCGCCCTGCGTATCTATCGTACAACAGGTACGGCGTCTGATAAAGACTTAGAAATCATTGAGCGTGCCGACCTTGATGGAATGCTTCGTTCATTGCCAGAGTGTAAGGCTGTGTTGGCAGCAGGTCAGTTGGCTACAACGGTCTTTACAGAGCATTATGGTATTGATGCGCGAAAGATGAAGATGGGAGATCGCAAGGAGTTTAGCTTTGAGGACCGGACATTATACCTTTATCGTGAGCCAAGTAGTAGTCGTGCTTATCCGATGAAGGTCGAGAAGAAGGCAGAGTATTACGAAAGGATGTTTAGGGATTTAGGGATATTAGGCTAATAAGGCAAATTAGCCTAATTGGGCAAATAAGCCCAATAATAAGAATAATAAAATCAACCAATATGAAGAATAAAATAACGATCATAGGAATAGCAGGTGGTACAGGTTCGGGAAAGACCACCGTAGTGAAGAAAATCGTAGAGAGTCTTCCTCCTCATTATGTAGCTGTAGTACCCTTAGATTCCTATTATAATGACACAACAGGCCTCACAGATGAAGAGCGCAAGGCAATCAACTTCGATCACCCTGATGCCTTCGATTGGAAGCTACTGATTAAGCAAATAAATGAATTGCGTGAAGGTATAGCTATTGAACAGCCAACCTATAGTTATATTCTCAGCAACCGCTTGCCAGAGACGATTCATGTTGAGCCGAAGCCGGTAATCATCGTTGAGGGTATTATGGCCTTGAGCAACAGACGTCTTCGTGAGATGATGGACCTAAAGATTTTCGTTGATTGTGATTCAGATGAACGCCTTATCCGAAATATTCAACGTGATACGATAGACCGTGGTCGTACGGTCTCAATGGTTGTCGATCGCTATTTGGAGGTCCTGAAGCCAATGCACGAACAGTTTATTGAACCGACAAAGCGTTATGCTAATATCATTATTCCGCAGGGAGGCGAGAATGTGAAAGGTATCAATATCGTTTGTAAGTATATAGAAGGCTTAATGCCAAAGGAATAAAAAAAAGACAGGCAACTTGCCTGTCTTTTTTTGGGGCTTATTTGGCCTTATTAGCCCAATTGGCCTTATTAGGCTAATTAGCCTAATCACCAGCGTGCCAACTATTGTCGCTTACGCATAGGAGTGCATACCTCCAAGGATATAGTTTACACCGAAATAAGTCATGAGGATGCTAAGGAATGACAATAGCATAAACAGATGATATTTCTTCGGATTCCTGAAAGAAGAAAGGCTATTGCTATGTATAGGTATAGCATAGATCATGAAAGTTATCAAGGCCCATGTCTCCTTGGGGTCCCAGCCCCAATAGTTTCCCCAACTGATGTTTGCCCATATCGCACCGATGAAGATGCCTAATCCTAATGTCGTGATAGCAGGATAAAGGAATATCTGGGACAGTGATGTCAGTTGTCTATTGACAGATTTGATTCCTTCTCGTTTGCTGTTGTATGTACAGAAATAAGCAACGGCGCAAATAAATGTCAGCGATAGCAATGCGTATGAAATCATGATGATACTGACATGAATGCTAAGTAAAGGACTATTCAGTACCGGCATACGTGGTGTTATGCTTGGGTCCATTTCTCCGAGATGACTCACAAGAAGCATGAATCCACTCATCAGTAAACCAAAGGTTGTCATAAGCTGCATCTTCCGTGTTGCAGGGATTGACACAAGCATAATAATCCAAGACAGTAGTAGCATGGTTTCATAACCATTAGCGAGAGGGATGGTACCATTAATTATCCATCTGAGCGCCATCGTAAAGGTGAGGAATAACCATGAGATTACCATCAATCCTGTGAAGAGCTTATACCTCTTTCTGTTTGTGAAGAAAAGGACGGAAAGCAATCCAGCTGTCAGGTTAAAGATAAACAATATGGTCGTGAATGGGTATTTGTTGTAAATTTGTTCTGCACGAATGGCTTTGTCTGACGGAATTGTATTGCCACCATATCTATATTGATACTTCCTCAACTTCAGAATAAGTTCGTTGACCATATCCGTTTTTCCTTGTCTGGTCAGCTGTCCTGCTAAAGGGAGGATAGACCGGATATATTGTTGTTGCGCTTTCGGCATGGAAGCTGGAAATCTGTCACTGGGTGAGAACCAGTCAACCATCCCATTCTTTTCTATATAAGGAAAAATCTTCAGTGATTTCGCTTGCGTCAGATCCATCAGAAGCATCATCTTGTCGTCTGTATCAAGAAGTTGTTTCGAAATATTATCATCTTGTTGGTTCTGTGCATCTTGTAGATACGGACCGAGTATGTAACCCTGCTTCCCAAACAGGTTGATTGGTGCAATATACTCGTTCATGTTCAGTTTGCTTCGTAGTTCACTTCCTTTCAAACGTAGGATTGGTTCCTTCATCCACTCGTCTCCCCAGAACATAAAGCCCGTCAAGACTTGGCAGGGGTAAAGTCCTTATAAGTCTTTTTGCCATACAACTTCTTAGTGAAGTCGATTGCGTAAGTTTCCAAAGGGCATATTCTACCATTATATACAATCAGCACCTTCCCGAATTCATCGGCTGTCTGACGTGTTAATGAAGGCTGTGCATGTACTGAGGTATATCCTGCAATGAGCATCAAAGCCATCACAGCCTCTTTACGCAACAACCGACGGAATTTACCCTTAGGTTCAATGAGCATGGCGATGAGTGAAAAGAAGAGTAGGGCATAGCCTGTATAAGTCACAGGAATACCATACGGGTCAGAATTGACCGATAGGTAACTACCTTTCAAATCTTCATCATAACTGCTCTGATAGAGGCGTGTCCCATATCCTGAATAGATATTGTTCATAGAGACTTGATATTGTTCTCGTTTTCCGTTATGGATAATCGTGATGTGCGAAGCATAATCCATTGCAGCCATATTACCTGCATGATAAGTAACATTGAATTTGTTAAGAAGAATTTCAAACGGAAGTCTGGCCTCGTTTCCTTCTTTTGTAATATAGGTTTGCGTAATCTTACCTTGTCGTACATGAATCATACCCCTGTGCGCAGTAAGATGCGTAAGCAATGCTCCTGACAGAATGATGACAAATGAAAGGTGTAACATCACAACGATAGGACGTCTGATTTTCCTTTGGATGAAATAAACGATTCCCGTAGCAGTGCCAGCCGCCCATAGCAGGCAGAACCACCATGCACCGAAGATGTTGTCCGAAACAAAGTCCAGACTGGTATATTTCCCTAAGATAGTCGCCATTGCCATCACTATGACAAGGAGGATGTATATAACTGCAAGTATCTTTTTTGTTCGCATTTGTAAAAATGATAAAAAGAAGATGAGTCTTTCGTAAAGGCTCATCTCCTTCTATAATTGTTTTTGTTAACTAAGATCTATTAGATAGAACGGATGAACTTAACCACCGCATCTCTGTCTTTCTTTGGCAGGTTATAGAACTTCACAGCAGCCTTATAAGCTTGACTATTCTTACTATAAGCATGCCACATGATTGCTTCAATCTCATTACGTGCTCGAGCATCATGGAGGCGATCATCTGCACCAGAGTTGATAAGTGACAGACCTCTACCCCATAAAGGTGTTGTACGGCACCATGAACCATGAATATCATTCTTCATATCCAACTTATGCTGGATAAAGTCAGAGTAAGGATAAATCTTCTGATTAGCATACTTAGGCAACTGCTTATTGCCAATAATCTTAGAAGAGCCATGGTTGTCTGCACCCGTAGTCCAAGAAGCCTTGTGACAATGAGCACAGCCTAACTCACCAGTAAAGAGTTCCTTACCACGCTGTACATCCTTGTCATTCAAATTTCTTGCACGAGGAACAGCAATACCTCTGTGCCATACCATGAATGCATGATAAGCATCATCACTCACCTCTGGCTTGAAGTTGAAGTAAGGGTTGTTATACAAGTCAACATTATCGCTTGGGGAGAGCAAGTAACGAACAGCCTTCTTGATACCTTCACGTGTTCCATCGTTGTAGTATGGATGTACGTAAGAGTTAGCGTCACTACCATGTTGTTGGATGTAACTAATTACGTTCTCGTTCTCTGACATTGCTTTAGCCCATGGTTCGGTAGAACAAATGTGCTTGATATCTGAACGAAGAATATTCAACTCGTCCCAAAGAGCAACGTCATTCTCAAGGCAACCATCCAACAAATCATAGTTGAAACGCTTTACAAACTTATTGCCAAAGGCATCTTCTGCCCATGCTTCTGGCTTCAACTGCTTTGTCGTATTATCAAAGAACTCTGGGTTAAGTTCCACAAATCGACCTTCAGCCTCATACTGCTTCTTCAAATCTTCATTAGAAATAGCATCAATCAAACCAAGACCTTGGAAGTTACAAGATGCTATCAAGCGTACTTCATAATTGCTTGGTACTGGGTCAGTGTTGAATGCTGACTGTGGAATAGATACTGATGGATAACGAAGATTAAACTTCTCACCATCAGGGAACTGCATTGGCAATCCACTTGGCATAGATGTTACGTCATGCCATGTGATGTGTATTTGCTTCGGATCAACAGGAGGCAAGAACGGCTCGACGGCTTGAAGCATCGTAAAGGTAGTCAACTGGTCAATTGGTGTACCATTGTTGCTTCCTGGAGCATCAGGTGTATAAACAGAAACGATGTATCCGTTGCCCTTTACTGGCTCCATGTCATTGCGGCTATGACCGTGAGCATAACCACCAGAGTGGCAATACTCGCATGAACGACGGGATGCAACAGGCCCCCAACCTTTGTAAGGCTCGGTGCTAAGGGTGTACTTAGCACTTACCATCATATCTCCTTGGTTGAAGAGATCGGTTAGTCCTTGTTCGTCGATAGCTGGTGTGTTGTCCTCATAACCACCTGCTGCGGTGTTCTCTGTTGTACCAAGTTTGCCACCTGGGTACCATTCATCTGCAGAGAAATTACCTACTGCCTGACCAATGTACTTTGTCTCAGGTTCTGATGGTTGCTGTGGATTGTCTGGCGTAACATTGTCGTCAGAACATGCAGCAAATGCACATAAGAGTGCTCCAGCAAGTAAGTATTTGCTATAGCTGTTGTGTCTCATAATGTTTTATAGTTAAATTTACGTTTGAAACGTAGCCCTGTCCTAAAGAAGACAAAGCTACGTTTATTATTTATATTTACTTTTCAGATTTGCAAGAGTTGGATTACTTATCTGTCTGTTGGTTTATCCATGTACCAGCAGCATTAAGTGCTTCATTCAAGGCAGTAACCTTCTCGATGCAAGTCTTAACCTGTGCATGACCTGGATTATCAATGAAAGCAACGCCACTCTTCTTAGCTGTCTCCAAGGCAGCTATTGCCTCGTTAAGAGCAGTGTTCAATTCATTATAATTAGGATAGTTGTTATTCTTCAAGAAGTTCATGATAGAGTACTGAGCTGGAGTAGAGATATTCTCTGTACCACGTACGCCATAGAGTGAGTTCTTGATAGAATAGATGTTATCCTGGTAGTCTTGGAATGAACGCTTACTGTATGGTGACTCGATGTAGTTAGCTGCATCGTCTGCCGTACCAGTACCTGTAGCCTTACGATAAGCCTGACCAAGTTTTTGTTCAGCAACTTCTTCGCAGATGCCAGAGCATCCGCCAATGAATATATTGTTCAGTGTCTCATGCCATGAAGCAAACATACCTTTCTCAGTAGTGGCGAACTGTGAGTAATCACGGTATGGAATTAACTTTGCAGAAAGTCCTCTGTGACGTGTCCCATTAACTACCCACATTGCATCAGCAAGCTGGTTCACGTGAGAAGTTGGTATACTTGTACCTAACCAACCATATTCCAAGAGGTAAGTCATGTTACGGAGGTCACCAGCAACAGCTGCTGCAAAGGCTGCTTCATTCACTGTACTTACGCTTGTAAGGCCTTGTTCTGTCTCTTTTTCAGCATTGAAGTCTGCTACAGTACGGTTCTTACCATTACGGAAGAGAACGAACTCCAATCCATGGAAACCTAACACAGAGTCGAAATTACCATTGTTGTCATAAACATACTTGGCTGGATTCTCTCCATTAATACCTGCGATAACATCTGCATTATTCAATGCTCTTGTTAACTGATCATGGTCGAGTGGCCATGAGTCGATATGTGGGTCGATCTCATTGTCAGAAGCTGCACCATAGAGGAAAGACTCACTCTGCTCCCAATCTCGACGTGCTCCTTTGAAAGCCTCACAAGCTGCATCAATGTCATTCTGGGTCAAAGTACCTGCTTTACGCTTCTGATAAAGATTCTGGCAAGCCTTGTAAAGAATGTCAGACTTCTCTGCCAAGTCTAAATATGTAGGTTTAACAACTTCATTAATGTAGTTGGCAACAACCTTACCCATCTCTGTTTTATTAGCGTTTGCTCTACTTTCGCTTTCAGCCTGGCTTAAAGCATTTTGCTGTTCAGGTGTAAGAATTGTTGTGTTAATAACTTCATCATCATCACTACTACATGATACGAAGCCTGTAGCTAATGTCCCTGCAAGGAGGAACATCGCAAGTTTTGTTACTTTTTTCATTATAATCCCTTTTTAATTATAGTTATACAATCTTTATTCTTTGCTTTTTAGAGGAAGAAACCTTCGTATGCTATACCAATGTTTATAGAAGGTTCATCGTTGTAACCCTTCTTCAGATTGCGGTAGTTGTACTCTGCCTTGATAGCAATCTGTGGGATAGGATAATAGTTGATACCTGTTGCAAGAACGGTTCTATTCGTCCACTGCTTAGTTGTTGCATGGATGTAAGAGTCATAGTGTTCGATGTGTCCAAAGACATAGAGCTTCTGATTGTCCTCACGCAACTTGTGAATCTGAGAGAAAATATCATAACCTACCTCAAACATCATAGCCATAGCATGACTTCCGAAGTATTTACCACTACCTGACTCGTATGGCTTAACATACTGAACATTAGGGTATGAGAGGCCAGAAATCTGGTTCGCATTACTTACATAACCATAGTCAATGTTTCCTCTCGCAATCCAGTTATATTTATTATAGGTGAAATCTAAGCTACCAAGATAAACATTACCCTTAATCTTCTTCTTCTCTCCCTTCTCACTATCATGTGGAACATTGTTGTGCATAGCCTGTCCTGCGTATGCACTAACACCAATGCGTAAGCCTGGGATGGTGTAGTTGTCTACGCGAGCGAGGAAACCATACTTATTAGCAACCTCAAACTCGAATGGATTTGACGTACCTTTCTGAATCCAATTGGCGCGGCTGAAATGATAAGCATCCAATCCAGCAATCATCTGTGCGACGTAGCTAAAGTCGCCAGCCTTACCCCAGAAGGAAATACCTGTTTGATGCCATGTGCTTGGAAGAATTGTGTTTTCCCCTTCAGGACGATATACTGTAAAGAAGTTTAATGGCTCATGGTGTGCATTCACTAAACCAAATGGAACTACAATATGACCGGCTCTAATATTAAAGGCCTTACTGAATGATTTCTGAAGCCAGAACTGTTCAAGTTCAACTTCTCCACCTTTCTCTGTTTCATGTTCGAATTCAATCGCCTCGTCTGCCTCATATTCTATAGCAGAACCAGAGCCACCATGTTCAAATTCTATCTCGGTACCCATTGACCATCCTTTGCCGAAGTCATAACCTACATAGAGTACAGCATGTGGAATATCAAATCTTCCGTGACTAGGATCTTTTTTATAGAGACTTGGTGTTGTATAACGATTACCATTGTCACTATAGAAATTGCGAGAATAAGCGGCTTCACCATATCCACCAATACTAAGTTTGTTTCCCTTTGCATGGTTCATTACAGAGTCTGCCGCATTGATTTGCGCATGAGCAGTTGTCGTGCCTGCAAGCAAGGAAAAACCTAAAAACAATCCGAGCGTAAAATTATTCATTGACATCTATTTGTATTATTAATAATGTGGGTACAAAAGTAATGGTAATTCTGGGAATGGACAATACTCACATTTAGTGATATTATTTCTTTTGTTGTGTTTTTATGTAAGGGTCTTTTGATAAAAGGGTCGTTACTTTTAGGTAAAATAGGAATAATTACAATAAGTGATGGGTATGAAAGGAACCCTTTTACAGATAAGTGAGAGTTCTAGTGTATATAAAAAGGAGATAGTATTAAAGAGTTAATTTTAATACTACCTCCTTGATTATAATTAGGAATCTTTTGTTCTATCGGATTCTGTCTGCTGCTCTTACCAAAGCTTCATCAGCAAGGATGGCGTGACGTGCAAGCCACAAGAGGATGAAAGCTACGAGTGGAAGGCAGGCTGCAAATGTAATATGGAAGTTGAATCCTGTCATCAACACTTGGCTGAACACTCCATAAACCACGTACCAGCCTATAATCATGAGCATTGAAAATGCACAGAAACGAGCTTGACGTTTGCGGTTATGATAATCGAAGATGGCGAAGAGGTTGATGGGGCAAGTAAGCAAAAGAATAGCGAACAAAGCCCATACATTGAAATCCTTTCCACCGTTTGCGTCACTTATCCATAGATTCATTAGCATGCTCTCTGCACCCATACCTTTCGGTTCGTAGAGGCCTACAGGAAGGCAGAGGCAAGCAATCGTTGCAAGTAATGCAAGGAACAGGAATACCGTTTGTTTCCTTTGTATCATGGTTTAATCTTCTTCCTCGTTCTGTGCTTCCTTAGAAGGGTCGCGCCAGTAAACGTCACCATCTATAAATTCTTGCGAAGCTAACAAAGTTGGCTTTGGCAACTTCTCATAATAACGGCTAATCTCAATCTGCTCACGGTTCTCAAATACCTCATCAAGAGAATCGTTATAAGAAGCAAATTCAGCAAGTTTCTTACTCAAGTCCTGCTTTATTTCAACCGAGATTTGGTTTGCTCGCTTTGCTATGATAGCAACACTCTCATAGATGTTACCAGTATCTTTCCAAAGTTCCTGAACATCTCGGGTTACCGTGTTTGACGGTGCTTTTGACTTTCTGTAATCCATTCTAATTGTTTATAGTTTATAAGTCTGTTATTCTTTTAATCTTTTGTAATCTGCTTACACTTTTTGATGTATTCCTCAGCTGTCTTGCGCTCTTTTGAGTCTGGATATTCGTTGATAAATCCATAACACTCGTCTTCAGCATCTTGATAGCGTTGTAGTTTCTTTTCTTCGACACTCATTTGAGCCAGCTCAAACTTACTCTTCATTAAGAGGATTGCGAAGGCTTCACGCATGTCGCTATAAGGATAATCATTCAAAGCGTTCTGTGCAGTAATGATGCAAGCCTCGTAGTTGTTACCGCCACTCGTGCAGTTTCCGAAGTAAGAACCGAGGTTATAGTATAACTTTGCATTGAGATATTCCTTGCGGATAAGCTTGTCCTGCAATGAAAAGAGGCGTTGCTGGGCTGCAGCTTTCATCTTGCCATTAGGGAAGACATCCAAATACTCTTGGAAAGCTGCGATGGCAGCGATAGTTGGTGTCTGGTCAAGGCGTGGTTCTGGCGTACCTTCGAAGAGACTCTGTCCGATATAGAACGATGCCATCTCAGCATACTGACCACGTGGATAGGTCTGATAATACTTCTTGAATGTTTCTGATGCAGCTTGATAATCTTTCAAGCCATACTCTGCCATGGCAAGCATATAGAGACACTCCTGTGCGTTGTCTGTGCCTTTCTCAATTGTCACAAGGTCTTGCAAAAGGGGAACAGCAAAGCCATACTTTCCCTTTGCAAAGCATTCCTTTGCAAATTCGTATTTATAATCGTTGTTTGTTGTCTTATAGACTTGATTATATTCGTGTGCGCAACTTGTTAAAAGCAAAACGGCGCACAGGCCAATGAGAATTCTTTTCTTCATAATTTGACTTTGAAATGCAAAGTTACATATTATTCTATAAATACGCAAAGGTGGTTTGCTTTTTTAGCAAAAAATCACGATTAATTCCATACTATCATCGGTTTTTTGTATCTTTGCAATCAAAGATTGATTCACTTGATTCTCGAAAATGGACTTTAAATTAACATCGAAATATAAGCCAACGGGCGACCAACCGGAGGCAATCAGAGAACTTACTGACGGACTGGAGCGTGGCGATAAAAGTCAGGTGCTCTTGGGTGTGACGGGTTCGGGTAAGACGTTTACGGTTGCGAACGTGATCGCAAATGTTAATAAGCCGACACTGATTTTATCGCATAACAAGACTTTGGCTGCACAGCTTTATGAGGAGATGAAGGCTTTCTTTCCTGATAACGCTGTGGAGTATTATGTCTCTTATTATGACTATTATCAGCCAGAGGCTTACATGCTTGTGACGGATACCTATATTGAGAAAGATCTCGCGATTAATGACGAGATTGATAAACTCCGCTTGTCTGCTGTATCTTCTTTGTTATCAGGTCGTAAGGATGTTATTGTCGTTTCTTCCGTTTCGTGCATCTATGGTATGGGAGCACCAGTCGCAATGAAGGAGAATGTCATCTCTATCAAGAAGGGTCAAGTGATTGATCGTAATGATTTTTTAAGACGTCTAGTAGATGCACTCTATATGCGCAATGATATCGAACTACAGCGTGGAAACTTCCGTGTGAAGGGTGATACGGTGGATATTGCAATGGCTTATAGCGACAATGTCCTGCGCATTACGTGGTGGGATGATGAGATAGACTCTATTGAGGAGGTGGATGCTGTCGATTTCCATCGCCTTGCTACCTTCGATACTTACGAGATTTACCCAGCCAATCTCTTCGTAACGTCTAAGGAACAGACCGAAGGGGCTATTCGTCAGATACAAGATGACTTGGTGAAGCAGGTTGATTTCTTCACTGAGATAGGGGATAACATTAAGGCACAACGTATCAAAGAACGTGTGGAGTATGATATTGAGATGATTAAGGAACTAGGTCATTGCTCTGGTATTGAGAACTATTCACGCTATTTTGATGGCAGAGAGGCGGGGATGCGTCCTTACTGTTTGTTAGACTTTTTCCCAGAAGATTACTTAATGGTGATAGACGAGAGCCACGTGAGTGTACCTCAGATTTCAGCGATGTATGGTGGCGATCGTGCCCGAAAGAAGAATCTTGTAGAATATGGTTTCCGTCTGCCAGCTGCTTTTGACAATCGTCCGCTTCGTTTCGAGGAGTTTCATGATTTGATTCATCAGATTATTTATGTGTCGGCTACTCCAGCTGACTTTGAGTTGGCAGAGTCCGAAGGCGTTGTTGTTGAGCAACTTATCCGTCCTACGGGATTGCTCGACCCAGAGATAGAGGTGCGTCCCTCAGAGAATCAGATTGACGATTTGATGAACGAAATTGTTATCCGTGCAGAGAAAGAAGAGCGCGTGCTAGTGACGACACTGACCAAGCGAATGGCGGAGGAGTTGACAGAATACTTGTTAAATCACGATATTCGTACGGCTTATATTCATAGTGATGTAGCCAGTCTTGACCGCATCAAGATTATCAACGACCTCCGTGCGGGTCTCTATGATGTCCTTGTGGGGGTCAATCTCTTGCGTGAGGGATTGGATTTGCCCGAGGTTTCTTTGGTTGCTATCCTCGATGCTGACAAAGAGGGTTTCCTCCGTAGTCATAGAAGTTTGACACAGACGGCAGGACGTGCGGCTCGTAACGTGAATGGAAAGGTGATTATGTATGCTGATAACATCACGGAGAGTATGCAGAAAACCATCGACGAGACGATGCGAAGACGTACGAAACAGTTGAAATACAATGAGGAGCATCATATCACACCGACACAGATTGTCAAGGCTATCAAGGGAACGCTACCAGTGGGTGGTGAATCGAACCTCACCGCACAGACAGTTGCTATCAATAGGAATGTCGGACAGGCGTATGTTGAACCCAATAATGGTGTTCTCTTTGCTGCTGACCCAATTGTTGCGAAGATGAGTAAAGAACAATTGGAGAAGAGTATTGCTAACACAACAGCACTTATGAAACAAGCAGCAAAAGACCTCGACTTCCTGCAAGCTGCACAGTATCGTGATGAGATTATTCGACTGCAGAAGGAGTTGGAGGAGAAATAGCCTCACCCCCAGCCCCTCTCCGAGTGGAGAGGGGAGTAAAATGCGAGATACCCCTGATGTAAAAGGTAAAAAGAGGGTAAGAGAAGGGTGAAAAATGTATGTTTAGTTCGTTTGGAGTATGGTGAAAAAGTTGCTGCGAGGGCTTGAAAAACCATTACAATATTTTAGGTAAAAGGTTCCTAATATAGGCGAAAAATACGTGTAAAAAGTAAGTTTGTAACTATTAGTAAATAAGTGGGTTATGAGACTGCTTTTCAAAAGGTGCTTAGTTGGACTTCAAAAGGGCGTTAGTAAGGCTTCAAAAGGGCATCTTTCGCAAGCCAATTGGGCGTCTTTAAGAAGCCAAAAGAGCATTTGTTGAAAATCAAGTTGTGAAAAAGTAGGACAAATCAGACTTTCTGTAAATATTCGTTTTTGGTTGCTTAGTCTTTGCATTACCCTGTTTTTGTGACTCTATAACGAATCGTGTGGGTTGTGTGTTGATATTCCACTGGTTTGGTGCGGGTGCTTAGCACAAGTGGTGCGGATGCTTAGCACTAATGGTGCGGATGGTATGCACCACATGTGCGAAGGATTAACACCATTGCTGTACATGGAAGGGTAGGGGCTTAATGTGAGTTAAGTGTATTAAAACTAAGGTCAATTGGGAGTTTTGTTTAGTTGAAGGTAATACCTTTTGACGATATTTTTAGGCTCTATGACGAATTACCCACACAATTCATTATAAAACTTTTTTGTTATTTTGCGCAACTAAAAACGTTCCTCTGTTACTAGGTCTTAATTCACCCTGTCTTAAGGGTATCCTGTTTACTTTGGTGATAAAAAGAAAAAAAAACTTTGCTTTAGACACGATAAACAAGCGAAAAGTTGTATCTTTGCTTGATATATTATTATTAGAAAGAAGTTTGAGATTATGAAGAAGATTTTGATATTCTTGTTTTTGTGCCTTCCTATGATGGCTTCGGCACAGACTACGCTGACTCCAGAACAGAAGTTGGAACAGGCACAACGCCAGTTAGAGGAGGCTAAGGCTGCTTTGGAACAAGCGAAGGCAAACGCTGCAAAAGCAAAGGCCGAGGCTGAAGCAAGAGCAAAAAAAGAAGCTGAGGCTAAGGCGAAAGCTGATATTGAGAAGAAGATTGCAGAGATGAAGGCTGAGGCTGAACGTCTGGAACGTGAGGCTGCTGCACTCACAGAGGCTGCAAAGAAGGCACAGACAACTACGGCTGCCCCAACAACAAAGGCTCCAGAATCTTCAGTAACAAAGGCTACGGGGACTCCAACAACGTCTGTCACTAACACTGCCTCCGATTCTTGGGTTGTCCCGACAGCAGCAGCTACAGCTGCGGCTCGTGCCAATAAGACAATGAATACAGACAGCAAAGCTAACAAGGATTTATATCTTCAGAAGGGTATCATACCTGAGGTGAATGGTCAGGTAGTGTGGACTGAAACCTTTAATGTACCTGGAGCAACAGCTGACGAACTTTATGACAAGGCCTTTGCTTATCTCACAGAACTCACACAAGGTAGTAACCAGTTGGAGGGTAGTAAGGTAGCTTTGGTGAATAAGGGCGAACATAGTATTGTGGCAACAGTACGTGAGAAGCTCATCTTCTCTTCGTCATTCCTTTCATTAGATTATACCCAATTCAATTATGTACTTCAAGCCACTTGTCGTGACGGACAGGCCACATTGACGATGAATCGTTTGACTTATCGTTACGATGTACAGGGCAATGTTTCTGATTTCAATGCAGAGCAATGGATTACTGATAAGCATGCTGTAAACAAGAAGCAGACGCGTCTCTTGCCAGTATCTGGTAAGTTCCGTCGTGCTACAATCGATCGTAAGAATAGCATCTTTGAGGGTTTCGAACAAGCACTGAAGTAAGAGAAAAATAGCAATCGACGAGGGCGTGTCTGAGGTAATGGATAAGGATAACTGAGCCATTAATGTAGGGTTCTTACCTATTAACATAAGCTTAATAAAAGATTACAATCCTCGTAATAAAACTTAGAAGAAATGGAAATACAGAATAGTACGGCGCGTCGTCCAGAACGTCGTCATAAACGTGAGGTAAAAGATCGTTTCCTGCCTATTCGTCAGTGCCTTAACATCATTTTTATGTTAGGGGCGATTGTAGGTATGGCGGTCTATTTCTTAACCGATAACACAACGATAGGTATTATTATTATTCTTGTTTCGATGGTCTTTAAGATGATCGAAAGCATACTCCGTATTATTCGTTAAATGAAGAGATTTACCTTCTTGTTTGCCTTCATTGTGTTAGTGGCGAATGCTGCTATGGCACAATTTGATGATAACTCTACGGTTGATGATGGGACATTCACTGCCGATGGGGTTAGACAGAATAAGAATGCTGGGCGTTCTGATTCTATACAAAGTCAGCATAAGGAGATTCCACGTGGACTGAAGGTGTGGACGATAGATGAGCGTTTCGGTGACCGCAAGCCTGCTGTCCCCGATACTTTGTCGTATATGTTTATGAATGCTGACCTTACCTATGGTATGCGCGGACAATATAACACATTGGGAAACCTGGGCTCTCCACGTCAGAATCGTATCTTCATCGATCGTCGTGGTCCATCAGAATTCTTCTTCCTTGATCCGTATGATATGTTTATCGTACAGCCTAATGAGTTCCAGTTTACCTCAACTCTTTCACCTATCACGATTCTTAACTACAATACGGCAGGTAACAGGAATAACGGAGAAGACCGATTTAAGGCTATCTTTGCGGTAAACGCTGGTAAGGAGTGGGGCTTCGGCTTTAAGTTCGACTACCTTTACGGACGTGGGTATTACAGCAATCAGAGTGCTTCCCATTTTGATTACTCAATGTGGGGAAGCTATTTAGGCGAACGTTATCAAGCACACCTGCTTCTTTCTCTGAATCACCAGAAGGTGGCGGAGAATGGTGGTATTGCCAATGATGCCTATATCACACACCCCGAGTCATTCCGTGAAAACTTTAGTGAAGAAGAAATTCCAACCATCTTGAAACAGAATTGGAATAGAAATGATAACCAACACGTCTTTTTCAATCATCGTTATAGCCTCGGTTTCTTTCGTAAGGTGCCGATGACTGAAGAGGAAATTAAGGCCAAGGAGTTTGCGCTTAAATCTCAAAAGGCACAGGATGCAGAGAAAGATAAGGAGAAAGCACGTCGGCAGGCAAAGGCCAAGGGACAGAAGTTTGATGAGGAAGCATACGATAAGGAGAAGCGTTCTGCTGGTCGTCCTGATGATGCTGTCATTGCTGGTGATGTGTCACAAGCAAAGGCGCAAACTGATAAAGCGAATGCTAATGATCGCCTAACGGTAAATCTGGAGGACTCTACTCAGATGGCAGAACTCAAGAAGCAGGATGCACTGGCGAAGGACTCTACACAGAAGTGGATGAAGGAGGAATATGTTCCTGTGACAAGTTTTATTCATACGGCACGTTTTGATAACTATCGTCGTATCTATCAGGCGTACGAAACTCCGGCTAACTTCTATGCACAGAACTACTTCAACTATGGTACTGCAGCCAATGACAGCATTTATGATAGCACAAAGCATTGGTCATTGAAAAATACTTTTGCGGTCGCTTTGCTGGAAGGATTTAATAAGTGGGCGAAAGCTGGATTGAAAGCTTTCCTTTCCTACGAGTTGCGTCATTATGCACTTCCAACTATGCAAACGCCAAGTGGTTCTACTATAGCCTTCTTTAATGGTGATAAGACATGGAATCAGCATGATATTTCTGTGGGTGGACAGCTCCTGAAGACCTTGGGTAAGACTTTCCATTATGATGTCAGTGCTGAAGCTTGGTTGGCTGGAAGTAGGGCAGGACAGTTGCATGTCGATGGTCATGCAGACCTTGGCTTCCCACTCTTCGGTGATACCGTTCAGTTGGCTGCAACCGCTTTCTTTCATCGTTCTGCCCCATCGTTCTATATGAATCAGTATTATGGTAAGCATTATATGTGGGACAATAACCTTAGTCAGGAGATACACTCTCGTATCCTCGGTGAGTTCTCTTTGCAGAAGACGCGAACCAAACTGCGTGTAGGCTATGATGTTCTCAAGAATTATACTTACTTCGGAATACAGAACGATCGTGTGCGAAGCGGTGACAACTACCTCGTTCAGCATAACGACTTGAATGTTCGCCAGTCAAGTAGTCCTATCAGTTTGCTTACGTTACAACTCCAACAGGATTTCCGTCTGGGTATCTTTAACTGGCAGAATGTGCTGACTTTACAGAAATCGAGCAAAGACGATATTCTCCCTGTACCAATCTTTAATGCTTATAGTAATCTGTTCTTACGCTTTAAGGTTGCACGTGTGTTGGATGTTGACCTTGGCGTTGACGGACGTTATTTCACAAGCTATTATGCGCCAGAGTATATACCAGGAATTGGTGCCTTTGGTATTCAAGAGACGGAGGCGAGTCGTACAAAGATTGGCAACTATCCTCATCTTAACGCTTATGCCAACTTCCAACTACAGCACACACGCTTCTTCATAATGTTCACGCATGTGAACAGTGCCGAGGGTGGTAAATATTTCTTCACACCACACTATCCGTTGAACCAGCGTGTATTGCAGTTTGGTATCAGCTGGAACTTCTTCAATTAATCGAAAAGAAATTTATAGAATATAGACATTAATAAGATAAGGTGGTTTTTGAAAACAAGAATATAAAGACCAATAGTCTTTCAGCATGGGTGCTTGCAGCGCGTCCAAAGACGCTCACGGGGGCAATGGTGCCCGTAATGATTGGAACAGCTTGGGCTTGGAGGTTAGGCGGGTGGGGGAACTTCCGTGTGCTTCCTGCTATTCTTTGTTTTCTCTTTGCTTTTCTGATGCAGGTGGATTCTAACTTTATCAATGACTATTTTGATTGTCTGAAAGGCAATGACGATCGAGCCACTCGACTTGGTCCAAAGCGGGCTTGTTCTGAAGGATGGATAACACTTCCCGCTATGCGGTTAGGACTTGTCGTCACTTCTGCCTTAGCCTGTCTTGTCGGTTTTCCACTCATCTTCTTTGGTGGCTGGGAAATGATTGTCGTGGGGTTAGCCTGCGTTCTCTTTGCTTTTCTCTATACCACCTACTTTTCTTATCTCGGCTTAGGCGACGTCTTGGTGTTAGTATTCTTTGGTATTGTACCCGTCGTTTTCACCACATACGTCATCCTTCCTACCCATTTTCAAGCCCTGTGCTTTGATGTTATTATGTCGGGAGTTATCTGCGGTTTGGTGATAGACACCCTGCTTGTTGTCAACAATTACCGTGATAGAGAGAATGATAAACGCGACGGAAAGGTAACGCTCATCGTACGAATCGGTGAGGAAAAGGCTGAAAAACTTTATTTAGCTTTGGGACTTATGGCATTTATTCAGTTATCTTTCCTTCTCTCTTTAGAAGGGAGGTATAACCTTCTTACCTTTATTCTCTTGGTCATCATCTTTGCACCTTATAATATTTTACATCACAAGACTGCGATGCTAATGAAGAAGGTAAAGAAAGGTAAGGAACTGAATAATATCTTAGCACTGACCGCTCGCAACATACTGCTCTATGGAATAGCTGTAACGTTATCAATACTTATCTCATAATTTTCGTTCTATGCAACAGCCTAATCTCGAAATAATGAACTTTGTGGAGCGGCAAATTCTCCCACGCTATAATGACTTTGGTAAGAGCCACGGACTCGGACATGTTCAACGTGTCATCAAGAATTCGCTTGCGTTGGCAGCCGTTACGGGTGCTGATGTGAATATGGTATATATTATTGCGGCCTATCATGACCTTGGAATGGCAGGACCTCGAGCCATTCATCATATCACCAGCGGTAAGATTCTCATCGCTGATGTGCGTTTGCGTAAATGGTTCTCGACCGAACAGCTAAAGATTATGAAGGAAGCAGTTGAAGACCATCGTGCCAGTAGCTCACGTGTTCCGCGTAGCATCTATGGTAAGATTGTTGCTGAGGCTGATCGTGATTTAGAGCCTGAGATAGTCTTCTCTCGTGCCATCCTCTATGGTATTGAGAACTATCCAGAGAAGAATGATGAAGAGATGTGGCAACGCTTTCGTGACCACATGAAGGAGAAATACGGACGTTCGGGCTACCTAAAACTGTGGATTCCTGGTTCACCAAACGCCAAGAACCTTGAAATCATCCGTAAGACAATTGATAATGAGGCTGAACTCCGAGAAGTATTCGACCGCATCTACAAACAGATATGCGAACAAGAAGATAATGACGAATAAAATACCAATCGTAATGACGAAAGAAGAATTGATGCGGAGGGCAATCGATCTCTCTGCTGATAGTGTACGAAATGGCGGTGGACCATTCGGTGCCGTTATTGCCCGCAACGGAGAAGTTGTTGCTGAAGGAAGCAATGGAGTGACTCTTTTCAACGACCCAACAGCCCATGCAGAGGTTACAGCTATCCGTAAAGCATGCCAAAAGTTGAATACTTTCGACCTTTCTGGTTACGAAATCTTCACCTCCTGCGAACCTTGTCCAATGTGCCTTGGTGCCATCTATTGGGCACACCTTGACAAAATCTATTATGCTAACGACCGCAAAGATGCTGCCGACATTGGCTTTGATGATGACTTCATCTATAAGGAGATTGAGGTTCAACCGCAATATCGTAAGAAGCCTTCAGAGATTCTTTTGCGTAA
This sequence comes from Prevotella scopos JCM 17725, assembly GCF_018127785.1. NCBI lineage: Bacteria > Pseudomonadati > Bacteroidota > Bacteroidia > Bacteroidales > Prevotellaceae > Prevotella > Prevotella scopos. Next base: position 234,848 of record NZ_CP072389.1, read on the forward strand.
TGAGGCGTTAGAAGTCTTCAAGCAATGGACGGAGAAAACGGATAAAACTGAGTATTGATACGCTTCAAGCTAAGCATCTCACCATTTATTAGACTATCTATCTACTCTTGTTCAAGCATTAATAATATGCGATAAACAGGTATCATAACCATGGGGGAATAACACACCACAGGTGCTGCGTAGCGGCACAGACTGGCGAACATTGCGTTTCTATCAAAAAGCTGATGCGCTTTACCAAATGACGTTCGTCTTTTGCAAACGCTTCCTACCTGCCTATGGAGACCGTACCGTTGATCAAATGGTTCAGGCGGCTCGCTCGGGAAAACAAAACATTGTGGAAGGTAAGGAAGATGGTCTAACCTCTACGGAAATGGAACTGAAACTGCTCAATGTGGCACGTAGTAGCTTGCAGGAGCTTCGTCAGGATTATGAGGATTATCTCCACACGCGTGGGTTGAATCTTTGGAGGAATAGCCATCCACGTTACAACGCTCTCGTAACATTCTGCCGGCTTCATAATAACTATGCCGACTATGCCCCTTTCGTAAATAAATGGACGGCAGAGGAGTTCTGTAATACAGCCCTCTCTTTATGTCATATCACGGACCGGATGATGTGTCGTTACCTTGGCTACATGCAAAAACGTTTCGTGACAGAAGGAGGTATCAAGGAGCGAATGTACGCTGCCCGCACTGGTTATCGAAAGGAGCAAGACCGCATGATGCAAGCCCTTAAGGAGGAGAATGCAACCTTGAAAGCGGAGGTGGCTAGACTGAAAAAGCTGCTGGAAGATAGGCAGAAGGAAGAGTAGGAGCTTGCTTGGCTTTCTTTAGCTGTTCTAGTCATGCTAGTTTAGCTAGTTATCCTAGTCATCCTAGTTATCCTAGCCCTCCTCACAAAAATCAAACATAACAACAATGGAAACAATCTCTGTGCCCCATCCGTTAGAAACTTTTGTCCCAGCTCGGGCAGCTGGTCAGCGCAATGTTCTATCATTGGCTCTCCCACCGATGCCTCTGTTAAGAGTGGCTTTTGTGGGTGTGGGAGCACGTGGGCGGATGGCTGTGAAGCGTTGGTGTCATATTCCTAATATTGAGATAGCTGCAATCTGTGATGTGTCCAGAGAAGTGGCAGAGGAGGTAGCAACGCTCGTAGAACAGTATGGGAAGCCTCGGCCAAAGATTTATTGGGGCAAGACGGCTTATCTTGATTTATGCCAGCAGCAAGGGATTAATCTTGTCTATGTTTGTACCGATTGGATGTCGCATGTGCCAATTGCTATTCATGCAATGGAGCAGGGTAAGAGTGTTGCTGTGGAGGTCCCTGCAGCACTGACCCTAAAGGACATTTGGCGACTGATAGACACGGCTGAACGAACACAGCAGCATTGTATGATGCTTGAGAATGCGGTGTATGATCATTTTGAGAATGCGGTGTGTCAGATGGCTCGTGAGGGTCTGCTCGGTGAACTCGTACACGTCGAAGGTGGTTACGCCCATCCTATTGGCGACCGTTGGACAGCTTGGCGTATGGAGTATAACCGTATGACTGCAGGTGATATTTATCCTACCCACAGCATCGGACCAGCTTGTCAACTCCTTGATATTCATCGCACTGACCGAATGTGCTACCTCACAGCCATGCAAACGAATGCTTTTAAGGGTAAAGAGATGCATCAAAAAGTGATGGGAGAATCTTGCGAAAGCTTTGCGAATGGCGATCAAACGTCAACGATGATACGTACAGCGAAGGGAAAGACCATTCTCATACAACATAATGTAATGACACCTCGCCCCTACAATCGTATGTTTCAGGCAGTAGGCACCCATGGATATGCTGCTAAATACCCTGTTCCTGAGGTGTTATTAAATGCTGAGGCTGCAGCAAAAATTGGTATTGAGTTGAAGGACTGCAACTTGCCTTTGAACGCCTCGCAAATAGAGATCTTACTCAATCATTATGCTCCTTCTTTCTCGTCGGAGATAATTGCTTTGGCGAAAGAACTTGATACACGTGGGGGGATGTCATTCTTTATGGACGTCAGACTTGCCGAATGTTTACAGCAAGGCCTGCCTTTGGATATGGATGTATATGACCTAGCAGAGTGGTGTTGCATCGCAGAACTTACGAAGCTTTCTATTGAGCATGGCTCAATGCCCGTGATGATTCCCGACTTTGTGCATCGTAAGTCTTTAAGCGCTGAGGAATAAAATAGTCGTAATATTAGTTGACAAGTTAATAACTGACTAAGTTTATAATCTACTTCACCTAATGACATAAAAAAAGGGGAATCTCACATTCCCCCTTTTTATCGTTTATCTTTTTCTATTTTTCAGGATTCGTTGAGCGCAGTCTGCCAATACTACCACAGCTCCGGCTAGAATACTTAAGTCCTTAATGACCAATCGACCAGCACCTGTTAGTAACGGGAAACCATGTTCACCACTGCCTAAGTCAGGTACCCATACTTCAGGTGTCGTGACAATGAAGGACAGAGTCCCAAACATCATCAGGATGACTAGTCCTGATCCAACAAAACCAACTTTCGGGAACCAAATACCTAACAAGGTCAAAAAACCGAATGTCATGATGGCAATACCTAAGCCACGTGAGAAGGTATAAGTGTTGTTTGCCTTATGCCACTCGTGTTTAGCCTTATCAAACTCACCCTCTTTGAGTTTGTAATCCTTATATTCAGGTGCATTCTTTGAGTAGAAGAAACTCATAAACGGACTATTGGCAACGAAAGGAACAATACCTTCAGCCTCATAGTTCCAAAACTTCAAACCACCAATCCAAATGAAGATGATAAAGATGGCAATTCGTATCAGTTGAACACCTGTTCCTTTCAGCGATGCTGCAGTGTTAAGAACGAAATCTAATAGTAGTTTAACTTTGTTCATAATTTGTTTTTTTAATGACACTTAGGTCCTGAATTTATACTTACTTTTTTGAAATCACTTATAGAATCTGTAGATTAAGTTTAGTCCTTACCTATTCTTGTAAACCAATATTTTATTCTTATATCTTGATTCTTCGGCAAAGATATATATTAATCTTCAAATCGCAAAGAATTATTTTGTATTTATTTCAATTTTAGCCGTTGTATCTCTGTTTTATCCGCAAAATACCATGTTTGTGGTAGGAAAAACTATCCTTATTGGCGGGACAGCACAATTTTGTGCCACAATAAACAAAGGTAAAATATATGTATGACTGATTTTGAAACTATTCATTCTTATCTTTCTGTTTTAGTTTCTTTCTAATATATAAAGATATAGTGATAATATTATGAAAAAACATTACATTGTTAAGAGGGAATCCCATCGAAAAATACCAAAAAAGCTCTAAAAATTCAAGTTTGCAACTATCAATAAATCAAGATGTTACAAGCCTGGTTCTAAAAGGTGCCCAATGAGGCTTAGTAAGGTCCTTAAAGGGCACCTTTTACAAGCTAATTGGGCGTCTTTTGAAACCCTAAAGACCATCTATTGATTTTATTAAGTGCGAAAATAATTTACAAATAGCAACTGTAAGGAATTAAGTTAACCTTATAATCCGCACAATATGACCACGAGTTGATATGGTGTCATTTCCCTTTTTGTTCATTCCCCTTTTAGTTTATATCTTCTTTATGGCTCTCTGTAATGGTAGAATCAACCTATATCGCTATAAACCTGCACGTTCAATTTATGTTTCTTATTCAAGACCCCTTCTATTTCCTTTCACGCTTTACTGTTTATCTTTTGAGATGAAGATAATAGTTTCTATTTTTATATATGGTTGTGTTTTGCTAGATAACTTGTTTCTTTTTTCGTTTTATAATCACAACATTTCATACACAAATAATGCAGAACCTATTATTTAATCATTTTTTAAGTTATTATGATCAGCAGTAACTATTTAGCGATAATGAATGTTGACTATCAATAACTTATAAACGTAATATTGTGGTAAAAAGGCTCGAAATGACATTCTTTACCAGAATTTGTATATATCTATTTATGTAACTTATTGATAATCAATAATGACGGCTCTATAACGAATCGTGTGGGTAATTCGTTATAGAGCCTAAAAATATTGTCAAAAAACTAAACACAACTTCAAATTGACCTTAGTTTTAATACGCTTGACGCACATTAAATCCCTACCCTTCCATATACAGTAATGGTGTTAATCCTTCGCACATGTGGTGCATACCATCCGCACCACATGTGCTAAGCACCCGCACCAAACCGGTGGAGTATCAATACACAACCCACACGATTCGTTATAGAACCATAATGACTTATACGTCTTATCGCTAAATAGTTACGATCACCACGATTCAACTGGGATGGAAATGTTTTTTGAGTTCTATTAAAATTTGAATGTTTCTGATTTAATAAAAATATCCACAAATTTGGAACTTTGAAAAAAAATATCTAAGTTTGCGTTTACAAAAGTTAAGTAAAGATGTAACTAAGAGCCTTCAAAAAAGCCTGAGTCTTAAGACTACAAAAAAAAGCCCCTACGGTTGTCCGCAGGGTGCAAGAAAATCTTCGGCTTATAGCCTTGTTGTGAAAAGTCTTCACTGTGTATCTAGTTGCAAATTTACAACTATTTTTTGAATATACAAGTAAAAACATATAAATATGACACAAAAAATTTTAGGCTTAGACCTTGGTACTAATTCTATTGGATCTTCAGTAAGAAATCTGGACCTATCAGATGACTTGAAAGGGCAGTTGGAGTTCTTTTCTTCTGACATTTTCAGAAGTAGCGTGGATAAGGGTAGTAATGGGCGTGAATATTCATTGTCGGCCCAGCGTTCTGCTCACAGAAGAAGCCGAGGCTTGAATGAAGCAAGGCGACGTAAGCTTTGGGCAACCTTGGATTTGCTCATTAAGCATGGTTTTTGTCCAATGTCTCCTAATTCTTTAATAAAGTGGCGCACATACGATAAACATAAAGGTTTTTTTAGAGAGTACCCTATAGATGATAAGGTTTTCAATGCGTGGATTCTTTTAGATTTTGATGGTGATGGTAAGCCTGATTATTCAAGCCCTTTTCAGCTGCGCAGAGAGCTCGTTACACGTCAGTTTGATTTTGATCAGCCTATTGAACGTTATAAATTAGGACGCGCTTTGTATCATATTGCTCAACATCGTGGTTTTAAGAGTAGTAAGGGCGAGACATTGTCACAACAGGAAACTGATAGTAAGAAGCCATCAACTAATGAATTTAACGATGTTGCTGGAGAAATGAAAGCTTCGGAGGAGAAACTGTCAAAGGGATTAACCACTTATATGAAAGAAAATAATTTATTGACAGTTGGTGCGGCCTTTGCTCAATTAGAAGATGAAGGTGTGAGAGTTCGCAACAATAATGATTATCGAGCAATCCGTTCACAATTCAAGCACGAAATAGAGATTATTTTTAAGTTCCAACGAGGTCTGTCGTTGAAAAGTGACTTCTTAGAACGACTTGTTAGTGAGAAAAAAAATGTTGGTACTATCTTTTATAAGCGCCCTTTACGCTCACAACGTGGAAATGTGGGTAAGTGTACACTTGAACGTACCAAGCCACGATGTGCTGTTGGTCATCCTTTGTTTGAAAAGTTCCGTGCTTGGACGTTGATTAATAATATAAAGGTTAGAATGCCTGAATCGGAAAAAGCCGAACAACTTCCGATGAAGTTACGTATGGAGCTTTACCGTGACTGTTTCTTAGCATTTGTTAGAACTGATTTTAAGTTTGAGGATATTCGGAAGTATCTCGAAAAGCGTTTAGGTGTTCACTTCTCTTATAACGATAAAACTATCAATTACAAAGATAGTACAAGTATTGCAGGTTGTCCGATAACTGCTCGGTTTAGAAAAATTCTAGGAGAGGACTGGGAGTCTTTCCGTATGGATGGAAAAAAACAGCGACAAGCGCATGGTAAGAATAACATTACGTACCATAAAGTCTCTTATACTATAGATGATATATGGCATTTCTGTTATGATGCAGAAGAGCCAGAATTAGTATTATCTTTTGCACAAGATACATTGAATTGGGAGAAGAAAAAGGCAGAAGAACTTGTTCGTGTTTGGTCAGCAATACCTCAAGGGTATGCAATGTTAAGTCAGAAGGCCATTCGTAATATCAATAAGATGTTGATGTTGGGTTTGAAATACTCTGATGCAGTTTTACTTGCAAAAGTTCCTGAACTCTTAGACATTTCTGATGAAGAGATCTTATCAATTACGGAAGACTATCATCTATTAGAATCTAAGATTGGGTATGAGAAAAGAATTAATGGAATCGTCAATTCTCTCATAGCTAAGTATAAATCAGCCCCAGAGGAAGATCGTTTTGCTGATCATGATTATGAGTATCTTTTAGATGAACATGATGAAAAAGACATCATCAAACAGATTGAGAGTAATCTTGGTGAAAGAACGTGGTGCTTAATGGATGCTAATGAGCAGACTGAGATTCTACAGCAAGTACGGGATAAGTATCAGAACTTTTTTAGAAGTTATGAACGAAAGTTTGTAGAATCTCCGAAATTAGGATGTTATCTTAAGGACTATCTTATAGAGAAGTTCCCGATGGTTGATGAGAAACAATGGGAAAAGTTATATCATCCGTCACAAATTGCCATTTACCATCCTATTCCTACTGGTAGAGATCACTCAGACTTAAGATTAGGCAATCCAGCTATTGGTGCAATAAAGAATCCTACGGTATTAAAAGCACTGAATACTTTAAGAAAGAGGGTTAATCAGCTATTGGATGAAGGTATCATATCTCCTGATGAAACAAGGGTTGTTGTTGAAACAGCACGTGAACTGAATGATGCTAATAGAAAATGGGCATTAGATACGTACAACAGAATCCGAGAAGATGAAAACAAGAAGATTAAGAATATACTTGCTGAGTTTTATCCCAATCGTAAGGATATAAGTGCAGTGGATGTTGATAAGGCACGTTATGTTATTGACCAACGTAAAGAAGATTATTTCATAGGGGCAAAGACATATAATAAAGATATTAAGAAATATAAACTTTGGTTAGAGCAAGGCGGACAGTGTATGTACACTGGTCGTACGATAAATCTTTCAAATCTCTTTGATCCCAATGCTTTTGATATAGAACATACTATTCCAGAGAGTCTATGTTTCGACAGTTCGGATACGAATCAAACATTGTGCGATGCTCATTATAATCGGTTCATAAAGAAAAATCATATCCCAACTGATATGCCGAATTATGATAAAGCAGTTATCATAGATGGTAAAGAATATCCTGCAATAACCTCTCTTCTACAACGTTGGGTAGATAGAGTTGAACGTCTGATACGGAATGTAGAATATTGGAAAGGACAAGCACGAAGGGCGCAGAATAAAGATCGTAAAGATCAATGTATGCGTGAAATGCACTTATGGAGTATGGAACTGGAATACTGGAAGAAGAAGCTCGAGCGTTTTACTATAACTGAAGTAACAGATGGTTTTAAGAATAGTCAACTTGTAGATACTCGAGTTATAACTCGTCATGCTGTTTTATACCTTAAGAGTATTTTCCCACATGTGGAAGTGCAGCGTGGAGATATAACAGCTAAATTCAGAAAGATACTTGGTATACAAAGTGTAGATGAAAAGAAAGATCGTAGTTTACATTCTCATCATGCAATAGATGCAACAACACTGACGATAATTCCAAGTTCTGCAAAGAAAGAGCGTATGTTAGAGTTGTTTGCTAAAATAGAAGAGATAAATAAGATGTTATCTTTTTCAGGTAATGAAGAAAGAACGGGGTTGAAACAAGAACTTGATGGATTGAAGATTCAGCTTAATAAGGAAGTTAAGGCTTGCAGGGTAGGACATAATGTTTCTGAAATCGGTACGTTTATAAATGAAAATATTATTGTTAATCATCATGTTAAAAATCAGGCACTCACTCCAGTTCGTCGGCGGTTAAGAAAGAATGGACAAGTAGTCGGAGGAGTGAATAATCCTCGTTGGCAGACTGGTGATGCCTTACGAGGTGAAATCCATAAGGCAAGTTATTATGGTGCGATAACACAGTATAAAAAGGACAATGATGGAAAAGTGCAGATAGAAGAGGGACATCTACAGATTAATCCAGAGATTAAGTTTGTGATACGCAAAGAACTAAAGTTTAAGAAATCAGCTGTCGATAGTGGCTTTGCATCGTGGGAAGATTTTGAGAAAGCTATTGTTGATAAGGACCTTTTTGTTTTGATGAAAGGACAATTCCCAGAAGGAACATCTTTTAAAGATGCATGTGAGCAGGGTATCTACATGATAAAGAAAGGTAAGAAGGGGGAGGCTGATAAGAAGTTATACAAAATAAGACATATAAGATGTTATGCTCATGTAAAAAATGCTTTGAAGATAAAAGAACAAACTTATAAGTCAGAGAAAGAATACAAACGCTATTTCTACGCAGCGGTCGGTGATCTATATACGATGTGTTGTTATACAGGTGGTAAGAGTCGTGATTTTAGAATATATAGTTTGTATGATGTCTCTTGTCATCGTAAATCAGGAATAGAAGACATACCTGAATTTATTGCGGATAAAAAAGGTAATCGACTAAAACTTGATTATAAGTTGAATGTTGGCGATATGATCTTGCTTTATAAGGATAATCCTGAAGAGCTATTCGATTTAGACAATGTGAATTTGAATAAGCTGCTATATAAGATAATTGGGTTTGAAAATGATGGTTTACGTGTTAAAATGGTAAATCATTTGTTAGCAAACGAGGTTAAGGGAGAATCTGTTAAAGATTATACGAATTTGCCCGACGTCATTCGCTGTGGTGTAAAAACGATAAAATTCCTTATTATGGGCGAGAATCGTGACTTTGTTATTAAGAATGGTAAGATCAACTTTAATCATCGATGATAAAGAAAACCTTATATTTTGGGAATCCTGCTTATCTTTCACTTCGTAATGGGCAGTTGGTTATTCGACTTCCTGAAGTGGAGAAAGCAGAGCTTCCTGATATCGTAAAACAAGAAACTGTTAGAACGATTCCAATAGAAGATATTGGTGTAGTAGTATTGGATAATAAGCAGATAACTATTACGCAAGGTGCTTTAGCAGAGTTAGTAGCCAACTCTGCAGCAGTAATAACCTGTGATGACAAATGTATGCCCACGGGAATGTTGCTTCCCCTTTCTGGTAATACATTACATCAGGAACGTTTTCGCAATCAGATAGAAGCTACAATACCATTGCGCAAACAGCTATGGCAGCAGACGGTAAAAGCCAAAATAGTAAACCAAGCCTATTGTTTGCAAAAGAATACTTCTAAATCATTTGCGCCACTTCACGTGCTCGCTCGTAAAGTGAGAAGTGGTGATGTTGATAACCATGAGGCGCAAGCAGCTGCTTACTACTGGAAGAATATCTTTACAGATGGTTTTACAAGGGATAAGGAAGGAACTCCTCCTAACAATCTTTTGAATTATGGGTATGCAATTCTTCGTGCTGTGATAGCTCGAGCTTTGGTGGGAAGTGGACTATTACCAGTCTATGGTATTCATCATCATAACCGATACAATGCGTACTGTTTAGCAGATGATATAATGGAACCATATCGTCCATTTGTTGATGATCTGGTTCTTTCTACGATGAATAATATGGATATCCCAGAAGAACTGACGATAGAATTAAAGCGGGAGATGTTGTCAATACCTGTACTTGATGTGCTTATTGGTGGTAAACGTAGTCCTTTGATGATAGCTGCAGGTTTAACAGCTGCAAGTCTTGTTAAATGTTATAATGGAGAAGCTCGTGAGATATCTTATCCTTCTTTTCTTTGATGCAACGACTAAGTGAATATCGGGTTATGTGGGTGATGGTCTTTTTTGATCTTCCAACTAATACAAATAAGGAGAAACGTGCGTACATGATTTTCCGAAAAGACCTGATGAAAGATGGATTTACGATGTTTCAATTTTCAATCTATGTCCGGCATTGTGCAAGTAAAGAGAATGCAGACGTACATGTGAAGCGTGTAAAATCTTTTATGCCAAACTCTGGAAATATTTGCATAATGGTTATTACCGATAAGCAGTTTGGGGAAATAGAACTTTTTAGCGGAACACAACCCAAAGAGCCAAATGCTCCAGGTCAACAGCTTGAGTTATTTTAAAAAAGAGCCCTGTCAATGATGACAGGGCTCTTTTAAATAGCAGTTTTTATTTTGCACATATGTCTTGTTAGCTTCTGATTATCAGAATAATATCTGATTTCGGTTGTGCGTAATACTGCAAAGATACACATTTTAAAGCAATTCACAACTATAAGCAAGGAGAATTTAAGCCGATAATTGTTGTGCGTAATACTGCAAAGATACACATTTTAAAGCAATTCACAACCAAACGTGAATTTATAAACCTTTTCGGATGTTGTGCGTAATACTGCAAAGATACACATTTTAAAGCAATTCACAACAAATCAGCTCGATCTCTTGTTGATAACTCGTTGTGCGTAATACTGCAAAGATACACATTTTAAAGCAATTCACAACTAGCACTCGCCTTACCTTATACAATCGGTAGTTGTGCGTAATACTGCAAAGATACACATTTTAAAGCAATTCACAACTACTTCTGCGAAATTGAAGCGTGAATACATGTTGTGCGTAATACTGCAAAGATACACATTTTAAAGCAATTCACAACCAAACGGTCTTGTTACTTCTGCTCAACTCCGTTGTGCGTAATACTGCAAAGATACACATTTTAAAGCAATTCACAACTTTGCCCCCATACGCGTTTAGCGACCATAAGTTGTGCGTAATACTGCAAAGATACACATTTTAAAGCAATTCACAACGGCATCTAATTATATGTCGGAAGATGTATGTTGTGCGTAATACTGCAAAGATACACATTTTAAAGCAATTCACAACTCAGATGATGATATACTTTCGCTTATTCCTGTTGTGCGTAATACTGCAAAGATACACATTTTAAAGCAATTCACAACGTTCCCACGTATTCTAAGCTAAAGTATAAGGTTGTGCGTAATACTGCAAAGATACACATTTTAAAGCAATTCACAACCCTTATGTTTGGGCTTCAAATGGTCTCGTAGTTGTGCGTAATACTGCAAAGATACACATTTTAAAGCAATTCACAACGACGTTTGAATTTAACCCTGCTATGTTGAGTTGTGCGTAATACTGCAAAGATACACATTTTAAAGCAATTCACAACGACGAACAGGGACGTATAAATCAAACAAGTGTTGTGCGTAATACTGCAAAGATACACATTTTAAAGCAATTCACAACATAGGGCGTCCGCACTTGCCTTATCTTACGTTGTGCGTAATACTGCAAAGATACACATTTTAAAGCAATTCACAACTTTGTAGCTAAATGCTCTGCTAGAGCAATGGTTGTGCGTAATACTGCAAAGATACACATTTTAAAGCAATTCACAACCCTTAGTTTTACCATACCCTGTAGGTAATTGTTGTGCGTAATACTGCAAAGATACACATTTTAAAGCAATTCACAACGATGCAGAGAATATGAATCTTACCAAGATTGTTGTGCGTAATACTGCAAAGATACACATTTTAAAGCAATTCACAACTTACCTTATGCGGTGGGTGATTATGTACCTGTTGTGCGTAATACTGCAAAGATACACATTTTAAAGCAATTCACAACCATGGGTGATGCTGGTTCTATGGATTTCGGGTTGTGCGTAATACTGCAAAGATACACATTTTAAAGCAATTCACAACAGAATTATTTTCCTAAAACATTTGCGAAAAGTTGTGCGTAATACTGCAAAGATACACATTTTAAAGCAATTCACAACCCCCTTTAACTCTTTTATCTGTATAGTTACGTTGTGCGTAATACTGCAAAGATACACATTTTAAAGCAATTCACAACATGGCTGGGTCATACTCCTCTTCCCATTCGTTGTGCGTAATACTGCAAAGATACACATTTTAAAGCAATTCACAACTTACCACCGTCAGTATCAATCACCTTCTTGTTGTGCGTAATACTGCAAAGATACACATTTTAAAGCAATTCACAACTGTGTTCAACATTACAAGTTTCAAGACGCTGTTGTGCGTAATACTGCAAAGATACACATTTTAAAGCAATTCACAACGGTGCAACAGATACAGTCCCTTGTGTATTGTTGTGCGTAATACTGCAAAGATACACATTTTAAAGCAATTCACAACTATTCTATTACTACACCCTTGCCCAGACTAGTTGTGCGTAATACTGCAAAGATACACATTTTAAAGCAATTCACAACAAATTATAATGTTATACTGTTGGCTTATAGTTGTGCGTAATACTGCAAAGATACACATTTTAAAGCAATTCACAACGATAATATTGATAAGAATAATAAGAATAAGGTTGTGCGTAATACTGCAAAGATACACATTTTAAAGCAATTCACAACATGCTGTATCTCCTTTTATATAAGGCATAGTTGTGCGTAATACTGCAAAGATACACATTTTAAAGCAATTCACAACGATAACACTGATAAGCGTAACAAAAATAAGGTTGTGCGTAATACTGCAAAGATACACATTTTAAAGCAATTCACAACTTACTTCCTGTTGGTTGCTGGGAAGTTAATGTTGTGCGTAATACTGCAAAGATACACATTTTAAAGCAATTCACAACTTACAAAATGGAACGCCGTCAAGTGCTTTGGTTGTGCGTAATACTGCAAAGATACACATTTTAAAGCAATTCACAACATCGCTTACGAGGGTGTGAGATACCACAATGTTGTGCGTAATACTGCAAAGATACACATTTTAAAGCAATTCACAACACATTCACGGGTATAGAGTTAAGAGACGAGGTTGTGCGTAATACTGCAAAGATACACATTTTAAAGCAATTCACAACATTGGGCTCATCGTTCTTTGATTTAATGACGTTGTGCGTAATACTGCAAAGATACACATTTTAAAGCAATTCACAACATTATGTGTATTCATAGTATCGTTCCACAAGTTGTGCGTAATACTGCAAAGATACACATTTTAAAGCAATTCACAACATCGTACTACCACAACTAAGTAAGGAAGACGTTGTGCGTAATACTGCAAAGATACACATTTTAAAGCAATTCACAACTTAGCTTTAGATGTCGTATTTAGAGTATTTGTTGTGCGTAATACTGCAAAGATACACATTTTAAAGCAATTCACAACTCCAGTTGATGTTGTTGAAAAGGCTTTAACGTTGTGCGTAATACTGCAAAGATACACATTTTAAAGCAATTCACAACTTAGTAGTTAAGTCATCCTGTATCTGTGTGTTGTGCGTAATACTGCAAAGATACACATTTTAAAGCAATTCACAACTAGGGGGCAGCATAGCCCCCACAGCGTCCAGTTGTGCGTAATACTGCAAAGATACACATTTTAAAGCAATTCACAACTGTTCCTCTTGCACGTCTGAAAGAGATAAGTTGTGCGTAATACTGCAAAGATACACATTTTAAAGCAATTCACAACTTAAAGATAAGAAATAGATTTTTGGTCATTGTTGTGCGTAATACTGCAAAGATACACATTTTAAAGCAATTCACAACGAATTTTGACATATTAAGTGTTGAAGCCGTGTTGTGCGTAATACTGCAAAGATACACATTTTAAAGCAATTCACAACATTGGGCTCATGCGTTCTTTGGCTTTTTGCGTTGTGCGTAATACTGCAAAGATACACATTTTAAAGCAATTCACAACATTGCAACGACACATTAGTCGGCTTATACGTTGTGCGTAATACTGCAAAGATACACATTTTAAAGCAATTCACAACGCAGAAACTATATCTATGCTACTGGTCGTGTTGTGCGTAATACTGCAAAGATACACATTTTAAAGCAATTCACAACACTGACTATTGAAATACCTTTGTATTATGGTTGTGCGTAATACTGCAAAGATACACATTTTAAAGCAATTCACAACGTCATGGTCTTAATTAACTTTTGAGTTATGGTTGTGCGTAATACTGCAAAGATACACATTTTAAAGCAATTCACAACTTATCAGTTTAATATGGGTTACACTCCAACTGTTGTGCGTAATACTGCAAAGATACACATTTTAAAGCAATTCACAACCAAACTTATGATTTACATCTTCGTAAAGGTGTTGTGCGTAATACTGCAAAGATACACATTTTAAAGCAATTCACAACTGTCAGGATGACGAAGAATCGTTGCGCTTCGTTGTGCGTAATACTGCAAAGATACACATTTTAAAGCAATTCACAACATAATGGACCTACTTTTTCATCAGTTATACGTTGTGCGTAATACTGCAAAGATACACATTTTAAAGCAATTCACAACTTATGGGAGTTACGGGCGTTTCCTTTTTGAGTTGTGCGTAATACTGCAAAGATACACATTTTAAAGCAATTCACAACCATGTTAACACATCCTATCGTAACTATATGTTGTGCGTAATACTGCAAAGATACACATTTTAAAGCAATTCACAACTTAGCTTTAGATGTGTTCTTTAGAGTATTGTTGTGCGTAATACTGCAAAGATACACATTTTAAAGCAATTCACAACATAGCCGTCCTTATAGTTTACCTGAACAGCGTTGTGCGTAATACTGCAAAGATACACATTTTAAAGCAATTCACAACATTAGCATTATATTTCAATTACGAGGCATGTTGTGCGTAATACTGCAAAGATACACATTTTAAAGCAATTCACAACTCTTAAGATAGATTATTTATAAACATAAAAGTTGTGCGTAATACTGCAAAGATACACATTTTAAAGCAATTCACAACTCAAGTGGTAAGGACATTTGAGGTGAGCAGGTTGTGCGTAATACTGCAAAGATACACATTTTAAAGCAATTCACAACCTCACTGCGTTAATGGACGTTTCGCACTATGTTGTGCGTAATACTGCAAAGATACACATTTTAAAGCAATTCACAACGCAGCCGACTTGCAGCCTGTCAATGGTAAGTTGTGCGTAATACTGCAAAGATACACATTTTAAAGCAATTCACAACATAAATAAAATAACGAATGAAACAATCATGTTGTGCGTAATACTGCAAAGATACACATTTTAAAGCAATTCACAACCAAACTATTTTGCATCAGCACTTCTGATGGTTGTGCGTAATACTGCAAAGATACACATTTTAAGGTAAATCACAACTTGCTTTTATTAAATCATCGATTTTTATGTTCTTTCTATGTTATTCTATACCTCTTATGAAATCTTTTGCATTTAGAAATTTGTTGCTCCAAGAAATAATTGAATATTTACAATCGAATGCTCTGATTCTATGTAGGATTGTATTTCCATCCGTGATGAGGTTTTTTTATTAGAGCTTTTTGAATGCTCTTACTATCAAATAGTAGCTATTGTTTTTCTATCTTGATACTCTTTTATAATATTGAACTATAGTCTTATGTCTTTTTTCGTTTTACCAATCACGGCATAAAATAAACTTGCTGTCACTCCTGTCATTTATGCTCTATACTTAACTTGTTAGTTTAGAGCAAGATAAATGAACTTTTAAAAGTGACAGCAAATTAAAATAAAACAATCTCTCGTGTATGTAATTCTTTCTCTTACATGAGAAGTCTTATCACACTATAGCTAATCGAGATATTTCAATGACTCGTTCTTCGTTTAATTTGTTCGTGTTTTTTTCCTACTTGGTTATTTGCTCCCCTACGCTTTCTTACCTGACACGAGGACGATGATGATGAGGATACCTGCGACGAAGATGAAGAGGAAAGAACCTAATGCTCCTGCATAGATTCGGCCAGTGTGTACCTCTAAGGCAAGACTCCAAAGAGACATTGGTTTGTTCTTGAACTCTTCGGGTTGTTTTGCAAATGATGAACCTAAGTAATAAGTTGCTATACACTCCTTGTTTTTGAAGTCAGAACTAAAGCCCGTAATCATTTGTTCGCTCGGTGCAGTACCAGGAATACTAGGATTGAAAGCTATTATGTCATCGTATGGGGCAACTTCGTTATAATCTCTGTTCCAAAGGAAAAGACCATCAAAGGACCCGACAACCCATGTGTTGTCATTTATACGTTGCCATACGTTCTGTCCCATGACGCTTACAGGGGGTGCATACTCAATAGCTGTTGGTTTGTCAGCAAGTGTTTTGAGTGAGAAAAATCCTTCAGAAGTTGAGATGAGCCAATCGTGCTTCTGGTCATCATAACGTATCATTCTCAGTTTGTCATTCCAAGCGTTGTCGCTACTCAAGGTTGTGCCCGGCAATGGTTTTGTACTATTCTTTGCGAGTAAAATCATGAGAGGTGGACGTAAGGCCCAGCCAGTGATCGCAAGGAAGAGTGTAATATAGAAGGTGTAAACTCCAATTTTATTATGCCACACAAGCACCGATGTACTTTTATGACGGAGCCAGAACCATATACCTGTTACACAAAGTAAGATGAGGATAATACCGATTCCATCCACGAGTAGTTTTCCAATGGTTCCGAATAATGCGCCACTGTGTAGAAGCCATATTTGACGGAAGAGTGAAACCTTGCCTTCATAGCCGTTAGGGGATTGAAGTGTAAGACAAGTAAATGTCTTGTAAGGTGTCTTGGCATAATAAAGGTGGGAACGAGAAAGCACAATCAACGTATCACCATGCGTGATGATATCAGTCAATAATTCGTCATTCTCTTGTAGAGGTAAAGACACCGGTTGCCATTGTGAGTTCTTACCTAATTTATAAAGCCCCATGACGCTGGCTGCAAAAATATCATTTTTAGGAGTTTTCACAACCCCTCTTATCTGGCGATAATCAGCACCTGAAGGCAGTCCTTGGTTATATTCTGTGAACTTTGATGCCGCTGAGTCCGTTTGAATGACACCAGCCGCACCATAGATAATTACTTTGTTATGCTTATCTGCATCATTATAACGCAGAGTTCCACGCAGTAACCCATTGTTCCATTGTTCAAAAGAATAGCGCGCTGGTAGGATGGCACGACTTACGTTGATATCTGCGAAGGATTGGCGATGATTGAGAATTATTCCTGATAAGCAGAACATTACCAAAAAGAATGTAATGATTATTCCAATCCATTTGTGATATTTACGCCATGTTTTGCGTTTCATATTTTGTTGTTTGTGATATGTTGTTATTTACTCAGTTTTTAAAGTGAGTACAAACTTACAAAAAAAAATCTATATTTTAGGTCTCGTAAACGAACATTTTTCGACGATATGATTTTGAATTTACGCACAAATAGTTTATATCCTTAGTGACAAGTGTTCTATTTATTCCTTACGAAAAACTTGCAGCATTGGGATTTTGTTGCTATCTTCGCAGACAAGAACGCTATCATTGACATCCGAATAAGAATCAAAACATGGGAAGAAATAAATTCGCAAAAGACGAGATAAAAGAAATAAAAAAACTACTCCGACTGAAGAATGCGGGAAATCGTGCGAAGCAGAAACTTGTTCGTCATGACCTCCGTACCATCTACGAGTTTAATATATCTGATTTCAATGAACCCGGTAAAGCTTTTGGCGAGGAGGAATTGCAGGACGCTATTGAACGTGGCGCTATTCAGATTCTTGACGATGCCACAATTGCCGACATGAAAGCAAAGCGTGCTCGTGACGAGGCTCGTGACGAGGCTGCACGTGAGCAGCAAGCTATTGAGGCAGGTGAGATGACAGATTGGAAAGCTGTTGCTAAAGAGTGGGAAAAGTGGGAGCAATCGCAGAATAACTAATGTGCCCGATTATTTTGTGGCATTCTTTTTGAATATTCAATGAAATAAGAGGAATCCCTATTTGGATGCGTACGGGCTTTTAGAGCAATGAGAGGTCCTTTTTTAGTGACTTCATTTAAGATTGATAAAATAATAAAACAATGACATTATATCCAAAACTCATTACAGATGCACTGGAGAAAGTAATTTATCCAGGAACAAAGAAGAATATTATTGAAAGTGAGATGTTGGCAGACACACCCAGCATCAATGGTAATAAAGTTAGTTTCACGCTTATTTTCCCACGTGAGACCGATCCTTTTCTCAAATCTACTATAAAGGCCGCTGAGGCCCAGATACACTATTCTGTTGGTAAGGAGGTTGAAGTAACTATCACCACAGAATTTAAGAATGCTCCACGTCCTGAGGTCGGTAAGTTATTGCCACAGGTGAAGAATATCATTGCAGTAAGTTCTGGTAAAGGTGGAGTAGGGAAGAGTACCGTCTCTGCTAATCTTGCTATAGCCTTAGCACGTCTTGGCTATAAGGTTGGTTTGCTGGATACAGATATCTTTGGTCCAAGTATGCCAAAGATGTTTGGTGTTGAGGATGCACGTCCATACGGAGTAGAAAAAGATGGTCGTCAGCTCATCGAACCAGTAGAGAAATATGGTGTAAAGCTACTTTCTATCGGTTTCTTTGTCAACCCAGACACAGCAACGCTTTGGCGTGGTGGTATGGCTACCTCAGCACTCAAGCAACTCATTGCTGATGCAGACTGGGGCGAGTTAGATTACTTTATTCTCGATACTCCTCCTGGTACGAGCGATATTCATCTGACCCTCATGCAGACGCTTGCTATTACAGGTGCGGTGATTGTATCAACGCCACAGAATGTAGCTCTGGCTGATGCACGTAAGGGTATAGACATGTATCGCAATGACAAGGTGAATATTCCAATCCTTGGTTTGGTAGAGAATATGGCATGGTTCACACCAGCTGAACTGCCAGAGAACAAATACTATATCTTTGGAAAAGACGGCTGTAAGAACTTAGCGAAGGAACTCGACTGCCCATTGCTTGCCCAGATTCCTATTGTACAGAGTATTTGTGAGAATGGTGATAAGGGAACTCCAGCAGCAACTCAGGTTGATACGGTTACCGGTCAGGCTTTCCTAAGTCTTGCCCAGAGCGTGGTTACAGTGGTTAATCGTCGTAACAAGGAGCAGGCTCCAACAAAGATAGTTGATGTAAAGAACGAATAAGCATACAGGCAACTAGGATGTTTTAAACATCAAACAAAAACAGAGATGTACGTGAAGAGCGTATGTCTCTTTTTTTATGTTTGTTGTAATCTGTTGATGCTCAGAGTTATCTTTTAACCATAACAAACACCATGACTGTTTTTTTAGAGAAAAGTGTGTTGTTTACAAATTTATTTTATACTTTTGCACTTATTAAGACACGTTCATTGACCTAAGCTATTATTTATTTAAGCAATTAATCATTCGTGAGATTGACGTTTATTCGTTGAGTAGCCATTGCTGATAAAGCGAGAATCCTACTTCACCGCTTACAGTGAGAGGTGGCAATGACGTAACCCAGTCGTTCATACTGCTATCATAAGAAAACAACAATTTGAAACCTAAAATATTAAAATTTAAACTCTGAACCTAATGAGAATTATTCATGAATCAAAGCAGAAGCATCTGTATTTCTCAGTTGCTTTTGCCCTTTCTGTTGCATTAGTGCCAACGAGTGCTAATGCAGTAGGAAATCCCGTAGGCTCACCTGATGCTGCAACAGTACAGGCTGTGCAACAAAGCGGTAATCACAAGGTAACTGGTCGTGTCGTTGACTCTGCTGGTGAACCATTGATTGGAGCCACCATCATGGTGGAAGGCTCTAAAGATGGTGTAGTGACTGACATTGATGGTAACTACACCATTAATGCAGCGCCCAAAGCGAAGTTGGTCATCTCGTATGTCGGCTATACCGCTCAGACAATCCTTGTTGGTGACAAGACTACAATTGATGTTACGCTTAAGGAAGTAGCAAACACGATGAACGAGGTCGTTGTGACAGCCTTGGGTATTAAACGTGCCGAGAAAGCCTTGAGTTACAATGTACAATCAGTAGGCTCAAATGAGTTGACACGTAACAAAGATGCTAACTTTGTGAATTCATTAAATGGAAAGGTGGCTGGTGTCAGTATTTCCAAGAGTGCCAGTGGTGTCGGAGGTGCAACACGTGTAATTATGCGTGGTGCTAAGTCAATTGAAGGCGATAACAACGTTTTATATGTTATCGATGGTATTCCAATCTTCAACTTCAGCGGCGGACGTGATAGTGGTATCATGGGTGAAGGTCGTGTAAGCAGTGAAGGTATTGCCGATCTCAATCCAGAGGATATCGAGAGCATCAGCGTCTTAGCTGGTCCATCTGCTGCAGCCCTCTATGGTAGTAATGCTGCTAATGGTGCCATTCTCATCACCACAAAGAAAGGTAAGGAAGGAAAGGTTGATATTTCGTTCTCAAGTTCTGCAGATTTTAGCTCACCTTTGTTGATGCCAGAGTTCCAGAACACCTATGGCAATAAGCTTGGCTCATACGAAAGTTGGGGTGAGAAACTTGCAACACCAAGTTCATACGATCCAAAGAAGGACTTTTTCCGCACTGGTACGAACTTCATCAATGCTTTAACATTGAATATGGGTAACGAGTTCAATCAGACTTTTGCCTCTGTAGCAACAACTAATTCACGTGGTATCGTACCTAATAATACTTACGATCGCTACAACTTCACAATCCGTAACACCACCCGTATGTTTAAGAATAAGGTGCAACTCGACCTTGGTGCATCTTATATCAAGCAGAAGGACAATAACATGGTGTCACAGGGTGAGTATTGGAACCCAATCGTTGCAGCTTATCTCTTCCCACGTGGCGAGTCTTTTGAAGGTATAAAGACCTTTGAGCGTTACGATAACGTGAGAAACTTCCCAACTCAGTATTGGCCAATCAGCGACAGCCGTTTTGCTAACCAGAACCCTTACTGGACAGCTTATCGTAACTTAGCCCCTGATGACAAGGACCGTTTTATGTTTAATGCAGGTCTTACCTATAATATCTTTGATTGGTTGAACGTAGCAGGTCGTATCCGTTTCGACAAGACGTTTATCACGAGTGAACGTAAGATTTATGCATCATCGTTCAATTATTTTGCAAAGGAAAAAGGTGCTTATGACTACTTTGATTATAAGGATCATCAGACTTATATTGACGCTATTGCCAATATCAATAAGACCTTCGGTAAGTTCAGTCTTGCTGCCAACGTTGGTTATAGCTATTCTGACTATGCATCTCTCACCCGTGGTTATGGTGGTAACTTAGTATTAGTACCAAATAAGTTCTCTTTGAACAATATTAACCCAAGTGATAGCAAGATTCGAGAGGCTGGTGGTGACTCAAAGGTACGCAACGTTGCAGCTTTTGCAAGTGCCGAATTGGGTTGGAGAAGCATGGTTTATCTTACTTTGACAGGTCGTAACGACTGGAACTCACGCCTTGTAAACTCATCTGAGGAATCATTCTTCTATCCATCAGTTGGTTTATCTGGTATTATCTCAGAGATGACAAAACTCCCTTCATTTATTTCTTATTTGAAGGTTCGTGGGTCTTATACTGAAGTTGGTTCTCCTGTTTCACGTTCAGGTATGACTCCTGGCACTATCACAACGCCAATCGTTGGTGGTAGCTTGAAATCGACAGACATCTATCCATTTACTGATTATAAGGCAGAGCGTACAAAGTCATACGAGTTCGGTTTGACTGCTCGTTTCTGGAAGAAGTTATCATTCGACTTCACTTGGTATAAGTCTAATACTTACAATCAGACATTTATCGGTGAGTTGCCAGAGAGCTCTGGTTACAAGGCTGTTTACTTGCAGGCAGGTAATGTAGAGAACCGTGGTGTCGAGATGGCATTAGGTTATAGCGATAACTTCGGTGGTTTGCAATGGAACTCATCATTGGTTTACTCTAAGAATGTCAATGAGATTAAGGAGATGGTGAAGGACTACTATCACCCATTGAGTCCAAAGCCAATCAATATCCCTGAAGTATCAAAGGATAATGGTCGCGTTCTGCTTAAGGTAGGCGGTTCTATCAATGATATTTATGCAAGAAAGGTATTGGCAAAGGACAATCAGGGCTTCGTAAATGTTAGTCCATCAGGCGGTATGAACTTAGAGACTGTTGAGCCTATCTACTTAGGTAAGACTACCCCAGACTTCACAATGGGTTGGAACAACAACTTCACCTACAAGAACTTCGGGCTTAGTTTCTTGATTAATGCACGTGTTGGCGGTATTGTTACTTCTTCAACACAGGCATTGTTAGACCGTTTTGGTGTGTCTAAGGCATCAGCAGATGCAAGAGATGCTAGTGGCGTGATGATTCCAAATCAGGGCTTGTATGATGCAAAGAAGTATTATACACTTGTTGCTACAGGTGAGAATGACCTCGCAGGTTACTATACCTATAGTGCAACAAACGTTCGTTTGCAGGAACTTACTTTGAGCTATAAGTTTAATTCAAAGCTGTTTAATAATGTCATTAAGGATTTGACCCTTTCATTTGTGGCTACAAATCCATGGATGATTTATTGTAAAGCACCTTTCGACCCAGAGCTTACAGCTTCAACAGGTACTTATGGACAGGGCAATGACTATTTCATGCAGCCAAGTCTGAAGAGTTATGGTTTCAGTATTAAATTCAAATTTTAATTGAAGATGAAGACAAACGCATATAAATATATCGTAGGTGTCCTTGCCTTGTCCATGTTTACGGCTTGTGACTTCCAAAAGGTAAACACTAACGAGTTTGAACTCCTCCCAGAGGAGGGATTGATGGATGGTATTTCTATTGGTGGTCCTATAACTGCCATGCAGAAATGCGTCTTCCCAGTAGGAACACAGGCAGATGGTACCAGTGTTGCTAATAGATATCAAACAGCTTATAACCTTGCAGCAGATTGTTGGAGTGGTTATTTCGGTCAGAACAATAACTGGGGCGGTCCTAATAACCTCAACTATTTCCTCAAGGATGGTTGGGTAGCATCGTCTTACACCGAGTCTTACTCAACGGTTGTACCTTTGTGGCAAGACTTAAAGGGTAAGACAGAAACACAGTTCCCAGAGGTTTTCGCCTTAGCTCAGATTCTAAAGATTTCTGCTTGGCATAAGGCTACCGATATGTTCGGACCTATCCCTTATAAGGAGGCAGGTAAAGGACTTATCACTGTGCCATACGATAGCCAGGAAGAAGTGTATAAGTCAATGTTCAAGGAACTCTCTGATGCTATTGAGGTGTTGACAAAGTACGCTGATAATGGTAACAGCAAACTCTTGCCAAATGCTGATGCTATCTATGCAGGCGACGTTCACAAGTGGGTTGTCTATGCCAACTCATTGATGTTACGCCTTGCAATGCGTGTTTATTATGCCGATGCAGCCCTCTCAAAGCAGTATGCTTTACAGGCTGTCAATCATCCTTATGGTGTGATGAAGACTAAGGATGATGAGGCTAAGATGGAGAGAGGCGCAAGCTTGGAGTTCAAGAATAACCTCGATGTTCTCATCAACCAGTATAACGAGTGCCGTATGGGTTCTTCTATGTTGGCTTACTTAGGTGGTTATCAAGACCCACGTCTGCCAAAGTACTTCAATACAAGTACTGTTTCTCAGGCAGTGACTGTGGGCACATACGGAAAGTATTCTGGTGTACCAACAGGTCATGACGTAAGCTCTAACGATGCTTTCAAGGATTCTTCTCGTCCAGCTATCACAAGTACAACTCCTACTTATTGGATGCGTGCTTCTGAGGTTTACTTCCTCTTGGCTGAGGCTGCTCTGCATGGATTCGCTGTGGGTGGTACTGCTGAGTCACTTTATGAGAAGGGTATCGAGATGTCATTTGAAGAGAATGGTATTGCAAGTTCTGAGGTAGCAGACTATATGTCGTCTGGTCTCAAGCCATCTGCTTACAGTTTCCATCTCACTAATCCAGGTGTGAATGTAGACGTACCAGCAGTAACTCAGGCAACCACAGAGTGGACTGGAACCGATGAGGAGAAACTTGAGAAGATTATGATACAGAAGTGGATTGCACTCTATCCTAACGGACAAGAGGCTTGGACTGAGTATCGTCGTACAGGTTATCCTAAGTTGCATAGTGTGGTTACAAACTATAGCAACGGTGAGATTGATAGCGAGGTAGGCATCCGTCGTATGCGTTTCCCAACTAATAAGTCTACATCGGCAGAGGATATTGCCAACTTAGAGAGTGCACGCAAGCTACTTCGTGGCGGTCTGGATAAGGCTGGTACACGTTTGTGGTGGGACAATAAGAATCATT
This sequence comes from Prevotella scopos JCM 17725, assembly GCF_018127785.1. Lineage (NCBI taxonomy): Bacteria > Pseudomonadati > Bacteroidota > Bacteroidia > Bacteroidales > Prevotellaceae > Prevotella > Prevotella scopos. The sequence continues at coordinate 259,026 of NZ_CP072389.1, forward strand.
AATATCAAGCATTTTGAATATGAAAAACTTTAAATATATCAGTTCGTTGGTATTGCTCTGTGCAGGAGTCCTTTTCTGTGGATGTAGCAAGATGACAGAGGTAGAGAACGAACCTTACGATCATATCGGTGGATATAATACGATGAACAATGCTGAGAGCGAGAAGTATTATGCCGATTTGAGAGCTTATAAGCAGCAAGCCGTTAACTATGGTCGTCCTGTTGCCTTCGGTTGGTATTCTAACTGGTCGCCAGCAGGTACCTACCGCCGTGGCTATCTTACTTCTATGCCAGATAGTATGGACATCGTTTCCATGTGGAGTGGTGCACCTAACCGCTTTAATATCACACCTGAGCAGAAGAAGGACAAGGAGTTCGTGCAGAAGGTGAAGGGTACTAAGCTTTTGGAGGTGACACTCTTGTCTTACATTGGTAAGGGTAGAACTCCTGACTCTGTCTACACTGCTGTTGAGAAGCAGGCTGAAAAAGAAGGCTGGGCAAACGACCAAGCTCGCGTTGAAGAGGCTAAGAAGAAGGCTCGTTGGAAGTTCTGGGGCTATGAGGGTGTTGCTGGTTCTGATAACCATAAGCAGGCTTTGGCTCGCTTTGCAAAGGCACTCTGCGACTCGTTGGTAGCCAATGATTGGGACGGTTACGATATTGACTGGGAGATTGGTAGTGGTGTCTTCGATATGGATGGCACGCTTAGCACTAATGCCGACCTTGTTTATTTGGTAAAGGAGATGAACAAGTATATCGGTCCTAAGAGTGATCCAGAGCACAAGGGCCACCGTCTTATCTGTATTGATGGCCACTTTGGTGGACTTACTGAGGATTTGGATGGATATGTTGATTACTGGATTGACCAGGCTTACGGTCGTACAACTCACTTCGATTACTACGGTGTTGATCCAAAGACAATTATCACAACCGATAACTTTGAGTCTTCTTTCAAGAGTGGTGGTCAGCTGTTAAGACAAGCCAAAAGTATGCCTTCTAAGGGTTACAAGGGTGGAGTAGGTGCTTATCGTTTCGATAACGACTACGACAATACTCCTAACTACAAGTGGATGCGTCAGGCAATTCAGATTAACCAACAGGTGTTCAAGGAGAGAATGGGTCAAACCACTCAACCTTAACATTGCATATCTCACATTATAAATTTAATAGAATACAAATATGAACAAGCATATTTTCAAACATATTGCTGTGGCGTTTGCCGCATGCTGTGTGGTGAGTTGCCAGGACAGTGAGAGCGATTTGTTGAAGCAGAAGGTCTATTTTGATGGTAATCTGCAGAAAGTCGAAATGCCAGACACTGGTTCAACCTTAGATGTTGATATTACTTCTCGCCTTTCTAACAAGCAAGATGGGGCAGTAGATGTCTCTTATTCACTTGCCGACTCATCATTGGTTGCTCTTTATAATAGCAAGTATGGAACAGACTATGTTGCTTTCAAGCATCAGAATGTTACGTTCAGTAAGACTTCTTCAACAATAGCTGCAGGAAGCATCTATGCTGACAAGGTGTCGTTGACGCTTAACAATCTTGATCAGTTAGAGGCAGGTAAGAACTATATGTTGCCTGTCAAGCTTCATTCTGCTTCTACACCTATCATTGATGGTGAGGACGTTGAGTATATTGTTTTGGCTAAACCTGTCAAGATTACGAAGGCTGGTGATTTCTATAATAAGTATATCTCTGTGAAGTTCCCAGCAGGAACCTACTTTAAGTCCTTCACCTATGAGGCATTGGTTCACTCTATTTGGTGGGGCAGCAACTGTACCATCATGGGTTCTGAGGGTCTGATGATTTTCCGTGTTGGTGATGTTGGTGGTGGAATCTCTGCTGGTATTCTTCAGATAGCAGGTAGACAGCACTACGAAGCACCTGAGAAACTTCAGATTAATAAGTGGTATCATGTGGCAGTAACCTTCGATCAAGCAACGGGTAAGACCGTTATGTATCTCAATGGTACGAAGTGGGCTGAGTCTGCATGGAATATCTCTGGCTTCGATCCTAACGCTGATGTTGGTTTCAACATTGGTAAGATTCCGGGCTTCCCTTGGGGTGAACGTCCATTCTATGGTTATATGAGTGAGGTTCGTGTATGGAGTGTTGCTCGTACCGAAAATCAGATTAAGCAGAATATGTTAGGTGTTAATCCTAAGTCTGATGGTCTGGAACTCTATTTCAAGATGGATGGTTCAGAGACCGTAAATGGCAATAAGATTAAGGATGCTGCTAAGGGTATTGAGTGTACTACTGGTGGTCTTGAGTTTGCTACTCTCGCTCAGCCTGTCACAATGAAGGATCTTCAATAAGGTTTCCCCTTAAAGAAATAATGGCCTATATGACAAAAATGTGCTTAAAATCCTTGTAACTATCTAATAATCATTATCTTTGTTTTATTTATATTTTTATGGCAAAAAATCTGCTTTTATTGTGGCTCAAAATCGACTATAAAACGTGGTCATCTTAATGGTAGTCAACGCTGGTATTGTAAGTGCTGTAAGAGGAGCTTTGTTGGACATAATCGCCTTACCAATACCATTGTCAATAATCGTTATTCCAAGGGTAATCTAACAGTCAAAGATCTATCAGAGGAGTACGGAGTTTCAACCAGGACAATTTATAGAAAACTCACCAAATCTTATAAAGAAGAACTTCCCAACCTTCTTGTTCGCCCTGTAGTGGTTTTAATGGATGCCACCTATTGGGGACGTAATTTTGGTGTCGTTATCATGAAGGATTCATTGTCTGGTGATGTACTTTGGTTTAAGTTTATCAATAGGCATGAACGTCTTGAAGACTATAAGGAGGGCATAAGCTACTTGGAGTCACTTGGGTATACCATTCAAGGGCTTGTATGCGATGGTTTTAAGGGACTTAGGCAAGCTTTTCCCAATTATAAATTCCAATTATGCCAGTTCCATCAAGTAATGACTATAAAGACAAAACTAACTTCAAGACCCAAGCTTGAGGCTTCAAAAGAACTGCTTGAATTATCCAAGATGTTATGTCATACGGACAAGGAGTCCTTTATTGGGGCTTTAAAGGAATGGTACACCAAGTGGGAGGATTTTCTTAAGGAACGGACAACAACAGAAGATGGAAAATCACATTATACTCATAAAGCTCTACGTAGTGCTTTTTTGAGCCTTAAAAGGAATATGTCGTCATTGTGGACATACTATGATTACCCTGAATTGAAGATGCCAAATACAAACAATGCCATTGAATCACTCAATGCAGATTTAAAGACAAAATTGAACCTACACAAGGGGATCAGTATGGAAAGAAGAAAGATCTTCATCCAAGACTTTATAAAGTCCCATTCTCCTAAGAAATAAAAGGGGAATGGGAGATTTTAAGCACATTTTTGTCACATAAGAGAAAACGACGCTAAAATAAGCACACTTTTGTCACATAAGCCGAAATAATATATAAAAGAGTCGGACAGCGATGTCCGACTCTTTTTTTACTTTGAACTCTTTTATCCTTTGAACTTTGATGTTTGAACTTTGAGCTTTATGATATGAGTTTTTTATCCTTTGAACTCTTTTATCTTTTGAACTTTGAGGTTTGAACTTTGAACTTTATGATATGAGTTTTTATCTTTTGAAGTTTGAGCATTGAGGTTTGAACTTTACCGTTGCAAAGGTAATTAATTCATGATAGGAATGCAAGGCACATCTATGTACAGATATATGTAGGCTGTTCGTTTATCTTAATGAGAAGGCATAGCTCCAACCATTATGGCATGGCATAGACCTAACCATTATGATATCCAACCATACCCCTGTACAGCCATATCTACAAAGTGATCCAGCAGCAGGTTTGTCTTGTTCGAAAACACCTCCCTATCATAGGTCTTTGGCAAATCCTTATCCAGCGACCGTTGTATCAGTCCCAACACCTTTGTCTTTGGTTGTGGGTCTTTATACCAGTCAACCACCAACAATCTTTCTTTTTCCTCCACCAACTTGTTATAGAGGTTTTTAGAAGCAAGGATAACTTCCTTCTCTTCATCCTTTGTTAGCTTTCTACCTTGGATAAGAAGGTCGTAGATTTCAAGTTCTTCCTCCTTTAATCCCATATCTGCCGACCGTCCCTGCTCTTTCTTGAGTTCATCAATCAGCTGTAACAACTTCTCATAGTAATCCTCATTCTCCGTACCACCTGCATTATAGGTGTCAATGATATTCTTGTATCTTTGGGAGAATGGCACTCTGGTACAGTTCTTATTAATCAACTGTTCCAAAGCTGTTTCTATAAAGGTGCGGAGGTTATCAATCTCCATTGACTTATAAGGTGTTGCATTGATAGACTTACGAATACTTTCTATATCTAATTTACTTAAGTCGATCACCTTACTCTGATGAATACTATATTGTGGCTTGTCTTCTGCAACCATCACCGTAACGCTATCGTCCAGTGTGTAGCTCATCTTCTCTTTTGCCCTTCTTAGTTTCTCATCATCTATTCTGTTACAGAACAGCCCATTGAGATAACTCAGTGGAGAGAACTTCTCATTCTGCCATCCAAGTTCAAATATCTCTGGCTTTGCAGCATCATGCAGGTTCATCATAAGGTTACTCATCACCTTAAACCTGTTTTTACTCTCGTCTTTCTCAAGGATTTTGTCGTATGCCAATCGCAAGGACTCCAGTTTGTCAAGTGTGTCACCATCGGTGATAATCTTATCTAATCTTATCCCTAAACCTTGTAAGAAGGAGTCGCACTCCTCAATACAACCGTCAATGGTTGTGATTAACCGCGTAATATCCTTTGCTGGGAACTCTGCACCTTCCTCACCATTTGAGGCATAGTCAGACAGTGCTTGCTGCATATACTTAAACACATTGACATAGTCAACCACGATACCGCAGTTCTTACCGGGGAATACACGGTTGGCACGAGCAATCGCTTGCATCAGTGTATGTCCCTTCATCGGCTTGTCTAAATAAAGGGTTGAGAGGGAAGGGACGTCAAAGCCTGTGAGCCACATCGCACATACAAAGACCAAACTTAGCGGATCGTCCTTATCTTTAAATCTGTCTTCAATGTCTTTTCCCTCAGGTGTTATCTCGTTCATCTTGTTGCGATGAACAGTGATGTCTAATCCTTGCGCTTTGAATTTCTCTACTTCGTCAGCCTCTTCACTGATGATGACAGCCATCTCAACCTTATTCATATAGTCTAATCGTGCTGTCAGCTCGTCACGTTCTTCCTTCGTCTTGGCTGCATTGCGCTCCTTGATGAGGGCTTTCTTCTCTTCTCCCCAGTAGTGTTGCACCTTCTCATACATCTTCACAGCCGTGTACTTATCAACACTGACCACCATTCCTTTTCCTAAGAAACCTCGTCTTGGGAAGTGGTGGGCAATGTCTTGTGCAATACGGTCAAGACGTCCGTCGCGCTTGATTACCTCTAAGATACGTGAGGAGGAGTTCTCTAAGAGTTCTCTTTCTCTATCGTTGAGTTCTTCTTCTTCGACTATCTTGTCAATGTCTGAGTCAAGCCAGTTATTCTCTAATCCCACCTCTGGCACTCGACGACTATAGTACAGGCGCACCGTACTACCATCTTCAATTGCTTGTGCAAAGTTATATTCTGATACATAGTCACCAAACCATTGGTTGGTCAATCGCTTTGAACCTAACAAAGGGGTTCCTGTAAAGGCGATGTAGTTAGCATTAGGCAGACCTGTATGCATATTCTCTGCCAACTGCTTATACTGTGTTCTATGTGCTTCGTCTACTAAGACAAAGATGTCATTGCGCTCAGAGAGGATGGGATATTTCTTTGTCTTATCATACTGAAACTTATGTATCAGCGTGAAGACCATCGGTTTATTACCACTAAGGAACTCACGCAGTTGAGCTGCATTCTTTGGCTGGCACTCTTCTTTCTCGCCAATAACCTCACTGCGCACGAAGGTCTTGTGTATCTGTGTGTCGAGGTCGTCTCTGTCGGTAATGACGAGGAAGGTGAAGTTGCCTTTTAGCTTACGCCTTACTTTTCTTACAAACATCACCATCGAATAACTCTTGCCCGAGCCCTGCGTATGCCAGAACACACCTAACTTTCCTTTTAGTTCTTCTCTGCGTTCCACGCTCTTCATGAGGTTGTTTACGCCTAAGTATTGGTGGTTCTTAGCGATAATCTTCACGCGCTTATTGTCAAAGAAGATAAAGTTCTCTATATAGTCTAACAGGCGTTCCTTGCGGAAAAGACCGTCAATGAGGTTGATGATTGAAAGACCATACTCGGCTATATGCTCACGGTCGAGTTTCTCATGTTCATCGTTGACCTTTAGCCAGTCGAAGAAGAATTCATACTTAGAGTTCCAAGCACCCAACTTCGTCTGCATACCATTTGAGAGTACGCATATCTGGTTTAGTGCAAAGATATTGGGTATATCTTCTCGGTAGCTAACGAGATTCTTCTCATAGGCTTCCTTTATCTTTACGGTTGAGTTCTTCAACTCGATGAAGACCATTGGAAGTCCATTGACAAACAAGAGGACATCAGGGCGACGATAACGAATCCTACCCTTTATCCACATCTGGTTGACACAGTGGAAGTCGTTGTTCTCTACATTATCAAAGTCTATCAGCCGAACGATGTCAAAGTCGTCTTTGCCATTCTTCTTTACCTTTACATTGATGCCATTGCGCAGATAGTTATAGAACTTATAGTTTGTGTCCATCATGTCCTTACCCGTATAGTCCTTACGGAAGTCGGCTACAACCTGCGCTAAGATGCTCTTGTCAATCTGTGGGTTAAGTCGTTCTAAGGCAGTAAGGAACACCGCAGGTAAGATGCACTCTGACGAGTTGCGTCGCCCCGTCTTGCTAACGTCGTCTTGTGCCTCCACACTCGGGTCACACTCAATACGCTTCCATCCGAACTCTGGTTGCGATAGTCGGGTACAAAGGGTCTGCTCTATGTCGTCTTCACTGATAAACGATTTCATAATAGACTATTTTGTTAAGATTTTACTTCAAGTTTGCCACTTATCAAACGGGGAAGGAGAAGGTCACGCTGGCGAGTGAGGAGTTGGATTTGTGATTGGAGGTTATAAATCTCCATGTCTATTACTCTAATCTTTTCTGAAAAACTTCTCTGTACTTTTAGTTCTGGTACTAACAGCTTCAGTTTCACAATGTTGTTAATTGTTATTTGTGGTTGTGCTGATCCTGTTTGATATTGTACAAGATTATTATTTAAGAAATAATACTTTAAATACTCATATAGAGATTCCGTTTTTTCTGTTCGTTCACATATAAGAGAATTACTCGTAATAAATGATTTCGGCAATGAGATATTCACAATACCAGAAGATGCACCACGGCAAGATATAAGAATTTGTGGATCTTCATACATATATGAATCATAAAAGCCTATCTGTCCATTGCTACCAAATACAGGGTATCCTTCTTCCTTTAATTGTTCGGTAGATAACCCTTTCCCATATCGAATATTTAATTCTTCTTCATAACGCTTTACCTTCCACCCTTTAGGTAGTCCATTAACCATTTCTACATTCTCGTGTTCAGGGAATCGGAAACGGACGAACCACTCTTTATAAAGGTTCTCTGCCATCTGTTCTAACAGACGGATACGACGAGTGTTGTTCTCGATAAGGCGGTCATAGGCGGAAAGGATAGAGGCTATCTTCTGTTGAAGCTTTTTTTCATGTATTTTAATTTTAAGAGAATGTAAGTGATTTTGATTCAGTGTAGGTACACCTACTCCAGCATTATATTGTTCTAAATGCATCATTTGTAAGAAGTAATACACATATCTTGGAAAATTCCCCTTATAGTCTTTAACATATAAGGACGTATTTAGAGGCCAGCATCTTCCCTCTATATATTGAACTTTACCTAAACTTCCTGAACGTCCAGTAACAACCATAGGACCTTCCACTTTATATTCTTTATGAAAGGCTTTTATATTGGTAGATGTTATTACAGGATATTCTCCCTTTTCTATCTTATAATCTGGTAAATCAAATCCACGGTTAAGTCTGATAAAATCATCGAATCGAATCGTTTCCATACTCTCCTTAGCCCAACAACTCCTTTAAGTTCTTATCAATCTCACTCTCCAAGTCCTTCGCTTCAGCGGATAGCTTTGCAAACTCCGAGTTTAGCGATAGCATTTCGGTGCGGAATTCTTCTTCGGTCATTCCATCGTCTTCAATCACCACGCCCACATATCGTCCTGCGTTGAGGCTATAATCGTTGTCGATAATGCCGTCTTCGCCTTCAAGTTTCGCTACCTTGCACAGACCGACAATGTCTTGATATTTGCCGTCTGGCCAGCGTTCTAAAAGCCAGTCTGCCTCGCTCTGCTTGCCCTCTGCCTTATACTCATCGACCAATGCCCAGAAAGCATCGCTGTCGCCCTCGTAAAGGCGAGAGATGATTCCAAGGCTTTTCACCTGCTCTTCAGAGAACTTACGGTGTGCACGGTCTACCTGTGTGAAGATGTTACGAGCATCAATAAAGAGAATCTCGTCTTTCTTTGGTCGTTTCTTATTGAAGAACCAGAGTGTGGCAGGGAGGGTTACGGTAGAGAACATATTGCTGGGGAGAGTCACCATCTGACTGATGATGCCGTCCTCAATCATCTTCTTACGTATCTCCAGTTCGCTACCTCCTGCATCACTGGCAGAGTTTGCCATGACAAGTGCTGCCTTACCTTGCTCGTTGAGGGCTGTAGCAAAATAGCCAATCCATAAGTAGTTGGCATTAGGTACGGTCTCCTTCTTGTCAGAAGCCTTCTTTGCAGACTTTGTTTTGTTACGAGGTACACCGTAGGTGTTAAAGCGTGCATCGTCTGTCACCTTCTCAACGACTACCTCATCGACATTAAATGGAGGGTTAGCCATGACATAATCAAACTGACCGACAGCATTGTAAGGGTCGCTATAGAAGGAGTTAGCCTCCGTAATCTCGCCACGCACATTGTTGAGTAGCAGGTTCATCTTTGCTAACTTCACCGTGTCTGGCTCTTTCTCCACGCCATAGCAACGGAAGTTCATCATCTGCTCGTTAGTGGCATTGTGGCGGTGCATATAGCGTGCCGCCTGAACGAACATACCGCCCGAACCGCAGGCAGGATCAAGAAACTTCTTATCGCCAGTGGCAGGTTGTAAGACCTCAACCATATACTGTACGACACTGGCTGGGGTATAGAAGGCTCCTCCTCCCTGACCTTCAGCAAGGGCGAAGTTGCCAAGGAAGTATTCGTAAATCTGTCCGAAGATGTCAATACTGATATTCTCAGGGATGTCTTTGAATACACGTACGATGCGGCTCAGTAGCTCTGGTTCTTCCTCTGGTACCAACTGTCCGTAGACCTCCTTTGGCAGAACGCCGTCCATGCGTGGGTTCTCCTGCTCAATCGCCTCCATAGCAGCCTTTACTAACAACGCCTTTTGGGCATCGTCGGGAGCATCATTGAGATAGTCAAAATAAGCACATTCAGGCAGGAAGAAGCCACACTTCTCAATGGCTATGTCCTTATAGCTACGCTCCATGCGTGTGCCCTTATACTCGTTATAGGCTGCGTCAATCTCCTCCTTATGCTGCTTAAATAGCACATCAGCATAGCGGAGGAAGATAAGTCCAAGGATAGGCTGACTATACTTATTGGCTGCAAGGTGTGCGCCAGCACGCAGCATGTCGGCAGATTGCCACAGACGGCCTTCGAGGTCTTTAAGTTCGGTACTTGTCATTGTCTTATTTTTCTTTTTGCGTATTGACTCTTTAATGATTATGCAAAGATATTAAAATAACACAAAAATACCTTAGGTTTTGTGGATAAGTTGAGGAGTTGACAAGTTGACTGGTTGACGAGTTGACAAGTAAACAAGTTGTTTGCGGATAGGGTAAGGGGAGACAGAGTAACAGGGGGACAAGGAGACAGGGTAACATGTTTAACAGGTTTTTTGGGGGATGAGGTAATTAGTTGATAATGTAGGGTGAGGGTGAAATATGTTTACAAAAATCGGTGTGTTTTGGGTCGAAAAATGGTCTTAAAAGGGCTAATCTTGGTGGTTTTGTAACTTGCAGAGAATCAAATACTTGTAAGATTGTGTTCTAAAAGGGCGTTAGTAAGGGTCCAAAAGGGCGTTAGTTGGACTTCAAAAGGGCATCTTTTGCAAGCCAATTGGGCATCTTTTAGAAGGTAAATGGGCATAAATTAGAATTCGATATTTGAAATATTTTGACACGAAGTGACTATGCCTAAATTTACTTCACACTTTTCTGGTTATTGTTACTAAATTGGTTTACACATTTTTTACTTGCTTCCTGAACAGCTTTACACCCCCATGGAAACTTTACTGATTCGCTTTACATAGTCATAAATCTTGACAACGAAGTCTGAACGTGTGTAGCACATGTTCAAAGTTAGTATTTTTCCTTCAACTTACAAAATTTAATACCATGAAACGCACAGAAACCCTTATGCTACATTGCAGTGCTTTTCTCTCATTTGTCTTGGCGTAAGCATGCCGTTGCTCATATGGGGTCTCTTATTGTTGTAGAAGTCTATGATACCAGCAATAGTGCATCGTGCATCATCGAGGTTCTTCGGTCGTTTCATGTGGTAGAGCCACTCTTGCTTTATTATTCCGTTCACTCTTTCGGCGATTGCATTATCTGTAGGGTTGTAGTCTTCAGTCATGCTTATGCCCGAGTGTATACTCTCCAGCCTTGCCACGTAGGCGTTGCTGCAGTATTGAACCCCACGATCAGAGTGGTGCGTCATCAGCGAGAGATTCATACCCTGTGAATGTTCTATTGCCATGTCTAGGGCAGCAAGCGTATTGACAGCCTGCAGACTGTCAGAAAGCTTCCATCCGATTATCTCATGAGTGAATGCATCGGTTATGAGGTGAAGATAGACCACACCATCCTCAGTATCTATATATGTGATGTCTGCTACCCAGAGTTGTGCAGGACGTGTAAGAACCATTCCTTTTGCCGTGTTCTTATACTTGAAATAGTTGTGATTGGAGTTCGTGGTGTGGCGACATCTGGATGGCTTCAGCATAAGGTGATGCTTGTGCATTAGCTGGTAGAACCTGTCGCGCCCAAGCATTAAGCCAGGATAGATATCCATAAGCATGTGCAAAAGTTTCTGTGCACCTATTCGAGGAGCATCTGCACGAACATCCATTACTGCACGTACGACAATTTTCTCAGTAAGTTTACGATGCTCCCTCTTCTCTTTACTCACAGAGTAATAGCCTTCACGAGTCTTGCCAAACAGTCCACTCAGCAGCCCAATTGATAAACAAGGGTTGCTGACTCGAAGGCTGTCTACTGCTTGGCGCCAGCTTTTTTAGCAAATCCTCACCATATTCCTTACTGCTTATCTCTATGACTTTCATCAAACCTTGATTGCGAAGTTCAGAATACTCCAAAGCTTTCTTCAAATTCGATACTTGTTCTTCAAGCTCTTCCTCACGAGTTAGAGGGACTTTCTCCATAGCTTTCTTACTACGCATAGCTTTTACTTTAGTAATAATATCATGCGACAAAGATAGCTTTTTTTCATCTAAATCATACTTTTTTTGCCATTGATAAAAGCTGGCACTATTAATGCCGTACTTACGACAGATGAAATTAATTGACACTTCTGATGAGTAATACTCACGAAGTAAAGTGAGAATAAAGTCCTCACTGAATGTTCTGTGTTTAGAATGTTTACTTCCCATTTTGAATTTTAAATGTTAAAATGATGTGAAGTAAATCTGCTATAAGACATGATGTGTGAAAAATTATAACAAGATGGGTGTGAGTGTAACTTTGAACTTTGCTTTTCTCTATATCAGTAATCATAATTATGACGTGCTGATGAGAACTCTGTTCGAATAATTATGAATTGTTAGTAACGAAAATTGGCAAGCAAACGAGTTATTAGTTATAACGGATATAACCATTTACTCGTCTACCTACCAACAATACAATTACCTTGTTAACTTGTAAACCTGTTCACTTGTCAACTATACAAGCAACTTGTTTACTCGTCAACTTGTTTACTTGACAACCACCTTACGTGTAGTACCATTAGAAGACTTGATGATGTTAAGACCCTTCTGTAGCTTCTGAATCTGACGACCATCAACAGTATAATACTTTTCTGTTGTAGTCTTGTTGAAGTTTGCACTCTCGATACCAGTAGTGATAGCGGTGCTCAGTGGTTCACTTGAATACTTCTTACCACCATCCTCGTAAACCATTACGACCTTGAGCGTACGGATGCCATTATCATAGAAGTGAACGAAACGCTCGTTTTTGTCAATCTTAAAGTCGCTATTCAATCTGTCTTTATAGTTAAATGGAATGTTCGTCATTTCATTCTCATCCATATAGACGAACTGTGACTTCTTGAAGATGTATGGCGTTGCACTATCATTGACATAGACGTTATAATACATCTTCTCTGGGTTGAGGTAGTTACCATTAACATCTACATTATCAACATAGAATGCTAAAGTCGTTGTAGTAATAGAGTAGTCATAACTTAGTGAAGCAGAGCAATAATGTAGGGTTGGGGTCTTAGGGTTGGCTACAGCCTGCTGACTATAAGGAGTCAAGACAAGATTCTCATAGCTCTCTATATAGTCTTCACCAGTAATGTTTTCATTACTTGCTTTACCTAAAGAAGTTCTAAGAATCTTAGAAGTAGTCAGTTTACCAGTTGCATCAATGCTGAACTCAAGGTTCTCTGCGGTCTTTTCTTCATTCTCGAAAGCTGCGGCAAAGGTGTGATACTCCGACTTATCAGCATCGTATTTCTTAAAGTCTGTCTTCTGGGTAATACCCAAATACTGATTAGTAGACATGACAGCCTTGTCGCCCTGCTTGGTAAGTTTCACCCAAACGTTTGCGAGTTTCTCAGCCTTGAACAACCCTTTGATGTAGATATCGTTGTTATCTGTCATCGCTTCAACAATACGTGGCGAAGGTTCAGACTTAGAGGAAACAATATATTGACTCTTTGTTGCTGTAGAAGGAGGCGTAATTAGCTGTTCGCCAAGTGGCTCAATCGTAAGAGTCCAGTCACCACCATAGTTGTTTTGCCAGCTATTTTCATAGGCAGCAGCCCATATTTGCGCTTTCTGACCCATACCTTTCATCACGAGTTTATTGTTTTCCCAAGTGAAATCAACATAGTTAAAAGCTGTACCAACAGGCTCGTAACTCTTTCCATTATCAGTAGAAACCATACGATTGAGGGTGATTGTACGCTCGCTACTTTCCTCCTCCTCATCGTCCCCACCATAGTCGTCTGTAAGAATCGCCTGTGGTAGCATTGCTCTATACTTGCCATCAGTTTGTCTTTCAAGCTTCAACCATGATTTGCTGTCGAGGCCTGATAGTGGATTGTAAATGTAAATACAGCCATCTTCGCCGATAACAATCTTAGATACCAAGCCTTCATATCTGCCTGCTTGTATACCTGTCCAACCCTTCTTAACCCAAGACTTGCTTGAGCGATACAGGTTTTCTATCAGCTTACCTTTAGGTGTGTCCTTTATTATCTGAGCGGAAGCTGTAAGGCTCAGTACTAATGCACAAATTGAGAATAAAGTTCTTTTCATAACTGTTACTTTTGATTAAATGAATTGTTGTGTTTGTCCTTGTTTTAGAAATCATAGCCAATACCTATGGTACAGTAGCTACTTCCTGTGTCTACTGTCTTTAGGTTGTATGCTCCGTTCAAACGTAATCCGTGATACTTAAAGCCCGCACCCATTGTGATGTGACTGAGGTCGTGGTCACCATATTCATAGCCAGCACGTACAGATACCATCTTGTTATAGGTGTATTCAAGTCCGCCACCAAGCATAAAGATTTTGTTCTCTGATGGTTGGAAGAAGTAGCGAGAAGACAAGGCTGCAGCAACTTGATGCTTCTCTGCTACCTCTACAGACAGCGCACCACCTACGGCAAGATAGGTTGGGAGCGTCGTCTTGTGCTTGTTACCATAGTCGAGTTGAGGACCAATTGCACCCACCTTTGCATCAAGCATGAGGTTGGCAGGTTTGTTGGCGAGGGTCAACTCGTTGTTTTGATAGGCTCCACCCACAGAGAAAGCGGCTCCCGTAGCATTCTTTGAGAGGTGACTATAGATAAGACTTCCTGTTGCGTAGGCAGCGAATCCCTTACCAAAGAAATAGGTATAACCCAAGTCGAGGGTCCAGTTATAAGGCTTATAGTCCTTAGTTGGATTGCCAAAGAGGTCGGAACCCTTTAGACTTAGTCCTCCAGCATAGCGGAAACCAGCGAAGACAGCATGACGCTTAGCCAACTTATAGCCAGCAGAAAGAGCGTAAATGCCGAAGGTTCCATCAGCACCCTCTGCCTTTTCAAAGAGAGAGGCAGAAGCATCTGCAGTGAACTTCTTGTCAGTAGCGAAGATGGCAGCAGGATTATTGTATAGATACATCCCCTCAGCTGCAGCCGACGCATTACCCATGGCAGCTGTTCGAGCATCAGGGTTAGCTGTTAATATTGAGAGGTCTTGCCCTTGGGCATTCGCCTGCGTAGCACCGAGAAGTGCTACGCAAGCCAAGAGAATGATATGTTTTGTATTCATACTTGTTGTGTTTATCGTTTAATGAACATCTGGGTATGGTTGCCTTTACTGGTATATACAGTAAGTTTATAGGTTCCTGGATTGAGCTTAGAGAGGTCAAGCGTTGCCACATTGTTCTTATCGGCAGTCACAGTTGCCTTCATCACACGCTCACCCACAGTTGAACTGATGATAAGTTCAGCCTGCTTCACTTCAGGATTGAGTAAGGCGTGGATATCATTTTGTACAGGAATAGGATAGACAGCATAAACAGGAGCCGACTTCTTTTCAACAACACGTACCTGGAATGAGCCATCAGAAGATGTCTCACGACCATCTGTAGCAGCGATGTTTATACGAGTGACACCCTTAGCCATAGGTTTTAGTTGAAGGTTGTCATTGCTTATCGTAGCTGTAGCGATGCTTCCATTGGCAGCATTTGCCTTATAAGTAAGCTGCGTATTGTTGCTGTGAGAGTAATGTCCTGACAATGGAATCGTGACAACTCCTTCATCCAAACCGATGATATAGTTCTCGAATGGCTTTGTTAGCTGTGGTGGGAAATACTTTATAATCTTAAAGGTAAAGTTCTTCTCAGCCTTTGCTCCTAAGTCATCAGAGAGAACAAAGGTACACGTATAACTACCTGCCTCAAGTACAGGGACAATGTTGACAGTTACAGTATTGCCTTTAACAGTGTAAGAAACGCCCTTTGTCTCACCCGTTGCTTTAACATCCCAGTTCTGACCATCAGGGTCGGCGACGTTGAAGCTGAACGACTTACGTTCATTCTCCATCACTTCGATGGCTTCTGTTGGGAAGCCCGTAGCCTCTGGAGCGTGATTGAGTTTAGTTGTACATTGCTGAATCTTTGGTTCGGAAAGGTTACCCCAACGGTCAACAGCCACTACGGCAACGCTGTAGGTGGTGTTATCCTTCAAGTCATCAAAGTCGTATTTAAGGGTTTCGCCTAAGCTATGTCCCATACCATTGATTTCTATATAAGGCATATCCTTGAGCTTGTCAGATGTCAGCTCGCCCTGAGCAATATAGACTCTATAGAAAGCAGCAGTCTTATCCTCATCCTTTGCTATGCTCCACTCTGCATTGATATCAACGAAGTCGGGTGTCAGTGTGAGTTTGCTAACCTTTTCAGGAGCTATCTTTGTGTCTGATTCAAAAGCTGCTTCAGCATCAATGTAACCCTTACCAAGCTTACCTTTGTAGGTTGGGTTATGCTCATCGATGTTGTAAGGTCTGTAAGCAGTAGTCAATCGTGTCTTCAGTTCTTCATTGGTAAAGCCTTGTTTACCGAAGTAAGAAGCGATGAGGGCAGCAATACCTGAAACATGTGGGCACGCCATAGAAGTACCTTGGTAGAAAGAATAACCCGATGCAGCAATCTTCTTTGGTACGGTACTCAATACGCCAGCTTCAGTTCCAAAGCGGTCTTGGTCGCCACCAGGTGCTGTGATGGTCACCCATTTTGCATAGTTACTATAACTTGCCTTCGTGAAGTCCCATGCCATTGCAGCCACAGAAACCGTAGGTGCATAGCAAGCAGGGTAAGCTGAGAACTCCTTGTTCTCGTTACCAGCCGCGAAGATTACCACGCCACCCTTCATTGGAGAGTCAGCACGTTGATTGCCGTTCGCATCACAACCAGCCATTTTGATGAAGTAGTCAACAGCTTCTTTTAGTAGCTGAGGCATAGAGGTGACACCTGCATTTGATTGATAGCCCCATGAGTTCTGGCAGATGATAGCTCCGTTATCAGCAGCATACTTGATAGCAGCAGCCGCATCGCCCTGCTCTTCCTTGTTTCGAAAGATCTGACAACTCATAAGACGCACGCCACTATCAGCAGAGCCATCGCCACCTGCGATACCTGCCACACCTTTACCGTTGTTGTTGCGAGCAGCAACAGTACCCGCAACGTGGGTTCCGTGTCCGCCATCATCGGGTTCGATAGTTCCGCCAACAACGTCTTTAGCTGTCACAAAGTTGTAACCATAGATATCATCAACAAAGCCATTGCCATCATCATCGACATTAGGTTGGCCATTTTTCTCCTTCTCGTTGACATAAAGGTTGTCAATCAAGTCTTCATGTGTGATGTCAATACCACCATCGACAACCGCTACAATAACGTTTTTCTTACCTGTAGTGTACTTTTCCCAAACAGGTTTTACGTTACAGTCAGCACCCTTCATCGCACGTGCATTTACTGAACCATCATTGTAGTAATGCCACTGTTTGGCTAAGAGAGGGTCATTAAAATTGCTTCCTGTAGTCTGCATGCTTGCCCCAGAAGGACTGTAAGGTACAGACTTTACCTCCGGCCTTGCCATTGGCAACACACGCTCAGCACACTCAACGCCCTCGGCCTTATTGAACTGCTCCAATACGGCAGCGACATCTTTAGACTTGTCAAAGTAGATGGTGTACCAGCGGTCGAGGCCAGCAGCTATGGTTCGGGCTTCATATTCGCCAGCGGGCTTAAATACCCTTTCCATCTTATAGGCACCTGAATATTGCATTGCAGAGGCGATTTCAGAAGGAACACTCTGCATCTCAACACCACCGCTACGAGTTGTTGGGATAGACTGGTTTGTACCTTTCGCCAGCTTTACGTTGATACAACCTTTTACAGCAAAAAGGTTTTTGTCAATGTTGACCGTACGTGTGTTTGACGCAGTAGCATCAGCGTCAAAACCATCTTGGCACGATGTAGCGAGTATCATACCAGAGATGGCACACGCACATAAGTATATAATAGATTTTCTCATTACTATCTCTTTCAATATTATTTGCTTGGATTGTGTTGTTTGAGCATACGTTCTACCTTAGCCATACGCTGTTCTTTACTTCCTGCAAAGACATTAGCCTTGTAGAGAACTGTAATCTGCATGACGGCCTTACCATTGTTAACATCGGCATATTCTCCACCAGAGATAGCCAAGGTCAGGTTGTCAGAACGACGTGCATAGACGTTATGCTTACCATTGTAGCCAACAAACTCAAAGTTGTTTGAAGTAAGCAGTTTGTCAAACTCACGTGTGACGAACCATTCTCTACCATACTGCCATAAACCTAAGTTTGGCTGACTGTAGAACAAACTATACTGCTCAAGGCTTCCCACCTTCTCTTTTGGTGTAGAGGCATTGCTGCCAAGGTAGAAGAAGTAGGTACGTGCAATCTGTATAGGGTCATTTGTTTGGAAGAGCAGTGCTTCCACTTCATTGCTCTTAGACATCTGACGCTTCATCTCCTCGCTGTTTTTGCTCTTTTCGTACTTCTCAACGTCGCTAACCTTCTTGTCATTCTTATTTAAGAGATCAATAGGACCAAGGTCAAGACTGCTAAAGGTTGGATAACTACGATCCTGCGTATGCATCTGATAGAAGAATAATACAACACTATTATTCTCTTCTCGGATATCTACATCCATCGTGAAAGCCTCCTTTACGTTGACGTAATGATTTGTATCTCTTTCGTCACGTGTATATCCATTGGCTTTCATAAACTCTTGGAACGCCTGTGTCTTAACTGAATTAACGCCTTCTCTTGTCAGTGAACGTGTATAGATTCGAGTTGGTACAAAATGCTTTGTATCATGTACATAGACAACATCCTTGAATAAAGGTGATGGTGTCTTGAAGAAGTAACTCTCTTCAAAGATGCCGTTTACCTCGTCAGGGCCGCCATATTCCGTCAGGAAACTACCGCGGCGATACTCATAGTCCATCATCTTATGCAGACTGAAAGGATTACCTGGATTACAAGCTAAGACAAAGAGTGACACACCAGCTTGCTTCACAACCATATCGTAGTTCTTTCCCGCTATGTTTAGTGTAAGCTTTGAGGTGCGCTCTGTGACATCATAGTTTGGCTGAGAGACAAACTTCAAGCCATGCTTCTTCTTGATAACTTGCAGCCATTCAGTCTTCTCGCCTTGTGTAACGTCATACGTTGCTCCTTCTAGTTTCAGAGCAACAGTAGTCGTTCCGCCCGCTTGTGGAAGAATAACCTCGCCCTTTGTAACATCCAATAAGATGTCTGAGGCATTCTGGCTAACCATAATCTTCTGTACAGCCAAGCCGCCATCAACAAGGATATAGCTACTTCGGTCCATACCCGTAGGGTTAGCATCTACCTGCACAGAGAGTTCATTTCCGTTCTGAGTAAGGTGTACCCATGGCTTCGGTGTGGTTGCAATCCACTCCTTACAGTTCGTGTTCACGGCAATCTTCTTCTCATCAATCTGATTAGAGAAAGCTAACTCCTTCTCTGAAACATTCAGATAAGGTTGTTCAAAGCTGTCCTTCTCAGCACATCCAATGGTCATCCCCATTAATAGGCATAGCAAGGAAATCTGTAGCAGCTTATAAATATTGATTATACGCATATCAGATAATTTAAATAAGGTATAACGACATGATTAGAACTTCAATATTTTTGTAGCAGCAGAGAAGTTTTTAACCAACTTTGCTTGTGCCTTTACTGCCTTACTGCCAGCTGCTGTTGCAGATGGGTCGTAGCTGTAAAGCATTGCGAGCACAGGTGTATTGTTGTCTAATAAGCAAGTGACATCAATAACCAAATGGTCGCTTTCACGTACGAAGAAGTGGTTGTTGCCTGATGTGCGGAGGAATGAGAAACCAGCTTCGCCAAGTAACTTCTTAAGTTCCTTTGTTACAACCCACTTGCTACCATACTTCCATACACCAAGGCTTGTGTCTTTAAAGAGCAATGCCCCAATCTGAACACAACCCAAGTTGTCAGGGGCATCACCATCCTTATCAGTTGTATAGAACACGTGGATGCGGCCGTAAGCAGCAGAAGGATCAGAGTTTGCTTTCAGCTTGTACTGAATCTGTGAAACCTCAGTGTTCTTATTTTCGTTGAGTGTGCGCTCTTCTTCTGTGCTACCAGCCTTCTGCTCATATGCCTGTACCTGTGCCAGCTTCACGTCATCTTTCTGCAGAAGTTCAAGTGGATAGAATGGTAGATCGGCGAAGGTCTTGTAGTCGCCCGTCTGCTTCATGATAGGAGTGAAAGTAAGGTTTACACCCTCATTGTTCTCCTTCTCTGAAATATAAATTTTCAATGAGAGCAAATCTTTGTCATTGGTATATTCTCTGTTAGATTGAGAATTACTACGTACATAACCATTATCAGTCAGGAATTTATCGAAAGCCTTGTCCTTTACTGCATCAATAGCTTTTCTTCCATCGCCAATACAAATAATCTGTGAAGGATTGATGCCATCAGAGCTGCAGTATTGTAACAAAGTAAAGATTGGAGAAGGAGTGATGAAGGTATATGTTTCCTCAAGTCCGTAAGCTGGCATAGCTGCCTGATATTCACGCAGGTAACTACCACGCCCTAACTCGAAGCCCATAATCTTGTGTACATCCTGTGGTACGCCAGGGAAAATCGGAAGGATGTAACGCTGTATGCCGGATTGTTCAACAACAATCTCGCGGATGACGTTACCGCTCTTTGCGTATAGCTTCACCTCACGCTTCTGATAAGTGTCATTACGCTCAGCAATTAGTTTGATCTCCTCTTCGCCCTTGACAATCTTCAACCAACTAACTTCCTCACTGGTCGTCACGTCATAAACAGATGAATTCGTGGTGACATCGATTGTCTTCTCACCACCTGTCTGAGGAAGGTAAATCGCTGTCGGTACCACGTCTAGTGTTACGTCGGCAGAACTCTGTCTTACTTCTATCTTACTTGAGGCACCATTCGCATTCACGAGGACATAACTTGTTCGCTCGCTTCCAACTTTGTTTTCATTGACTTTTATCTTCAAGACGTTCCCATCCTGTGCTAATGAAATCCAGTCGCCCTCTTGTGGAGAGGATGCAATCCAACTGCTTTGATTGGTTGTCACGCTAATGTTTTTCTCACCAACGCCTTTGTCAAAGCTTACTGTGTTTTCTGAAAGTACCAACGTAGGCATTTCAAACTCGTCCTCCTTTGCACATGACGACAGGCAAAGAATGATTCCACCTAAAAATAGGTAAAGAAGGGTCTTTTTTAAATTCATACTCTTCAAGGTTTTATTTGATATAATTATATTAATTGATTTTCTAAATAGGCTTTTGAATCATTGATACTTGATAGTGAAGAATCTATAAGCAATATTGTTCATGGATATGTTTACGATATTGCAAATATATCATATAATAGGTGTAAAAACGAAAGAAGGAAGTCAAAATAAAGTAAACTTTAATTTTATTATATTTACTTCGTTTTTCTCAACACAAACAAACTTCTGAAGTTTATTTGTGCCATATCTCATCAACTTGAATTTTGAATGTAGATCAGAAAGGATCTCCGTTATAGCCATTTTGTTCTTTTTTTGATTCTATTGCGTCTGTTTTAAAGTGTCCTATAAACAGCGATGCAAAAGTACTTGGTTATTCTCAATGCTACAATACCTACTTTTAAGTAATTCTACAATTCATAATTATTCGAACGGAGTTCTCATCAGTACGTCATAATTATGATTACCATTGCAGGAAAAGTAAAAGGGTACTTCGAAGGGTAAAAAGGTAAAAACGATAAAACTTCAGAGTTCAGAGAATAAAGTGTTTTTCTCACAGAACCTGCAGAATAAAACTCTCTGATCCCTAATAGCAAACGAAAATCCATGGGGGCCTAAAGGTCAAGAGAATACACAGAATTTGATGCTAGTAATTTACAATGCATAATTATGCATATCACAACTAACAACTTGTTTATTATAAAAAAGAATTTGTCAACCAAACACAATAGGTACCTCGGTAATCACTCCCCTCCCTATGGGGGGGAGGGGTTGGAAGTAGTGTTTTTTGAACGTTGTGTGTTTTTCCGTGTCTATGGAGTTATGTTTAAGCTTTTTTCTTCTTCTTACTCCTTCTCTTCCACCACATATAGTAACCACTAATAGGTAGGAACCCTCCGATGAAGGCCGCTACGGCATAGAGTATGCGTGAGAACCAGCCACCCCATGTTCCTGTGTGCAGCTGTTTAAAAAGCTTTCCACCCTTTGGCTTCTTCCCATGTTGGTCGCCTTTCAAATCTTTTGCTCCGGCGTTAGATGCTTGTGGCTGTTCCTGTATCTTGTTTGCTCCTTCCTGTGCAAAGGCCTTGTCGTTTGTTGCGCCCTGCTTAGCTCCGTCCTTGCCCTGTTGGATCTTCATACCCTTTGGTGGCATTGGTTGTCCAAAGAGTTTAGACATACCCGCTCTGTACCAGCCGAACGAGAAGACGGGACCAGTGAGCGACATCAGTAGAAGGAAGATGACAACATAGATTCCTAACGATACGTGAGTGTCGTAAACAAAGCGACGGAACCCTTTGTTCGTGCTGACGATCAAACGATTTTTCAAAGCCTTCTTGGTCTTTGGCCACCAGATGACAACACCTGAAAGTAATACAATCGTCATACAGATGGCTGATATGGCAGTGAGGATACGACCCAATGATTGTCCCCCTTCATGTGCATTCTCAGGCTTCATAAAAAGCCATCGGTGCAGTCGTACGATTGCAGTATAGATTGGCAACTCTTTGGCATTCATGTCAAACAGTGGTGCGATGTCTTTGATTAATAATATTGCCAATCCACTGAAGCACAAAACAGCCATTATTACGCCTAATGGTAAGGCGAACCATCTATGAATCTTTAAACAGAATTTCCTCATATCCTAAATAATTTTATTATTTTTTTTCTTAACTAAAACTTTGTCATTTACCTATCTTATCCCCAATCTTTCACAATTCAGAATTTGTAAGACTTCTTTGCTTAGATGAAAGGAGGGGATGAAAGTTTAATTTTGAATGTATTATTTGACGTTTATTTGCGTTTGTGCGAGTGCATTCGTTTTATTACCATTCATCATATAGCGGTTAATTCAGCTTCATTCGTCTCCACACCCAATTCGGAATATGTCGCCATAGGTAGGTGACTATGCGCCAGCGGGTATCGATGACGCAGACATGCCGGCGGGTGTTGATCGCTCTCATGATACTTTGCGCTGCCTTCTCTGTGGTCATTAGCATGGGGAAGTTTGATGTACCAGCAAGTAGGGGAGTATCAACAAATCCGGGACGGATATCAGTGAAGTGGATGTTAAGGTGTTTGCTGTTTGCGAGTTGTTCCAATGCTTGTAGATAGGTGTTTTGCATAGCCTTCGTTGCACTGTAAGCTGGAGCAGGACCGAGTCCTTTTGTTCCAGCGATAGATGTGATGCAAGCGATGTGCCCACCTCCATTGGTTTCAAAAAACCGATAGACACAATCAACCATTCTTGTAAATCCAAGTGCATTGGTCTCCATCGTTTTAAGCTCCTTATTGGCATCAAGATTTGGATTTTGCCATCCGATTCCTGCTGCATGAAGATAGAGGTCGAGACCGCCCATGCGTCCGATAAGTTGCAGAAGTTGGGTATCTGCAACACTGTTGGTTACATCAATCTGCGCAGTGATAACGCGTTCTGGTGCAGACGTTTGCAAGTCGGTCAGCTTGTCTGTACGACGAGCTGCTACGCCTACAGTCCATCCCTGTGTGATGAGTAGTCTTGCCACTTCGTGACCAATACCACTGCTGGCTCCCATGACGATTGCTTTTCTCATTTCTGCAAGTCCTTAGTTAATAATTCGTTGAGGCTATCTTCACGAATAATCTTGGGTGCAGCCTTGCCCGGGAGTATTAATATCTTTTTGCCGTTGCGATAGATATGCAACTGACGTGACCGAATCACAGCAGTTATCTCTCCATCATTCTGCATCGCCTGCCATATCGGGTGGTAAACGCCATCTTTATTGAAAAGCTTCTTCTGCAGATGGGAGCACATATTGGTTGTATCGAGATCTATCATTGTCTCTTACGGATATTCAAAGTTGTTGTTATGGGTTAAAGTCATTCCTCATCTTACTGGGTTTGCAAAGATAGGAAAATAAATCGTATAACAAGTAATTGAATGGAAAATACATGCTGAATGTTGGAGAGAATATTTGTGATTGCTCGTAGCTTTCCTTCTTTTGGGGTAAAGAAAAAAAGTGTAAACCGCATAATTCGCTGGTTTACACCTTTCTTGCGGAAAGAGGGGGATTCGAACCCCCGATACCCTTTAGGGGTATACACGCTTTCCAGGCGTGCCTCTTCAACCACTCGAGCATCTTTCCTAAAGCGTCCGAGAAGCTATCGTTTGTATTTCGGACTCAAAATGATTTGCAAAAGTAGGATTTTAGTTTTACAATAAAGCGGCAACAAAGCGGATTTTAAGTTTCTTTAAAATTTTAGGCGATTGTTTCTTTCGATTATCTTGGCTCTATAACGCATTGTAGGGGTTATGTGCTGATATTCCATTTGTTTGGTGCGGGTGCTTAGCACGTTTGGTGCGGGTGCTTAGCACATGTGGTGCGGATGGTATGCACCACATGTGCGGAGGATTAACACCATTGCTGTATATGGAAGGGTAGTGATTTAATGTGCGTTAAGCGTATTAAAACTAAGGTCAATTTGGAGTTTTTTTAGTTCGAGGCTATACTTTTTGACAATATTTTTAGGCTCTATGACGAATTACCCACACGATTCGTTATAGAGCCGTAATTTTTCAGATGAGTAAGCAAGTGAATGTCTGTCTTAAAACAAGCGAATCTGCTTGTAATGAGTCAAAACAAGTAAATACACTTGTAATCCTATAAAACAAGTTAATATGCCTTAAATAAATGTTTGATATTATGTATGCTGCTATATTTGCTGATATTGTTTTCTCAACGTTCCTATCAAAGGATGCAATGATAGAACTGACAGAGAAACTGAGAGGTATTTTATGTCTTTTGGAAGATAGATACGAAGGACTCTGGGATCGTAGTATTAAGTCTGAATTTGTACTGACTGGCACGCTGTTATCATTGACGATAGCACTGTGTTTGGGACTTGTTGCAGTTAAATGGAATATTTGATGCTATTTTTATTACTTAATGCTCTACCTAATTCACGGAAAATTAGTATCTTTGCACTTTAGTTTAGAACCAACGATTTTCGTTTTGAAAGATAATAATTAAACTTACATATATCGTGGCTGAAACAAAGTACATTTTCGTTACGGGCGGCGTAGTTTCTTCACTTGGTAAAGGAATTATCTCGTCATCAATCGGTAAGCTTCTTCAAGCAAGAGGTTACAATATTACCATTCAAAAATTTGATCCGTACATCAACATTGATCCAGGTACGCTGAACCCTTACGAGCATGGTGAGTGCTACGTAACAGTGGATGGCATGGAGACCGACCTTGATCTCGGTCACTATGAGCGCTTCACTGGTATTAAGACCACGAAGGCCAACTCAATGACTACGGGACGTATCTATAAGAGCGTTATCGACAAGGAACGTCGTGGTGATTACTTGGGTAAGACAATTCAGGTAGTTCCACATATTACGGACGAAATCAAACGTAATATTAAGCTCTTGGGACAGAAGTATCATTATGATTTTGTGATTACTGAGATTGGCGGTACGATTGGTGACATTGAGTCAGCTCCATTCTTGGAGGCTATCCGACAGATGAAGTGGGAGCTGGGTAAACGTGCTATAAATCTTCACCTGACCTATGTGCCTTATCTCAATGCGGCAGGTGAGTTTAAGACAAAGCCAACACAGCATAGTGTTAAAGAATTACAGAGTGTGGGTATTCAACCCGATGTGCTTGTGTTACGCACAGAAAAGCATCTTGATGATGATATCCGTAAGAAGGTGGCGGCTTTCTGTAATGTTGATTTCGATTGCGTTGTACAGAGCGAGGATCTTCCAAGTATCTATGATGTTCCTGTAAACATGTTGGAGCAAGGATTGGATACGGCTATTCTTCGTAAATGTGGTGAAGAAGTGGGTTCTAAACCTGCATTAGGCCCATGGAAAGAATTTCTAGACCGTCAGCGTAAGGCTACCAAGGAGGTACACATCGGACTTGTTGGTAAGTATGACTTGCAGGATGCTTATAAGAGTATTCGTGAGGGATTGTTGCAGGCTGGTACCTATAACGACCGCAAGACAGTTATAACCTTCATTAATTCAGAGGAATTGACAGAAGAGAATGTAGCTGAGAAACTCAAAGGTCAGGATGGTATCGTTGTTTGTCCAGGCTTCGGTCAGCGTGGAATCGAAGGTAAAATCATAGCAGCTCATTACACACGTACACACGATATCCCAACCTTTGGTATCTGTCTTGGTATGCAGATGATGGTGATTGAGTTTGCACGCAACGTACTTGGTTATAAAGATGCTAACTCACGTGAGATGGATGAGAAGACAGCCCATAACGTGATAGATATTATGGAAGAGCAGAAGAATATCACCAATATGGGAGGTACGATGCGTTTGGGTGCCTATGAATGCGTATTGCGTCAAGGTTCACATACCTTTAATATCTATAAGCAAGAACACATACAAGAACGTCATCGCCATCGTTATGAATTCAATAACGACTATGAGAAGGAATTTGAGAAGCATGGTATGATGTGTGTGGGTCGTAACCCAGAGAGCGACTTGATAGAAATCGTTGAGATTCCAAGTTTGAAGTGGTACGTCGGAACACAGTTCCACCCAGAGTATCAGTCAACTGTACTCCATCCACATCCGCTCTTCCTCGACTTCGTTAAGACATCAATTGAAAATCAGAAAAACAAATAAATGGATAAAAGAACTATCACAGGGTTTGTACTTATCGCCCTGATTCTCTTTGGATTTGCTTGGTGGCAGCAGCCATCAGCTGAAAAGATAGCACAGCAAAGAGCTGAATTTGTAAAGGATTCTATCGCTGCAGCTAAGAAAGCTCAGACAGCGAAACTTGCTGCTGAGAAGCAGGCACAGCAGAAAACTGCGCAGTCAGCTGATACTACAGCTCTGTTCTATGCTGCTTTGAATGGTAAGGCGCAGGACATTACATTGAAGAATAATAAGGTTGAACTGACTTTGAACACCAAGGGAGGTGTTGTAACAAAGGCGATTATCAAGAATTATGTTGGTCATGATATCGCTGTCAAAGATGGCTCAAAGGATCAGAAGGATGTTACCTTGTTTAGTGGTAATGATCAGAGCCTGAACTTTATGTTGGCTGCAAAGAACAGTAATATCGAGACAAAAGACCTTATCTTCACACCTTCAAATGTGACTGATTCTACCGTTACGCTGACAGCTATTGCCGGACAGGGTAAGACGCTCACCTTGACCTACACGCTTGGTAAGGATTACTTGCTCAATATGTCATTGCGTGCAGAAGGAATGAACGGACTCTTTGCTCCAAACTATAACCAGATGGACATCAACTGGCAGGATCGTTGTCGTCAGCAGGAACGTGGTTTCACTTTTGAGAACCGTTATGCAACGCTTACCTATAAGAAGCACGATGGTGGTACGAGTTATTTGAGTGAGACATCTGAAAAGGAAGAAACAACAGAGGACCCAGTGGACTGGATTGCATTCAAGAACCAGTTCTTCTCTGCTGTGATGATTGCAAAGGACAACTTTGCAACGGGCGCAAAGCTTAAGAGTACACCACTTGAGAAGGCTTCTCATTATCTTAAGCACTATGAAGCTAACATGAAAGCGAACTTCGACCCAACGGGTAAGCGCCCTTCTGAGTTCGAGTTCTACTTTGGTCCAAATGACTTCAGATTGCTTCAGTCAGTTGAAAAAGAGAGCAAGTTTAATAAGGAACTTGATATGGAACGCTTGGTTTACCTTGGTTGGCCATTGTTCCGCATTATCAACCGTTGGTTTACACTTTACGTATTCGATTGGTTGAGTAAGGTGTTCCCAATGGGTGTTGTGCTGATTCTCATTACCTTATTATTAAAGCTGATTACCTTCCCAATGGTGAAGAAGAGCTATATGAGCTCAGCTAAGATGCGTGTGTTGAAACCGAAAATGGAAGAGGCTACCAAGCAATTCAATAAGCCTGAGGACCAGATGAAGAAGCAACAGGCAATGATGCAGAAGTACGCTGAGTATGGTGTTAGTCCATTGTCTGGCTGTCTGCCTATGTTGATACAGATGCCTATCTGGATTGCGATGTTCAACTTTGTTCCAAATGCTATTCAACTTCGTGGTCAGAGTTTCCTTTGGATGGATGATTTAAGTACCTTCGACCCAATCTTCTCATGGGGTCATGATATTTGGCTCGTTGGTGATCATATCTCATTGACATGTATTCTCTTCTGTGGTGCCAACTTGCTTTATACATGGTTTACCATGCAGCAGCAGAAGGACCAGATGGTAGGACAACAGGCTGATCAGATGAAGGTGATGCAGTGGATGATGTTTGGTATGCCACTTTTCTTCTTCTTTATGTTCAATGACTATTCATCAGGTTTGAACTTCTACTACTTTATATCTCTCTTCTTCTCAGCCGCTATCATGTGGACACTGCGCAAGACAACCAATGAGGAGAAACTTCTTACTATCCTTGAGGCTCGTCGTGCGGAAAGAAAGAACAACCCTAATAGCAATAAGGGTGGTGGACTCTTTGCTCGTATGCAGGCTTTACAAGAGATGCAGCAGAAGCAGCAAGAGGAACTTCGTCGTAAACAAGATGAACTAAATAATAAAAAGAAAGGTCTATAACTATGAACAAAAACTTAACCATGGCAATGACTGCAGCTCTTATGATGAGCGGTGGCGTTGCACAAGCACAAGATGTGAACATCGGTCGTAACAACATTACGCTGACAAGTGACCTCATGACTCCTGAGGCACTTTGGGCTATGGGACGTATCGGTGCTGCGCAGGCTTCACCTGACGGCAAGCGGATTGTCTATCAGGTAGGCTACTACAGTATTAAAGAAAACAAAGGACATCAGGTGTTACACGTGATGGATGCTGATGGCAAGAACGACCGTCTGCTCACAACTACTGCAAAGAGTGAGAGTGATGCAGCTTGGCTCGACAACAACACGCTGGCATTCCTTACTGGTGGACAATTGTGGACAATGAATGCAGACGGTACAAATCGTAAGCAGTTGACAAAGTCGGACATTGACATCGAAGGCTTCCGCTTCTCACCAGATCGGAAACGCGTTGTTCTCATTAAGAGCATCCCTTACTATGGGACTATTAAGAAGAACCCAAGTGACTTGCCAAAGGCCACGGGTATGGTCATCACTGACATGAACTATCGTCACTGGGATCATTATGTTACAACAAATGCTCATCCTTTCGTAGCTGACGTAACAGCTGAGGGTGTTGGTGCAGTTGTCGATGTTCTTGAAGGTGAACCTTACGAGAGTCCGTTGGCTCCATTCGGTGGCATTGAGCAGATTGACTGGAGCAAAGACTCTAAGCTCGTGGCTTACACCTGTCGTAAGAAGGAAGGTACGCAATATGCCATCTCTACCGATGCTGACATATATATATATAATGTGGAGACTCGCCAAACAAAGAATCTCTGCAAGCCAGCAGATTATGTTGAGCCAAAGATAGATGCAACCAAGAGTATGCGCAATCAGGCTGTGAACCATCAGTCTGGAGATATGAATGTAGGTTATGATGTGAATCCTAAGTTCTCACCTGACGGCAAGTATATTGCATGGCAGAGCATGAAGAACAACGGATATGAGAGTGACCGCAACCGCCTCTGTGTTTATGACTTGTCAACAGGCAAGAAGACATACGTAACAGAAAGCTTTGACTCAAATGTTGATGAATATACATGGAGCCCTAACTCAAAGGACCTTTATTTCATAGGTGTTTGGCATGCTACGGTGAATGTCTATCAGACTAACCTTAAGGGTGAGGTGAAGCAGCTGACAGAGGGTGACCATAACTATGTAAGCATCTCAATGCTTGGTGATAAGAAGTTGCTCGCTATCCGTCAGAGTATCTCTCAAGCAAATGAAATCTTCGCTGTTACTCCAGCCAAGAAGGATAAGGCGAGCGTTCAGACACAGCTTACCTTTGAGAATAAACATATTTATGACCAGTTGGCCTTGGGTGATGTAAAGTCACGTTGGGTAAAGACAACTGATGGCAAGGAGATGATGGAGTGGGTGATTACTCCTCCACACTTTGATCCAAACAAGAAATATCCTACCTTGCTCTTCTGTGAGGGTGGTCCACAGAGTCCTGTTTCACAGTTCTGGAGCTATCGTTGGAACTTCCAGATTATGGCTGCAAATGGCTATGTCATTATTGCTCCAAACCGTCGTGGCTTGCCTGGTTTTGGAAGTGCATGGAACGAGGAAGTAAGTACCGACTGGACTGGTCAGTGTATGAACGACTACCTCTCAGCAATTGACGATGCAGCTAACAATCTTCCATTCGTTGATAAGGACCGCTTAGGTGCTGTTGGTGCTTCTTTCGGTGGTTTCTCTGTTTACTATCTTGCTGGTATTCACAACAAGCGTTTCAAGTGTTTCATCGCACATGATGGTGCTTTCAACCTTGAGAGTATGTACACTGATACAGAGGAAGCTTGGTTCAGCAATTGGGAGTATGATGATGCTTATTGGAACAAGGATAAGACTGAGGCTGCTAAGCGCACATATGCAAATAGTCCTCATTTGAATGTTGATAAGTGGGATACTCCTATCCTTTGTATTCACGGCGAGAAAGACTATCGTATTAATGCTAATCAGGGAATGGGTGCCTTCAATGCAGCATGCCTACGTGGTATTCCTGCAGAGTTGCTCCTCTATCCTGATGAGAACCACTGGGTACTGAAACCACAGAACGGAGTTCTTTGGCAGCGTACCTTCTTTAACTGGCTCGATCGTTGGCTTAAGAAGTAGTTGGCAAGTTGACAAGTGAACGAGTTTATAAGTAAACAAGATGCTTGATAGTATTAACTCGTTTACTTGTCAATTCGTAAACTTGTTCACTTTTAACTTATACCATAACAAATAACTCGTTTACTTGTCAACTCGTAAACTTGTTAACTAATAAATTCATCATGACTGATAAAATTCAAACAACACTGAGAGATTCAGCAGCAATGCGCTGGACGGCTCTCCTCCTTTTATCCCTGGCAATGTTCTGTGCCTACATCTTTGTTGACATCCTCTCTCCAATTAAGGAGTTAATGCAGGAGCAGAGAGGTTGGGACTCAACCGCCTTCGGTACTATGCAAGGTTCTGAGACATTCCTTAATGTCTTCGTGTTCTTCCTCATCTTCGCAGGTATCATCCTCGACAAGATGGGCGTTCGTTTCACTGCTATTCTCTCTGGTGCAGTGATGTTAACAGGTGCTTTGATTAAGTATTACGCTATCAGTGATAGCTTTGCTGGTAGTGCACTTGACGTATGGTTTACTAACAATCTAAACCACATTCCTATCTTTGAGCAGTTAGGTGTCTCTCCTTTCTATGAGGGTATGCCAGCGTCAGCTAAGGTTGCTGCTTGTGGCTTTATGATATTTGGATGTGGAACAGAGATGGCAGGTATCACTGTTTCTCGTGGTATTGTGAAGTGGTTCAAGGGGCGTGAGATGGCATTGGCAATGGGTTCAGAGATGGCTTTGGCACGTCTTGGTGTTGCTACCTGTATGATATTCTCTCCTTTCTTTGCAAAGTTTGGTGGCAGTATTGATGTATCTCGTTCGGTAGCCTTTGGTGTTGTCCTTATCTGTATTGCACTAATGATGTTCATCGTTTACTTCTTTATGGATAAGAAACTCGACTCACAGACGGGTGAGGCTGAGGAGAAAGACGATCCATTTAAGATTAGCGACCTCGGTAAGATTCTTTCAAGTATGGGATTCTGGCTTGTAGCATTGCTCTGTGTGCTTTATTACTCAGCTATCTTCCCATTCCAAAAGTACGCTGTAAATATGCTTCAGTGTAACCTTACTTTCCATGAACTTCCTGCAGATTCATTCTGGGCTTCCTCAAGTGTGACAATCGTTCAATACGTTATTATGCTTGTTGTAGCAGCAACTGCTTTCATGTTCAACTTCATGAAGAATAAGGCTTTGAAGAACTCTATGCTCTGCTTGTCTATTTTGAGCCTTGTCGTTTACTGCTATATGGGCTATATGCGTCAGTCTGCTGAGTCAATCTTTGCTGTGTTCCCACTGCTCGCAGTAGGTATTACTCCAATTCTCGGTAGTTATGTTGACCATAAGGGTAAGGCAGCCTCTATGCTCGTGTTGGGTTCATTGCTTCTGATAGTTTGTCACCTTACATTTGCCTTTGTTCTTCCACAGTTCAAGTCAAGTCAGGTAGGCGGTGTTATCGTAGCTTATGTAACTATCCTCGTTCTCGGTGCTTCTTTCTCACTTGTACCAGCTTCATTGTGGCCAAGTGTTCCAAAGCTTGTAGATGCAAAGATTATCGGTTCTGCTTACGCACTTATCTTCTGGATTCAGAACATCGGTTTGTGGCTGTTCCCACTCCTTATTGGTAAGGTACTTGATAAGACAAACGTAGGTGTTACTGATCCAACACAGCTCAACTATACGGCTCCGCTGATTATGCTTGCTGGTCTGGGTGTGATTGCTCTTGTTATTGGTCTTACTTTGAAGGTTGTAGATAAGAAGCGTCACCTTGGTTTGGAAGAACCAAATATCAAGGCATAGTAAGGCTGTGGGATAGGATGCAGGTTCCATTATTTCATATTATAATGGTGTACATGTAAGCCGTTCTTCAGAATAAAGATATTTATTGGATCGTCCTCACTAGTATTTATTTACTTGTGAGGACTTTTTCATGTGAGGGTGTTAGGTAATGATGTTTAATTGTGTTAGATAATGGAAGTTGGATATTGTGTGAGAATGTGTCGTATGGCTCATTTTGCAATTTTTTGTTGCTGGACACCAAATAAAATACGTTTTCT
Source organism: Prevotella scopos JCM 17725 (assembly GCF_018127785.1). NCBI lineage: Bacteria > Pseudomonadati > Bacteroidota > Bacteroidia > Bacteroidales > Prevotellaceae > Prevotella > Prevotella scopos. Next base: position 291,463 of record NZ_CP072389.1, read on the forward strand.
TAAAAGAATGGTATCATGTGTATCCTCCTTCTTTTGAGAGACCAAAAAGTGCAGGGGTGACATATAGGCTCCCCCTAAAGGTTTTGAATCAAATTCATTATAATCAAAGAAACCATCTTAATAATGCTTTATATAATAATCGAAGTCTGCTTTATTTTTAGGAGCTATATCACGCATTATAACCCCATACATTCCACTTGGTATTGGTGATTTCCAATAATCTAATCTCTTTTTCTTCATATCTTAAAACCCCTCGTTACTGGCATTAGTCATCTCATATTAATAGACATAGTAGTGGAGTATTCATTGTGCAATGACCATTTATTTTTATCATATGTATAGGGTACGTCATCTGAACTGTGTCATTGGCTTCATTTCTTTAGGAGCATGAGTAATGCTGATGGGCAAACCGGAGCAGTCTTTCTCTTGGTAAAATCAGGCTGGGCTCGATGCCCAGCCTGATTTTTAATTTGCTGGTGGTATAAACCATCGCATCTTCTCTTGGTGTTGCAAAGATACGACAGTATTTTTGAACTGCCTAATTTCCGGATGCCTAACTTCATGAACCTATAATAATTGGAAGCGGTCGCCAAACTTTATAGCGAACTGTTGGGCTGTCTGGCCCCAGTTTCGCAATGGCTGAGTCCATTTCTTTTTGATGTTACGATAGGCAAGATATACGAGTTTGAAGAGAGCTTCGTCAGTTGGGAAAACTCCCTTTGTCTTTGTTACCTTACGTATCTGACGATGATAACCTTCTACAATGTTGGTAGTATACATGATACGTCTGATAGGTTCCGTATAGTCAAAATAGTGTGAGAGGTTATCCCACTTGTCACGCCACGACTTGATGACGATAGGATATTGCTTACCCCACTTTTTCTCCAAATTATCGAGTTCTATCTCTGCTTTCTCCTTAGTTTGTGCAGCATAAACCATCTTCAAATCCTTTAGGAACTCCTTCTGATTCTTGCTGGCGACATACTTCACTGAGTTACGGATTTGATGTACAATACATAGCTGTACATCCGTCTTAGGAAATACGCTCTGGATGGCATCTGGGAAGCCCGTAAGGCCATCTACACAAGCTATAAGAATGTCTTTGACACCTCTGTTTTGAAGGTCTGTAAGTACGCTGAGCCAGAAGTTAGCGCCCTCGCTATGAGATACATACATACCCAGAAGATCTTTATGTCCTTCCTTGTCAACACCAATGACATTATATATTGCACGAGATGTTGTAGCACCCGTGTCGTCATGTGCCTTGTAATGGATAGCATCCATCCAAACTATCGGATAGACTTCTTCCAAAGAGCGTGTGCGCCAGGCTTTTATCTCAGGCCAGACCTTGTCCGTAATGTTACTTATTGTCTCTTTGGATATCTTGGTACCATAGTTCTCTTCAAGGAACTTACTTATGTCAGACATGCTCTGACCTGTAGCATAAAGACTGATAATCTTATCGGACAAACCTTCTGCTAATATCGTCTGTCGTTTTTTGATAATCTCAGGGGTAAAACTCCCTTCTCTGTCACGTGGAGTATCTATTTCTACAGGACCATACTCTGTCTGAACCTCCTTGGACATCTTGCCGTTACGGCGATTAATCTTTGTGGATGTCTTACTGTTATAAAGGTGAGAGTCCATCTCACACTCGAGAGCTGAATTGAGGAAATCTTCCAATACACGATGGAATGCACCATCCTTACCAAACAAAGGAGTACCTTGTTTGAACTGTTCTTTTGCCTGAGACAACATCTCGGCGTACTCGTCTTGTGTCATTTGCTAAATCTAAGTATGCTGATATAACAGCGGTTATATGAGTTTATTGTGTTAGCCGTTGACACAGTTGATATGACATCGTCGAAGACGGGTGCTATGCTGCGTAATATCTTGAAAGTGAATAATGTTAAGGAACTACAACCTATCCTCAGAGCTGGCGTGGAAAGTTATTTTAGAAGTTGTGAAGAGGATAATGGTACGCATAATGTAAGTAGTCGTGTCAAAGAGGATATGGAGGGACTCTTTCTTGAGAAGGGGATTATCCCGCTGCCTAAGGATGAGGTTTATCTTTCTCCGAAAGGTGTTGTCTTTGTTTATGGACAATATGAGATTGGTCCGTATGCGATTGGAATGCCTACCTTTACGGTTCCTTATAGTAAGATAGAAAAGTTCCTTTCTCCTGAGGCACAACGCCTTGCAGGAATTAAGTAATTTCTGTGAGTCGAATTGATTACTTTTTGGCTTTTAAGTTGAAAAGGACTTTTTATAAACCCTTTTTACAAACAATTCCTTTCTTTGAATGGAATAGTGGTTCTATAACGAATCATGTGGGTTGTGTGTTGATATTCCATCGGTTTGGTGCGGGTGCTTAACACTAATGGTGCGGATGGTATGCACCATATGTGCGAAGGGTTAGCACCATTGCTGTATATGGAAGGGTAGGGATTTAATGTGAATTAAGCATATTAAAATGAAGGTCAATCTGGAGTTGTGTCTAGTTGGAGGCTATACCTTTTAACAATAATTTATGCTCTATGACGAATTACCCAGACGATTCGTTATAGAGCCAATAGAATAAATGGACTGCGGGATAACCACGGAACTTGTTAAATGTTTTTACACAAGTTGATAATATGAATACGAAGAGACCCGCACAATCATTGTGCGGGTCTCTTCGTATGATAATCCTTTGTGAAGGACTTTGTTTATTTCTACACTATAGATAATAAGTAGATAGTTGTTTTACTCTTCTTCCTCTTCTTCATCCTCCAGAACGATGTCATCTACCTTCATACCCTCGATAGGCAAGGTGCGGTCGATAACAGCATTGTAAGAGATAGAACTCTCACTGCGTGATAGACCAAGTGGCATCAACTTATCGTGAATGACAGACATAAGGTGATGGTTGTTATATGCGTAGATTTTCAAGAAGAGGTCGTACTCACCTGTAGTATAGTGACACTCTACAATTTCTGGAATCTGACGCAAAGCTTCTACAACATCGTCAAACTTTTCTGGATTCTTAAGGTTCAATCCAATGAAGGCACAGGTCTCATACCCAATGCGCTCAGGGTCAATAATAAATTGTGAACCTTTTATTACTCCAAGATTTGTTAGCTTCTGAATACGTTGATGAATGGCTGCACCACTGACATTACAAGCACGTGCAACTTCAAGGAATGGAATTCGTGCATCCTCAGAGATGAGGTGCAGAATCTTCTTATCAAGACGATCTAAACTTCTATGTGCCATTATTTCTAATTTATTTTTGTTTACAAAGGTATTAAAAAACTTCCAATAAGCAAAATGAAAACAAGTTTTTTACATCAAATTACAACTTTATAATCTATTTCAATTTATTATCTCTACTCATTGTTGCTGTAAAGTTGATATTCAACACATTAGCTTCTCTCAGCGCTTGTTTAAGATCCATTATCATACCCATGTCTGCATGGCGGTCAGCCTTGATGCTCACGCTGAGTTGTTTGCGTTGCTCAGGTGGTAAAACGGCAGAAAGTTGTATTAAATATTTTTTAATCTCTGGGATTGTAGTGATGTTGTCATTTAACTGAACAACCATCTTGTTGCTTTCAACTTTCCCAAGTTTATTGATTGGCCGACCGATATAGATATGTTGAATGCTTGAGTTGTTGTACATTCGTGAAAGTTCTGTAGCCATAGGCACTTGATATTTCACGTGTACAGTGGCCTTCCTCATGTGAACAACCAACATGAAGAAGAAGAGGATAGAGAAGATAAGGTCGGGTAGTGATGCTGTGTTCAACGTAGGAATTTCATGATTCCTACCACGATAAAGTTTCATTTTGTACCTCCTTCCTCTGCGTTGTCAATCTTACTAGCAATATAGACTTCTGAAATACGAACAGGTATTTCATCGGCAATCTGTTTCTGCTGTTCGTAGCTACATAGTTCAAAATTCTTACCAAAAAGATTGAGCGAACGTTGGTTACGAAGAGTATTGTAGGCCGCTACAAGTTGGTTTTGTACGTGTAGATAGGTATCGTATGATGCGTTGCGGTCACTCTGCAACTGGATGAGATGTGCCTTTCCATTTGTCTGGATGAACTGTGTCGCACGTTGTAGAATTTCCTTCATCGTTACAGACTTGCCATCTAGTGTTACTTGATTCTTGGCGTCAATAACAAGGCGGATAACCTTTTTGCTGTCGACAGCAGTTGGTGGTGTTTTTGTCTTGTCAATCGCTGGTAACTGACGTGATAGTCCTTTGTCGAGATCCATAGATGAGGCAACAAGGAAGAAAATCAACAGCATAAACGAGATATCTGCTGTTGACGTAGTATTTAGTATAGGAACTTTGCGTCGTTCTTTCTTTCGAAACATCATTTTCCATGTCCCTTTCTATAATAGCGTGTTGCTCCGAAGACAACCACTCCTGCAGCGATAACAAGGAGAAGTAATGAACTGTTTATAAACATATCTGTCATGCGGAGCCAAAAGCTATCTGTAAACTTTTGTCCATTGACCATCATCATCTGTGTAGAACCGAAGATAAAAGTCAAGACTAAGATGAGTGTTGTTGCACCATAGGTGATATAGGTTATCTTTTTCGCTGGAATACCATTTGTAATTCCTTCGCTCCGGGTAGCACTTTGAATACCACGAATGACAGCAATGATTGACGCTATGATAGCGATGGTCAGCAATCCCCACATAAATCCAAGCAAAACATCGGTAAGCATTGGCGCATTGAAGGATGCGTCAGCTGAATAGGGTACGTCATAGCCAATAAGATAGAATGCCAAGAAGACAATGGCTGATAGGGCTACTATCAAGTAGAGAACGCATTGTGAGATTCGTTCTTCGTCCATCTTTGCTATTCCTTTTATTTTTTTCATACAACCTGTTTTAATTCAGAATTCATAAATCAGAATCATAATTATGATGACTTTGCAAGTCCATAACATTTAAAGCATTAGCGGTTGGACTTGGTAATCATAATCGTTGAATTTGAATTCGGCATTATGAATTGCTATTCTGATTTGCTTTCAACTTATATTTCATTATTGCATCTAACAAAGAGATGGCTGATTCTTCCATCTGCGCTGTAATGTGGTCAATCTTTGAGAGGATGTAGTTATAGAATACTTGCAAAACAAGTGCAACGATGATACCAAAGATTGTAGTAATCAATGCCACTTTCATACCCGATGCTACAATAGTTGGACTGATGTCGCCAGCCTCTTGAATCTGGTCGAATGCCATCACCATACCGATAACAGTTCCAAGGAAACCAAGTGATGGGGCCATGGCTATGAAAAGCGTAATCCATGAACAGCCCTTTTCGAGGTTAGCACTTTGAACACTTCCGTATGAGGTGATGCTACGCTCGATGTTTTCTATTGAGTCGTCAATACGTAGCAAACCTTGATAGCAGATAGATGCTACTGGTCCGCGTGTGTTGCGGCTGAGTGCTTTTGCTTGTTCAATCTCACCCGCAACAATCATATCATCCAGTTTTCCAACGAATCGTTTTGCATCAATTTCAGAAAGACTGAGATAGATGATACGTTCAATACAAAAAGCCAAACCCAGCACTAGGGCTAACGCCACGAGTGACATGAAGCCAGCATTACCCTCAATGAACTTTTGTTTTAAGGATTGATGGAAGCTTGCATCTTTTTCTGCGGTTGGTTTTACTGTTGCTGTGTCTGCAACACCAGTATCATTCAATGCTGCATCGGATAGTGTATCTGCTGTTGCTGTAGCCGCTGCAGAAGGTGCTTGTGCAGAAACGAGTGATGAACTAAAGAATGTGAGAATTGTTATGAATGAAAACAATGCAATTAATTTCTTCATATTAAAAACCTATAATGGTCTCCTTTTTATAAAAGCCTTATTGCTTTTTGGTTATTAAAGACGAATCAAACTAAAGCAAACTTATCCTCCTTTTTGTATCTGCTTAATCCGTGCAAAGGTATATAAAAATGTAATAACAGCCAAATCTTTATACTTTTAATGACGGAAAAAGATTTGCTATCATTTGAATAATATATTTTCATGTCTGGTAAGTCGTGGCGACGATTGGTTTCAAGTTATTTAAACAAAGTTCTCCTTGCTTTTTAACTTGTTGCATAATCAATGAAGTTTCAACGCATTGTAGGAGAACTTCTAACTGATAAGAATCATTGTGTTAATGTTTATTATCCATTGTCGTTGATTTTTGCTCTTCAGCCTTTTGAGCTTCTTTATTTGCCTCTAAAGCATTTTTCTTTCGGTGATATTGCATAACTTTTTTACCGAAGAGGGCAGCCATTGAGTCAGCTGACAGATAACGCATGGAGCCAGAATCAAAGCCCACTGAGTCTTGTGGGATACGATGCCCTTGTTCGTCAATCGTGTCTTTATAGATGTACAACCTGCCATTGAAGATATGCCAACTTGTATAAACCGTTACCTTTGGATATTCAACAGGACTTTCATCCTCTAACGAGTTGGCTTTCATGATATAACCCACAGGTGATGCCTGGTTATAACTCTTTAGTGTAAAACCATATTCACGTGGTATGAAAAGTGCTTTTTTCATCGAATCACTCATCTCAGCAAGTATCTCTTCGTCCGTTTTTGTTGGATTAGGTTTCAGCTTTGGTAACACCTGAAATGTCCAAGTACCCTTCATCTGCTCGAGATCAATAACCATTACAGCTTCAAGTGAGTCTATTGGATTTGGCACAATAGCTAGGGCATCACCAATCTGTGGGTTGCCATAGACCATGCCGTTACGTTTAGCTGTCACGATATCAAACTTTATTGGGTCACCTCCCTCATTCGGTAAGAGAACAATGATAGAGTCGGAACAGCCGTCACATGCTAGTCCATAGCGTGTGCTGTCCCCTTTTAATTGAACCTCAACGTCAATTGCACTATTATTTCCTGTTGGCACTTGATTATAGCAACCTGTAAGGAGTAGTAATATAAAACCAATAAGAAGGAAAACCAAATTCTTCATATGCTTACTTTTAGACTGCAAAGTTAGTCAATTATTGCAAAAAATATTATCAGTCAGTCGTTTTTTGGAAATTTTTATCTAATTTTGCAGGTCAGATTGCATGTTACAATCTCTTTTCAGATAACAACAGAAAATATATACAAAAATATATATGGGAAAGAAAATTCAGTTCAGTCTCATTTATCGAGACATGTGGCAGAGCTCTGGTAAGTTCCAGCCACGTAAGGATGAGTTAGTTCGTATCGCACCAGTCTTCGTTGAGATGGGCTGTTTTGCACGTGTAGAAACCAATGGTGGTGCTTTCGAGCAGGTAAACCTTTTGGCAGGTGAGAACCCTAATGAGTCAGTACGTGCTTATACTAAGATTCTGCACGAAGCTGGTATCAAGACTCACATGCTTGACCGCGGTCTGAACGCTTTGCGTATGTATCCTGTTCCTGATGATGTTCGTGCATTGATGTATCGTGTAAAGCATGCACAGGGTGTGGATATCACTCGTCTTTTCGACGGTCTGAACGACATTCGTAATATTGCGCCTGCATTGAAGTGGGCTAAGGAAGCTGGTATGACTCCACAGGGTACACTCTGTATCACTACCTCTCCTGTTCATACAATTGAGTACTACTGCAAGTTGGCTGATGAGGAAATTGCAGCTGGTGCAGAGGAACTTTGCTTGAAGGATATGGCTGGTATCGGTCAGCCTGCATTCCTTGGTGAGTTGACTCGTCGCATTAAGGAGAAGCATCCAGACGTGATTCTTGAGTATCATGGTCACTCTGGTCCTGGCTTGTCAATGGCTTCTATGCTTGAGGTAGCTAAGAATGGTATTGATATTCTTGATGTTGCTATTGAGCCATTGTCATGGGGTAAGGTACACCCAGACGTTATCTCTGTACAGAGCATGTTGAAGAACGCTGGCTTTGATGTACCAGAAATCAACATGGATGCCTACATGAAGGCTCGTGCTATGACTCAGGAGTTCATTGATGAATGGCTCGGCTACTTCATCAACCCACAGAACAAGATTATGAGTTCATTGCTCCTTGAGTGTGGTTTGCCTGGTGGTATGATGGGTTCTATGATGGCTGACCTTGGTGGTATTCGTTCTACTATTAATAACCTCCGCAAGAAGAAGGGCGAACCAGAGCTTTCAGTAGATGATATGCTCGTTAAGTTGTTCGATGAGGTGGCATATGTATGGCCACGCGTAGGTTATCCTCCATTGGTAACTCCATTCTCACAATATACAAAGAACATTGCCCTTATGAACCTCCTCACTCTTGAGCAGGGTAAGGGTCGCTTCGTAATGATGGACGATTCTATGTGGGGTATGATTCTTGGTAAGAGTGGTCGTGTTCCTGGTGAGATATGTCAGGAGTTGAAAGACCTTGCTAAGCAGAAGGGTCTTGAGTTCACTGATGCCGATCCTCACACCTTACTTCCAAACGCTCTCGACGACTTCCGTAAGGAAATGGATGAGAACGGATGGGATTACGGACAGGATGATGAGGAACTCTTCGAGTTGGCTATGCACCCAGAGCAGTACCGTAACTATAAGAGCGGACAGGCTAAGAAGAACTTCCTTGCTGACCTTCAGGCAGCAAAGGATGCTAAACTCGGTGCAAAGGTAAGCCCAGAGGAGGCAGCAGCATTCAAGCATGCTAAGGCTGATGCTATCGTTTCTCCTGTTAAGGGTCAGCTCTTCTGGGAATTCCAAGGTGATGGTGAGGCTGCTCCAGCTATCGAACCATTCATCGGTAAGGAGTATAAAGAAGGTGATGTATTCTGCTACGTTCAGGCTCCTTGGGGCGAGTTCGTAACTGTTCCTGCTGCCCTTGGTGGTAAGTTAGTGGAGATCAACGCTAAGCAGGGTGCTAAGGTAGACAAGGGCGACGTTATCGCTTACATCGAGAGAGCACACGAAGAATAAAGAATCAGTATTATAAATGATAGGGCCACGGCTCCTCATTCATGGCGGTGTAAGCCGACTGGGAGAGGAGGTGTGGCTTTTTTCGTGATATGGATTACCAAGCAATTATCAATAAATATTATCCTGAGGATAACGAACTCCGTCATATTCTCCTTGTTCATAGCAGAGCTGTAGCGGATAAAGCACTTGCTATAGCTGATCGTCATCCAGAGTTATCGCTTGACCGTCAGTTTATAGAGGAGGCTGCTATGCTGCATGATATAGGTATTGTTCGTTGCAATGCTCCAGGTATACAATGTTTCGGCACTGAGCCTTATATCTGTCATGGTCGTATTGGTGCAGAGATGTTGCGTGCAGAAGGCTTCCCTCAACATGCTCGCGTTTGTGAACGTCATACTGGAGCGGGTATCACTCGTAGCCAAATCATTGCGCAAAAGCTACCACTTCCAGAACAAGATTTTCTCCCTGAAACAATGGAAGAGAAGATAATATGTTATGCTGATAAGTTCTTTTCCAAGTCTCATCTTGATGAAGAGAAGACGATAGAGCAAGCAATAGCAAGTCTTTCCAAGTTTGGCGAAGAAGGTGTTGCACGCTTTCGTGAGTGGGTTAAGATATTCTAAAACGGCATTGAGCGTATTAACAACCTTATTATAGGAAAGCAATATGTCAGCTGTTTTATCTCTGTCGTAGGTCATTCGACTGATTTGTTAGGTGTGTAATAGTTTTAATCATTATTTCTTTGTACTTTTGTAGTATGATAAGAAAGAACCCATATACAGAAGAAAAATATAAGCATTATAAGGTGACGGCCCCCGCTCCGTTGCTTGAATGGTTGTTGGCTAACCTGAATGAGAGTAAGAGTAAGGTTAAGGCAACGCTACAGAATCGTGGTATCAAGGTGAATGGTAAGTGCGTTACACAGTTTGACCATCCACTGAAGGCTGGCGACAAGATATCTGTTAGCAAGAGCAAGAAGAACGATCTCTTCCGTAGTCGCTATGTGAAGATTGTCTATGAAGATAAATACTTGCTTGTGATTGAGAAGAATGTCGGTATTCTTTCGATGGCAGCTGGTCATTCTTCGTTGAATGTGAAGACGGTTCTTGATGATTATTTTCGTAAGACCAAGCAGAAATGTTCAGCACACGTTGTACATCGTCTTGACCGTGACACATCAGGATTGATGATTTACGCTAAGGACATGCAAACAGAACAGTTGTTGGAGCATGATTGGCATAACATTGTTTACGACCGTCGTTATGTAGCTGTAGTCAGTGGAGAGATGGAGCATGATGAGGGTACAATAGCCAATTGGTTAAAGGATAATAAATCATACGTAACTTATAGTTCGCCAGTGGATAATGGTGGAAAATATGCCGTTACACATTTCCATGTACTTGATCGTACGGTAGCGCACAGCCTTGTTGAGTATCAGTTAGAGACAGGTCGTAAGAATCAAATTCGTGTACATTCAGCAGATATGGGGCATCCTGTCTGTGGTGATGTGAAGTATGGTAATGGTGATGATCCGTTGCATCGCCTCTGCTTACATGCCTACGTACTTTGTTTCTATCATCCTGTTACACATCAGCGCATGGAGTTTGAGACGTCTGTGCCTGCTACGTTTAGACATTTATTCAAGTAATTACATAAAACCCCAATGGAGAATCTAGAATATTTTATCGGTTTACTTGCTATTCTTGTAATCGGTATCTTCCTTATTAAGAAGATAACAGGGTGTATCTTTCGTATCATCATAGCTGTTATTGTTCTCGTTGTGGGCTATTGGGCTTTGATGGGATTACACATCCTTTAGCTGTTCTGTATTTACTGCTTCATGTGCTAAAAGAAAGTAAAAGGAGAATAGTTAAGAACTGAAAAGTTAGGGATGATGTTCAAAATTCATACCTTTCAAAGTTTGAATTATATTTACAAAATAGTAGGCAAAGGGCTTGTAAAGTTTGAGAAAATAGCCAATTTTTACGCATTCGCAAGTTGTTAGTTATCAGGCACTTATAAATGCGCTTCTAAAAGGGCGTTAACAAGGAGCTTGAAGGGCACCTTTTACAAGCCGAAAGGGCGTTAATGCGAATGCTGTTGAGCGTGATTGAAAAATAATAAAAGGAAATATATTTACAAAGTTGCCCTTTTTCTTTTAAGTCAAAGATAGTTTAATCCTAAGAAGAAACCTATTTTAAACGAACTCTCACATAGATACTTGTTGCATACGAGAAACATTTTATTGAAGCAGTCAGCTCCTTCCACATGCAACAAGACTTGCTTGTTTTGAACACACAATAGAGTAGTTATGCAAGACAGATAAGCACGTTAGAAGAAGTAGTTGTCTAAATCCTTAATCGAATCCTGGGTTACCTCAGCTATATCCTTTATTATCTTGCCATTCTCCATTAGTACAATTCTGTCACTGATGTCGGTCGTATGGTATAGATTATGACTCGAGATAAGGATTGAGGCTTTGTGTTTATTTTTATATTCCATAAGAACCTTCTTTAAATGATTCTGACTGCTTGGGTCAAGGAAGTTGAAAGGTTCATCAAGGATGATAAACTTTGGAAAGGAGAGTAGTGCTGCGGCTATGCCAACCTTTTGTTTGTTGCCAGCTGAAAGTTCACGGATATATACCTTCCTCTCAAGAATTTCATCACCAAGGAATGTATGAAGACTGTTCAATCGTTCTTCCTCATCTTTTTCATCGATGTTATTCACTTTAGCAATGAAGCTGAAAAACTCCTTTGGGGTAAGGAAATCTATTAGAAAACTTTCATCCAAGTAAGCTGCAATAAAGCTCTTCCAAGATTCTTTAAGGTTTGAGATGACGGTCTCTCTGCCAACAGACTTGTCTTTGTCCAGCGTATCCTTTTCATCAGTAAGACAGAAATTTACACTACCGCTATCAGCTTTGATGAGATTAAGAATCAAACGGAAGAGCGTCGTCTTACCAGCACCATTATTACCAACAAGACCAATTATCTCATTGGGAGGGAAATAAAAATCGGGGATAGACACAGCTGTCTTATCCCCGAACTTCTTTATAAGGTTATTAACGGATATCGCGACCATGGCATTTTTTGAATTTCTTACCACTACCACAAGGACATGGGTCGTTTGGAAGAGGCATCTTCTCAGCGCGATAAGGAGTATGGTTTATTTCGTTTGCACCTTCTCGGGTGTCATGCTGTGCAGCAGCAACCTGATTAGGGTCGTTGAGTTCAACCTTTTCCTCTTTATAGTTCTGACTATGCTCCTCAGGTGCAGCCTCCTGAATCTCATCAGCTGGCTGCATCTCAGGAATCTGGCCACGCATCAGAACGCTTGCCGTACGATTGTTCATATCGTCAATCATGTTGTCCCATAACTTCACACTCTCCAACTTGAAGATGAGCAATGGGTCTTTCTGCTCGTAAGAAGCATTCTGTACAGAGTGACGAAGGTCGTCTAACTGGCGGAGGTTCTCTTTCCAGTCATCATCAATGATATGGAGGAGGATTACCTTCTCAAACTGCTTAACAACAGATTTAGCCTCGCTCTCGTAAGCTTCCTTTAAGTCGCATGGAATGTTGTAAACACGCTGACCATCAGTGATTGGAACCATGATACGCTCGTACATTGCACCCTGATTCTCATATACCTGCTTGATGATAGGCCATGCCACTGTTTGGATACGTTCTGTCTTACGGTCGAAGGTCTCCATAGCTACTTGGAAGCTACGTTCAGCAAGTTCAGCTGTGTTGCCACCATTGAACTCTTCTTCAGTGAATGGACATTCCATAGCAAGAATCTTCAAGAATTCTTCTTTGCATCCCTCGTAGTCATTGCTCTCGATGATGTGTATGCAACGGTCCCAGATAGTGTTAGAGATATCCATACCGATACGCTCACCCATCAACGCATGGCGACGCTTTTCATAGATAACCGTACGCTGCTTGTTCATGACATCATCGTATTCCAACAGACGCTTACGGATACCGAAGTTGTTTTCCTCAACCTTCTTCTGAGCACGTTCAATACTATTTGAAATCATTGAACTCTCAATACGTTCGCCATCTTCAAAGCCAAGTCTATCCATCACCTTGGCGATACGTTCTGAACCGAAGAGACGCATCAACTTATCTTCGAGTGAAACATAGAATACTGATGAACCTGGGTCACCCTGACGACCAGCACGACCACGCAACTGACGATCGACACGACGGCTCTCATGACGCTCGGTACCGATGATTGCCAAACCACCTGCATCCTTCACTTCCTGAGAAAGCTTGATGTCTGTACCACGACCCGCCATGTTGGTAGCGATTGTCACTGCACCAAGACCATTCACAGAACGACCAGCCTCGGCAACAATCTGAGCCTCCTTCAAGTGCTGCTTAGCATTCAATACCTGATGTGGAATCTTACGCATGTTAAGCATCTTGCTCAAGAGCTCACTGATTTCGACAGAGGTTGTACCCACAAGACAAGGACGGCCTTGGTTTCTCATTTCCTCAATCTCGTCGATGACAGCTGCATACTTCTCACGTGCTGTCTTATAAACGCGGTCTTCCATATCCTTACGGAGGATAGGACGATTGGTTGGAATCTCAACTACATCGAGTTTATAGATATCCCAGAACTCACCAGCCTCAGTTGAAGCGGTACCCGTCATACCTGCAAGTTTGTGATACATACGGAAGTAGTTCTGTAAGGTAATGGTTGCGAAAGTCTGTGTTGCAGCCTCAACCTTTACGTGCTCTTTCGCTTCAACAGCTTGGTGCAAGCCATCGCTCCAACGGCGACCTTCCATGATACGTCCCGTCTGCTCATCGACAATCTTAACTTCACCATTCAAGACAACATACTCATCGTCCTTGTTGAACATCGTGTAAGCCTTCAAGAGTTGCTGCAATGTGTGCACACGCTCACTCTGAACGCCATAATGAGCCATCATCGCATCTTTCTTATCGATATAAGTCTGCTCATCAATAACCTTCTCATCCTTCTGCTTTTCAAGTTCAGAAAGTTCTGTCGTAATATCAGGTAATACGAACAACTGATCATCCTTAACCTGTGCAGCCAACCATGCAGTACCCTTATCAGTAAGGTCACATGAGTTCATCTTCTCGTCAGTCACGAAGTAGAGTGGCTCAATAGCCTTCGGCATCTCACGGTTGTTGTTAGCCATGTAATACTCCTCTGTCTTCAGCATACCAGCCTTGATACCTTCCTCAGAAAGGAACTTAATGAGTGCCTTGTTCTTAGGCAGTGCTTTGAATGAACGATAGAGGGCGAGGAAACCTTCCTCCTGTAACTTCTGGAAAGTCTCTTTATTATTAGCGTTCTTCTGTGCCTCAGCTAGCTTGTGACGAGCTTCAGAAAGAAGTTCTGTAGCCTGTTTGCGTTGAACCTCATAAAGGTTCTGAACCAATGGCTGGAACTCTTCAAACATCTGAACGTCACCCTTTGGTACAGGACCACTAATGATAAGTGGTGTACGTGCATCGTCAATCAAGACAGAGTCAACCTCATCGACAATAGCGTAGTTGTGCTGACGCTGTACGAGGTCGGCTGGTGATACTGCCATGTTGTCGCGCAGATAGTCGAAACCGAACTCATTATTCGTACCGAAAGTAATGTCTGCTTGGTAAGCTTTGCGACGAGCAGGAGAGTTTGGCTGATGTTTATCAATACAATCAACTGAAAGTCCATTGAACATATAGAGAGGTCCCATCCACTCAGAGTCACGTTTTGCAAGATAGTCGTTGACTGTTACGACGTGAACACCATTACCTGTAAGGGCATTGAGGAATACTGGTAGGGTAGCAACAAGGGTCTTACCTTCACCCGTAGCCATCTCGGCAATCTTACCCTGATGAAGAACGACACCACCGAAAATCTGTACGTCATAGTGAACCATTTCCCATTTGAGGTCATTGCCACCAGCTGTCCAGTGATTATGGTAGATAGCCTTATCGCCATCAATAGTAATAAAGTCTTTTGAAGGGTCAGCAGCCAACTCACGATCAAAGTCGGTAGCTGTAACGACAGTCTCCTCATTCTCAGCAAAACGGCGTGCTGTATCTTTAACAATAGAGAATGCTATAGGCATAACCTCATCGAGTGCCTTCTCATAGTTGTCGAGCGTCTCTTTCTCAAGTTTATCAATCTGATTGAAGATTGTTTCACGTTCTTCAAGTGGAGTGCTTTCAATCGTTGCACGAAGTTCAGCTATCTTTTCACGTTGTTCCTTACCTGCATCCTGAACATACTTTTGGATTTCCTTTGTTTTAGCACGCAATTCATCATTGCTAAGTGCTTTAATCTCTGGATATTTAGCCTTAACCTTATCTACGTAGGGCTGTATAAGCTTCATATCACGTGTTGACTTATCTCCAAAAAGAGCCTTTAATATTTTATTGAAATTCATTTCTTCTTAATTGTTGTTTTAATTTATATTTGGGGTTCGTTGACCTCTATCTGCTTTTTCATTCGTATAAGCTAGCGCTTAGCTTATTATAAAGAAGAAAATGAATTCGGAGCACGAATATTTATCCCTGTCCTTAAAGAAGGATTAGGAAGGAATAGCTGTAATTCCTGGTTGTTATTTGATTGAGAGATTAAAGCAATAGGATATTTTTCGTATAAGTCTGCTACAAATATCGCTTTGTTTTGTACAGGCTCAACTTCGTCATCTTCTTTAATTTGTTTAAAGGCTTCGAGGACTGACAATACTTCCTGCTCAACACCTTTAAATGCTTGTTGATGACAAAGATCTTCTATATTGACATCACCCAATGCAATCTTAAGCGCAGACTGATAGTTCTGTGCTTCGACTCCTGTTGTCGCGAGAACGACAAGTAAAGCAGTGATGTATTTATTCATTATCTTTATCTCTTTGAATCACTCGCAGTTGCAACCGATTTATGAATTCGTATATGTAATATGCAATGTAACAACAAGAATGATGCCACAATTAATATTGGCTGTGGTATATCCTGAAATAGACTTCCGAATAGCCCCAAAATAATGAGTATTCCCCATATCTTCCACCACATTACTTTCTTCTTTCTGATGGTACTATACAAGAAGAAAAGGGGTAAAGGATTAAAGAAGAGCAAAATGAAATTCAGACTAACACATGGATGTTGTGAGAAAATCATGATGAAGAAGACGATACCCAACAAGCCCGATGTAATCATCAGCGCTGCATCCCAAACCCAATAAACCTGCTTTCTGCGATAGCTAAAGCTCATCATTACAAGACTAACGACTGCAAAAAGAATCGCTACTGCAAGAGGGGAGAGTGGGAAAGATGGTTCTACTGTATCAGTCTTAGCTGACAATAGTTCTCTCGTCTCGTTTACTAAAGGCTTCCCATTGTAGGTTGCTTTGTCAAAGTCGTTTTTTAAGTTCTCGGGTAGAAACTGCTGTTCAGACTTTGTTGTCTTGCGGTCAGCATTCACACCGAGCAGGAGGTCTTCTCCGAACTGTGTCCATTTGTATTCATTGTTCCATTTATGTAGCATAGAACGGAACGTTGCATCTGAATCAGCAGGCGGATAAACAACCTTCCCATGCAGGTGGTTGACGATTATGTCACGTGCCCTAGTAGTGCAGTTGTCGAAGAAGTAGTTATAGCGATAAACTACATTCTCAGGCTTCAAATTTTCCTGCAAAGCCTTATAGATAGCTTCCTTATCTTTAGCTGACAGGTTTAGAACCTGCTCCGTAACCCCTCGTCCCTCATACTCATATTGTGCAAGGAACTGTTCCATGGATTGAACCCCCATGCGATAGTCTGTCATACCTAGAACAAAGCGGGGAATAAAGTAGCTTTGGTCGAGCGAAAAGATACCATAGTTAATGGCAAGGTCCTCTCCACTTTCTTTGTTGTAATAGCGAATTGCGGTGTGACCATATTGCGCCCAAACTTCCTTACCTGGTGAACAGGTTAAAAGGGATATCTGAATGCTATCAGCATTGCCCATACCTTGTGCTCCTGCTGTAAGTTGGACGACAGACAGAAGGCAAGTCAGTACAATATATAATAATCCCTTTTTCATTTTGTGCGCAAAGGTAGTAAAAAAGCATGAGAGCACAAAGAAAGCTTATTAAAAATCAAAATCCTTTATTGTTTTTCTGCAATCTAGATTTTTTTTAATAACTTTGCGCCATTATATTGTTTAGACATAACGTCAGAATAAGAAATAAAGCGAATGAAAAAGATAATTGCAGCAGCATTCCTTGCAGGCCTTGCACTACAAGCGTCAGCCCAGAGCGGAACTAACTCTCCATACAGTCAATATGGTTTAGGCGCATTAGCATCACAGGCAACAAGTTTTAATCGTGGTATGAACGGATTAGCATATGGTTTTCATGAGCGTAATCAGGTGAACTATATGAACCCAGCTTCTTACGCTTCGGTTGACTCTCTTTCATTCATCTTTGATGCTGGTGTTAGCCTTCTGTTGACAAATTTCGAGGAGAATGGTAACAAGGTGAATGCTAAAAATGCTGATATCGAATATGTTGTTGCTTCATTCAGAGCCTTTAAGCATGTAGGTGTAAGCTTTGGTCTCTTACCTTATACAAACGTTGGCTACAATTTCAGCAACACGCAAAACGTTAATGCTTTCCCAAGTACATCTTCTGTTAATGCAACTTATTCCAACACTTATAGTGGAAATGGTGGCCTACATCTTGTTTATTTAGGTGCAGGCTGGGAACCATTTAAGGGCTTCTCATTTGGTGCGAACGTTGGTTATCTTTGGGGAACGTTGAACCGTAACTCAACGAATACTTATAGTGATAGTTATGTCAATACGCTGTCAAAGAATTACTCTACACAGGTAAAGAGTTATAAAATTGATTTTGGTGCGCAATATACTTATACAGTAGATAAAAAGAATGCGTTGACCTTAGGTATGGCTTACTCACTTGGTCATAAGCTGAATGCGACTGCTGATTGTGACTTGATATCAACGAACTCACAGACAAGCATTTCTGACACAACACATTATGCTGTTTCAAATGCACTTGAATTTCCTCATACCTTTGGTGTAGGCTTGATGTGGAACCACAATAACCGCTTGAAGTTCGGTGTTGACTATCAGTTGCAGAAGTGGGCAAGCTTAAAGTATCCACAGATAACGACTGGCAGTGGTACGACTAGTTATAGCCTCGTTGATGGACAATTCAACGATCGTCATAAGTTGACATTGGGTGGCGACTACTGCAAGGGCGAACGCTATCGTGGTTTCTTTAGCCGTATGCACTATCGTGCGGGCTTTAGCTATGCCAGTCCTTATCTTAAGATAAATGGTGCCGATGGTCCGCGCGAGCTTTCAGCAAGTCTTGGTGTTGGTATTCCTATCATGAATAGTTATAACAATCGTAGCATGTTGAATGTCAGTGCAGAATGGGTGAACCAAAGTGTTACTGGATTGGTTAAGGAGAATACCTTCCGTGTCAACGTCGGCTTTACCTTTAATGAGCGCTGGTTTGCTAAGTTCAAGGTTGAATAATATGCGTTCAGACCTTCAATCGTTATTCGTAGGCTTTGCATTCTTGATAGTGGGCTGTGCCATTGTTTCTTGTTCAGAGGAACGTGAGCATACTGCTCCTGCTATTTATGATCGTGACTCTGTTCCGGTGATGACCACATATGGTGTCAACACGCTCATCTCTGATTCGGGCGTAATAAAATATCGTATCGTTACAGAGTGTTGGGAAATAAACGAAAATAAGCGACCTTCACGATGGACTTTCAATAAAGGAATCCTCCTTACACAGTTTAACTTGAAAAAACACGTGGTGGGTTATATTCAATGTGACTCTGCGGTCTATTTTGATAAGGATCGTCGTTGGGAGCTAAGAGGACGTGTAAGAATACTCACAGCACAAGGACTCCGCTTTTATAGCAATGAGCTCTATTGGGATGAGCGTGAACATCAGATGTGGTCATACTCTTACTCGCATCTTAAGACTCCTGATAAAGAATTAGAAGGTGACTGGTTCCGCAGTGATGAACAAATGACTAACTATGAGATTCGCCAGACGAAAGGGTGGGGCATCTTCTCTAATGAGTCGTTTATGTCAGCTGAGGGCATGCCGTCTCCACCAATGGATACCACACATGTTGATAGCATGAAAGGCCCCATAGTTCATCAAAAGTAACTTCAACTTCAGTATCTTTCATCCGTGCATACCATCTGCACATTTCGTGTTGGGCCTCCGCACAATTGGTGCTAAGTCTCCGCACAGCTGGTGTTGAGTATGAACACGAAGATAGGGAGAGGATAGTGAATAGCTTTATGATCGTCATTTCATAAACAGTTGATGGTTAACGTATAAGCGGAATATTTATTGGACAGCGCTAAATAATAACAAAAATTGGATATAGATTTAATCATAGAAATCATCATAACGATGGTGCTCTCCGCATTCTTCTCAGGAATGGAGATAGCCTTTGTTTCGAGTAACCGACTTCTTGCTGAAATGGACAAGGAGAAGAATGGTATTGCTCAAAAGTGTCTGACTATCTATTATAACAATCCAAATGGCTTCGTGTCAACGATGCTTGTTGGTAACAATATTGTGCTTGTCATATATGGTATCTTATTTGCACAATTCTTTGATGCAACGCTGTTCGCATCATTTGACTCTGCAACACGTGTTATATTGGACACCTTGACCTCAACACTTGTTATTCTTTTTACCGGAGAATTTTTACCCAAGACATTGTTTAAGAGTAATCCTAATCGCTTACTTACTTTTTTTGCTCCCTTAGCTTATGTCTTTTTCATTATCCTTTGGCCGATAAGTCGCTTTGCAACCTTTTTGGCACGTGTCATCTTACGTATCTTTGGTGTAAGGATGGATGAAGAGGAAAACGATGGAACATTCACGAAGGTAGATCTTGATCACCTTGTTCAGACTTCTATTCAAAATGCTGCGAATGAAGATGAGATAGAAGATGAAGTGAAGATTTTTCAGAATGCATTAGACTTTCAAGATACTAAGGTGCGTGATTGTATGGTACCACGTACTGAGATTAATGCCGTCGAAATAGATTGCCCTTTGCAAGAGCTACAACAAATGTTCATTGAGAGTGGTAACTCCAAAATCATTGTATATGAAGGTGATATCGATCACATCAAGGGTTACATTCATTCTTCTGAGATGTTTCGTTCACCCGAAAACTGGAAAGAGCATATCCGACAGATGCCGTTTGTTCCTGAGACAATGGCTGCACATAAGCTTATGCAGGTGTTCCTCCTTCAAAAGAAAAGCTTGGGTGTTGTTGTTGACGAGTTTGGTGGTACAAGTGGAATTGTTTCATTAGAAGATATTGTTGAAGAAATCTTTGGTGAAATAGAGGATGAGCACGATAACACGAAGTATATTGCCAAGCAGATAAACGACAATGAATATGTTCTTTCGGCACGTTTAGAGATTGACAAGGTGAATGAAATGTTTAATCTTGATTTGCCAGAAGATGACGATTACATGACGGTTGGAGGCTTGTTGCTACATGTTTATCAAAGTTTCCCCAAACTGAACGAAATCGTTACTGTTGGTCAATATGAGTTTAAGATAATCAAGAAGACCATGACAAAAATAGAACTCGTACGGCTAAAAGTCAATGGTACAGAGTAATTTCTGAATGAAAAATTATGATACTTGCCCATTTTTTTGTATTTTTGTGCGCAATTTGTCATATTAAATTGAATAATTAAAATCAAATAATAAATCTAAAATGGCAGCATTAGGAAAAATCAGAAGCAAAGGTGGCATACTGGTAGCAGCTATCGGTCTTGCCTTGTTTGCATTCTTGGCTGAAGAGGGTTTCCGCTCTTGTAATGGTATCAAGGGTGAAGCGCGTCAGCAGATTGGAGAAATCCTGGGCAAGAAAGTAAGTGTCCAGGATTATCAGAAGTTGATTGATGAATATCAGTCAGCAATTAAGTTTACGATGCAACGTGATAACCTCACTGAGCAGGAACTTAACCAGGTTAAGGATCAAGTATGGCAGCAGCTCGTAAGCAATCGAGTAATTGAAGCTGATGCTGCAAAGGTTGGTCTTACTGTTACAGAGAAGGAATTGGAGAATGTTTTGTCCGATGGTACCAATCCAATGTTGGCACAGACTCCTTTCGTCAATCAGCAGACAGGTCGTTTTGACGTAAATGCGCTCAAGCAGTTCTTTGATAGCTATAACAAGGCTAAATCAGCTAACTCTCCTCAGCTCGAGCAGATGCAGGCTGTTTATGATTATTGGCTCTTCGTTGAGAAGAACCTCCGCACGCAGTTGCTCGCACAGAAGTATCAGGCCTTGCTTGCAAGCTGTGTTCTTTCTAACAAGGCAGAAGCTAAGATGGCGTTTAAGGACAATAATGAGGAAAGTCAGATTCAACTCGCATCATTGGCTTATAGTTCTGTAAAGGATGCCGATATTAAGGTTACTGACGATGATTTTATGGGTAAGTATGCAGAACTCAAGCCAGCTTTCCGTCAGAATGTAGAGACACGCGATATTAAGTTTGTTGACTACCAGATTAAAGCTAGCACAGCCGACCGCAATCAGGTTGTTAAGGAGATGAATGAATTCCAAAAGCAGCTTGCTACAGCGCAGGATCCAGCAGTTATCGTTAGCAAGAGTGCTTCTGAAATTCCTTACTTGGGTCTTCCTGTAAGCAGCAAGGCTTATCAGCAGTATCCTGATATTGCATCAAAGATTGATTCTCTCTCTGTAGGAACAACAGGTGTAACAGAGAATAAGCAGGACAACACATTGAATATCATTCGTGTGCTTTCTAAGGCACAGTTGGCTGACTCAATCCAGTTCCGCCAGATTAATATTGCAGCAAATACTATCGAGGAGGCACGTGCTAAGGCTGACTCAATTCAGAAGGCATTGGCAGGTGGTGCAGACTTCGATGCACTCGCTAAGCGTTATGGTCAGACTGGTGAGAAGGTATGGTTTACTGGTCAGCAGTATGAGATGGCTCCAAGTATGAGTCAGGACAATCGTACTTTTGTAAATGCTTTGCTTAATGGTGAAGTAAATGCCACTCAGAATCTTGCGCTTACACAGGGTAGCATCATTTTGCAGGTGCTTGATAAGAAGAATTTCACAACCAAGACAACAGCTGCTGTTATCAAGAAGGTAATCGATTTCTCAAAGGCTACACGTGGCGATGCTTACAATAAGTTCTCTGAGTTTGTAGCAAAGAGTAACAACGTAGCTGATCTTGAGAAGAACGCTCCTAAGTTTGGTTATCATGTTCAGTCTCTTAACGATATCTCTACAGCAGAACACTATGTTGCTGGCATCAATGGAACACGCGATGCACTCAAGTGGCTCTTTGAGGCTAAGGCTGGTGATATTTCACCTCTCTACGAGTGTGGTAACAATGATCATCTCTTGGTTATCGCCTTGACGGCTGTTCATCAAAAGGGTTATCGTACTTGGGATGACGCACAGGTGAAGGAAATTCTGAAGCGTGAGATTATCAAGGATAAGAAGGCTAAGTTGCTTATGGCTAAGCTCAAAGGTGTAAACTCTATCGCTGCAGCTCAGGCAAAGGGTGCTAAGGTTACTCTTGTAAATCAAATTACATTTGCTGCTCCAGCCTTTGTACAGGCAACAGGTTCTGTTGAGCCAGCACTCTCTGGTGCAGTGGCAGCTACTGCGGCAGGCAAGTTCTCTAAGGCTCCTGTAAAAGGTAACGCTGGTGTTTACGTATTCCAGGTAGAAAAGAAGGCTATGCGTGCAGGCTCTAAGTACAATGAGGCATTGACAATGCAACAGGCGGCACAGATGAATATGCAGTTGTTGAGTAACTTCATGCAGGATCTTATTCAGAAGGCTAATGTAGTTGACAATCGTTACCTCTTCTTCTAAGAGATAATATCAACCATAAATATGACGGATGTGCTGTTAAAGTGCATCCGTCTTTTTGTTTTCGAAAACTTCGGTGAGTAGATTTCATGATAGTTCATGACGTAGAATCTAACCCTTTCTGCTGCTCTTTAAGCTTATAATGATATATTTTTGCACATAATATTTTGAAATGTGTTTATAAATATGTATCTTTGCACACAGATTGAAATATTGTGCAATGGAAAAGATTCCGAGTTTTAATGAATTAATAGAGAAGAGTATCATCGAACATTGGGACCGTGATGCTCTAACAGATTATAAAGGCAAGACCCTTCAATATCATGATGTTGCCAGAAAGATAGAAAAGCTGCACATTATGTTTGAGGCAAGTGGTGTAAAACGTGGTGATAAGATAGCGCTATGTGGAAGAAACTCTTCTGCTTGGGCTGCTTCTTTCCTTGCAGTACTCACTTATGGTGCTGTGGCTGTACCTATCTTACATGAGTTTATGCCAGAGCAGATTCATAACATCGTCAATCACTCAGACGCAAAACTTCTCTTCGTAGGTGATGTCGTTGTAACTCAGATTGACGCCATGAAGATGCCAAACTTGGAGGGAATTATTTATATTCCAGATTACTCATTGGTAGTAAGTCGTACGGATAAGTTGACTTATGCACGTGAACATCTCAATGAGGAGTTTGGACGTCGTTACCCTAAGTACTTCCGTCCAGAGCATATACATTACTATCGTGAGCAGAGTCCAGACGAACTTGCTTTGATAAATTATACCAGTGGAACCACAGGTCGCTCTAAAGGTGTAATGCTTCCATACCGTTCTTTATGGAGCAATGCTGATTTTGCTAAGCATGTTTTAGGCCATGTAATTAAGCCCGGAGATAATGTTATCAGTATTCTTCCAATGGCTCACATGTATGGAATGGCATTCGAGTTTATCTATGAGTTCCTCTCAGGTGTTCACATTTACTATTTGACACGTATCCCTTCTCCTGCTATTATCTCTCAAGCACTTCAAGAGGTAAAGCCAGTAATTATGATTGCTGTACCTTTGGTAATTGAGAAGATTATTCGTAAGAAGGTATTCCCAAAGATTCAGAACAATCGTATGCGTCTCCTGCTGAATATGCCAGTAATTAATAAGAAGGTACGTGCAAAGATTCGTGAGCAGGTATATCAAGCCTTTGGTGGTAATCTTTACGAGATTATTATTGGTGGAGCAGCTCTCAATGGTGAAATCGAGAGTTTCTTACGTCGCATAGAGTTCCCATATACTGTAGGTTATGGTGCAACAGAATGTGGTCCAATTATCTGTTATCGTGATTGGAAGACTTTTAAGCAGGGGTCATGTGGTCAGGCAGCTTTGCATCAAGAGGTTCGTATCGATAGTTCTGACCCAGAACATGTGCCGGGTGAGATTCTCACTAAGGGACCAAATGTACTTTTGGGGTACTATAAGAATGATGAGACAACAAAGCAGACGATTGATGCTGATGGCTGGTTCCACACTGGTGACCTTGGCTTGATGGACGATGATGGTAATGTCTTTATTAAAGGACGTTCAAAGAATATGCTTCTTGGAAGTAACGGACAGAATATTTATCCAGAGGAGATTGAAGATAAACTCAACTCTCTACCTCTTGTGAATGAATGTTTGGTTATTCAGAGTGGTGATAAACTTATAGGCTTGGTACATCCTGATTATGATGAGGCTCAAAACTTGGGCCTTAATGCGGAGGATATTAAGAATATTATGGAGGAAAACCGCACACAATTGAATGCTGTCGTTCCTGCCTATAGTAAGTTATCAGAAATTCGTATTCAAGAGGAGGAATTCGAAAAGACTCCAAAGAAATCTATCAAGCGATTCCTTTACACTGAATAAAGCGCTGTAAGGTGTTGGGTGCTTGGTGTTGGTTGTCCGATGTTCTTGGTACTCTGAAACTAGAAACATGATTTGCTGTCATTACTGTCATTCATTGCGGATACTTAACTTGTTATGTTACAATTGGTTGCATGAAATGTTAATAATGACAGCAACATTAAATTAAACTATTCTTTGATTTATGTGATAATATCTTTCTTTTTTTAGACAGCTTATTAGTCCATAGTTTGGAAGAATTTTGTCATTGCTTTTGTACTCTTACTGCAACACGAACTTTGATATTAACATCACCAATGAGGTCATTCATGAACCATGTTTGTAATGAGTCAGCGTGTTTAGCTTCTTATTAGAAGACATCAATGATAATGATATTAAAAAATGAGCTGTATCATTCGACAGGAGTCGATTGCTACAGCTCATTGTTATTTTAAGTTGTTTTTTACAACTTCAGGCCTATATGACAAAAATGTGCTTAAAATCCTTGTAACTATCTAATAATCATTATCTTTGTTTTATTTATATTTTTATGGCAAAAAATCTGCTTTTATTGTGGCTCAAAATCGACTATAAAACGTGGTCATCTTAATGGTAGTCAACGCTGGTATTGTAAGTGCTGTAAGAGGAGCTTTGTTGGACATAATCGCCTTACCAATACCATTGTCAATAATCGTTATTCCAAGGGTAATCTAACAGTCAAAGATCTATCAGAGGAGTACGGAGTTTCAACCAGGACAATTTATAGAAAACTCACCAAATCTTATAAAGAAGAACTTCCCAACCTTCTTGTTCGCCCTGTAGTGGTTTTAATGGATGCCACCTATTGGGGACGTAATTTTGGTGTCGTTATCATGAAGGATTCATTGTCTGGTGATGTACTTTGGTTTAAGTTTATCAATAGGCATGAACGTCTTGAAGACTATAAGGAGGGCATAAGCTACTTGGAGTCACTTGGGTATACCATTCAAGGGCTTGTATGCGATGGTTTTAAGGGACTTAGGCAAGCTTTTCCCAATTATAAATTCCAATTATGCCAGTTCCATCAAGTAATGACTATAAAGACAAAACTAACTTCAAGACCCAAGCTTGAGGCTTCAAAAGAACTGCTTGAATTATCCAAGATGTTATGTCATACGGACAAGGAGTCCTTTATTGGGGCTTTAAAGGAATGGTACACCAAGTGGGAGGATTTTCTTAAGGAACGGACAACAACAGAAGATGGAAAATCACATTATACTCATAAAGCTCTACGTAGTGCTTTTTTGAGCCTTAAAAGGAATATGTCGTCATTGTGGACATACTATGATTACCCTGAATTGAAGATGCCAAATACAAACAATGCCATTGAATCACTCAATGCAGATTTAAAGACAAAATTGAACCTACACAAGGGGATCAGTATGGAAAGAAGAAAGATCTTCATCCAAGACTTTATAAAGTCCCATTCTCCTAAGAAATAAAAGGGGAATGGGAGATTTTAAGCACATTTTTGTCACATAAGAGAAAACGACGCTAAAATAAGCACACTTTTGTCACATAAGCCCAACTTCAGGTAATGGCAACTCTATTCCGATACATTCGCCTTTACAGGCTGTTATCTCTTTCTTTTCGTTTGCTTTTTTACAATAGCAAGTGATGCTTTAGTCTGGTGAACCTTTGCTACCTCAATTAAGTACTTTGAGCGATCAACATAAGGAAGTATTTCATATTCCCCCTTTGTAATAGTCTTTAGTGAGAGACTCTTGAACTCAATGTCATAGCCGTCGTTCTGTCCTCGAACTTCATACAGGAAGCCGATGTGTTGATTCTTCATAAGGACCATTGTTGAGTAACAAGATGATTCGTCAGTAACACGCAGACCTTTCTTCCAATTGCTGCCTAATGCTTTTGCAGTAGAGTAGTCACCATAAGATGCTAACTCCTTATAGAAGAAACCTACACTGTCACGACGTGCACTGAGAGGTACAGACTGAAGGGCAACAAAAAGTTTCTTACCATCAGCCACACGCTTTGCAGGAACAATCAAGATTTCACCATTGCAGGCGTTGACTTGCTTGCCAGTCATATTCTCCGGCATAACTTCCTCACCCCAACTACCTATTGCTTTTACAGCATCCTTATAAGTGAAGATGTTGAATCGTCTGCCTCCATGAAGCTCACGACAACTAAGTAATACGCTACCATCAGGCATTTCTTCAACCTTTGATTCGTCTTGAGCAATTGAAGGAGCCTTTGAAGGTGATCCTAAGACATTCCATGTGCGACCAAAGTCGTCAGAATAGATGACGAAAGTTCCACAGCGGTCAACGCCATTCTGACGGATAGGATGTGCCACGTAAAGACGATAGAACTTCCCTTTACGAATGTAACGGCTCTGCATAATCTTACCTGAAGTCAGGAAGATGGCATCAGGATTACCACCATTAGGGAGTTTGCCATCATAAAGGCCGTGAATCATCTCGGTAAGGTCTGTCCCATTGTCCCAGGTCTTGCCACCATCCGTGCTATGGAAGAAGTAAGCATGTAGTGGGTTTTGGCGAGTAGCTGTCTGATAAGCACTCTTACCCGCTACACAATGAAGCAGTACGTTATCTGAGGTGCGGTCAGCAATGATACTTGGATCACCGAAAGCAGTGCGGATTGGGTCAGCTGCATGTTCATTACCGCGAGCTACACAAACACTGTCAGACCATGTCTTGCCGAAGTCATTACTGGTCTTCATCACAACATTAATCTGCCATAATCCATTTCTGTTATTCCATCCCACATCAGTGTGGCTGAAACGAAAGTCGCAAAGAGCTAGTAAGGTCCCCTTACGTGTCTCGGTAATTGCAGGGATACGATAAGGGACTGGGCTATTCGCTCTATCAAAAACGATGGTGGTAAAACCATCATCGTTCTTGATATTCTTGCTTTTGTCTGTTCCTACTGCACCTACTTGTAAGAGTGAGGCGCAGAGAGAAATAGTTAATAAAAACTTTTTATACATTAATTGTATTAGCTAAGTATTAAAACTTGTATTCTACAAATGCTTCCATTGCCTCGTAGCAAGCAAGTCCTAAGTCATCATATAGCTTAGCAGTACCTCGGTTGCGGTCTTCTGAACGTTGCCAGAAGAGGCGTTCGTCATTACCGAGGAACGGAGCACTTTCCATCTGACTCTGGTGCTTGAGGATAGAGTTACGCTTTGCACGCAACTCCTCTGGGCTGATAGGCACACACATCTCGATGTTCTCAATTTCCCATTCTGCCCATGCACCACGATACATCCATACACGACAGTCCTTCAACCATTCAGCTTTAGCTTCTTTCTCTAGGTCGATAGCAGCCAGAACAGCGTCAGTACACTTACGGTGTGTGCCATGAGGGTCGGCCAAGTCACCTGCCACATAAATCTGGTGAGGCTTAACTTTTGTGATGAGTTCTCTTACGATGTTCACATCAGCTTCACCCATAGGGAGTTTCTCGATCTTACCAGACTCATAGAAAGGAAGGTCGAGGAAGTGAACATGGTCGAGAGGAATCTGATTAAAGGTTGAAGCCGTACGTGCCTCACCACGACGGATAAGACCTTTGATGACACGAATATCGTGTGAGTCGATATCACCTTCCTTCTTGTTCTTCAAGAACTCTTTGATCTCTTTGTACTTTGCCTTTATAACCTCATCCTGTTCGCCAGTAAAGAGTTGGTTGAAACCATTGATGAAATGCATAAAGCGTACAACCTCCTCATCGCCAACAGCAATATTACCAGATGTCTCATAAGCTACATGAACATCGTGTCCCTGCTGTACCAAACGACGGAGTGTTCCACCCATTGAGATGACATCATCATCAGGGTGTGGAGAGAATACAATCACTCTCTTAGGGAATGGCTTTGCACGCTCTGGACGATAGGTGTCGTCAGCGTCTGGCTTACCGCCTGGCCATCCTGTAATAGTATGCTGAAGGTCATTAAAAATCTTAATGTTTGCATTGTATGCTGAACCATAGAGGGCAAGAAGTTCGCTAAGGCCATTCTCATTGTAGTCCTTATTGGTCAACTTGAGAAGTGGCTTACCTGTAACCTGGCAAAGCCAAACAAGTGCAGAGCGTACTAACTTATCTGTCCATTTGCATGAAGCAACAAGCCAAGGATGCTGAATACGTGTCAACTTAGCGGCTGCAGAGAGGTCAATAACAACATGTGCATCGTTATGTGTCTGCAAGAAAGATGCAGGAATAGCATCACTTACTTTACCCTCAACAGTCTTCTTGATAATTTCAGCTTTCTCTTCACCCCAAGCAGTAAGGAAAATCTTACGTGCTGAAAGGATGGTGCTGATGCCCATTGTGATAGAACAAGGAGGTACAGATTCCTGTGAACCAAAGCTCATTTTCATCTCCTCACGTGAGGTCTCATCAATCAAGATAAGACGTGAAGCAGATGTTATGCTTGAACCAGGCTCGTTGGTTGCGATATTACCCATACGGCCAATACCCAAAAGGATAACGTCAAGTCCACCTAACTCTTTTATGCTCTGTT
Source organism: Prevotella scopos JCM 17725 (assembly GCF_018127785.1). Classification (NCBI taxonomy): domain Bacteria; kingdom Pseudomonadati; phylum Bacteroidota; class Bacteroidia; order Bacteroidales; family Prevotellaceae; genus Prevotella; species Prevotella scopos. Next base: position 320,691 of record NZ_CP072389.1, read on the forward strand.
CATATTGGCGGCAATGCTCCTGTACGTCGTCCTGAATAATTGTACCATCAGGTGTATAGATGTTCTCTACCTCGATGTCAATATGATTCAAGAAACGTTCCTTGAGCTGGTTAATGCTACGGTTTACGTTTTCTACACTGAGTGGGAAGTATTCGTAAGCATTGAAGATGACAACATTCTTAAAGCTCAATTTGCCAGCTTGATGACGCTTGATAAGCTCCTGGAAAATTGGTGTGAGGGAAGAGCCAGAGCCAATGCTCATAACATATTTTCTTCCTTCTTGCTCTCTCTTCTTGATGTCTGCTTCAAGTTGATTAGCTATGTCGATTGTGCCTTCTTCAATTGTTGGGAAGATATCAGTAGGAACCTTCTCAAAACGTGTTATCTCCGAACGTTCAATAGCTGTTGCTGGCCGATAAAACTCCTCAGGTATTTGATTGAGTACAATCTGTGAACTTAAATTCAGTTTCATTACAAGTTCTCCTTTTCTATGTCTTTAAAGTATTTGTATGTTTCTACTATTAATTTGTCTGTAGCACTCTCATCACAAACAATGATACCATGCTCGTGCATCTGTAAAGCACTGATTGTCCACTTCTGTGTGATTGCGCCTTCTACTGCCGCACGCAAGGCCTCTGCCTTGTTGTGACCATTTACAAGAATCAATACTTCCTTTGCATCCATTACGGTACCAACACCTACTGTCAGGGCATGAACAGGAACCTTATTTGGGTCATTGTCGAAGAAACGTGAGTTGGCAATACGTGTGTCTGATGTCAATGTCTTGATACGAGTGCGTGAACGGAGAGATGAACCTGGTTCGTTGAAGGCAATGTGACCATCAGGGCCGATACCACCCAAGAAGAGGTCGATACCACCCGCCTCACGAATCATGTCCTCATAATGCTGGCACTCTGCCTCAAGGTCTTTTGCGTTACCATTCAAGATATGAATGTTCTCCTTTGGACAATCAATGTGATTGAAGAGGTTCTCTGCCATAAAGCTGTGATAGCTTTGTGGGTGATTCTCTGGCAAACCAACATACTCGTCCATGTTGAATGTAACAACATTCTTGAAGCTCACTCTTCCTTCTTTATAAGCCTTTACCAACTCTGCATACATACCCTCTGGTGAAGAACCAGTTGGCAAACCGAGTACAAATGGCTTGTCTTGATTTTTAGCAGCATTGATACGTTCAATGACGTAGTTTGCTGCCCATTTAGATAACTTCTCGTAGTTAGGTTCTATAATTAATCTCATACTTTTTGGTTTTAATTATTTATTTCTGGTTTTATGTTTAGAAAGTCTCTATTTTTATGCTCCAATCTTTTCTTTCTTCGTGTTGTCTGCGTATGTGAATGGAACGAACCATGTTATAAGTAGCGCAGGAATGGTACATACCAAGACGAAGATAAAGAAGTGACGATAACCGAAGAAGTCACTGAAAACACCACTCAACATACCCGGTAACATTACCCCCAAGTTCATAATACCACTTGCAAAAGCATAGTGTGCCATCTGGTGTTTACCTGGTGCAATCTGTTGCATCATAAAGAGTGATAGTCCAACAAAGCCGAAGCCATAGCCGAAGTATTCCATTACGATAGCACCGCCAATCAACCAAAGGCTCTCTGGTTGATAGATTGCTAAGAATGTATAGGCTATGAATGGGATGTTGAATACCAATGCGAGGGAGAAAAGACTCTTTTGCAATCCTCTCCATGCAATGTAATAGCCTGCAAGGATTGAGCCAATAACGAATGCTGCAGCACCAAAGGTACCATAGCAGAGCCCAATCTCTTGTTCACTTAATCCCAAACCTTGTTCGATACGTGATGCCTTAAGGAAGAGAGGTACAATCTTCATTACAAAACCCTCTGCAAAACGATAGAGGATGATGAAGAAGATATAATATATAATGTGTTTCTTCTTAAAAAAGTCGCGGAACACTTCAACAAGCTCGTTTAATGAATCTTTTAATGATTTAGGCGATTCCGTTGTAGCCTTTTTTGGGTTTGGAAGGATAAAGACATGGTAACAACCTATCACAATCATTATTGTAGCGATGATAAGCATGATAAACATCCATGCTTTCGTTACGCCGAAATGCTCAATGAATGTTCCTGCCAAGTAAACAAGTCCACCTGTTGCTGCAATCTTTGCAATGTTATAAAAAGCTCCTTGCCAACCTATCCAGCGTGCTTGCTCTTCGTTTGAGAGTGCTGACATATAGATACCATCTGCAGCAATGTCATGTGTAGCACCACTCAATGCTATGACAGCGAGTATCGCAATCGTGACTGAAAAGAAGAACGGAAGATGAAGTGCAAAGGCTACTAATGCAAAAAGCACACCTGTTAACAGCTGTGTCAATACAACAAAGAATTTCTTTGTCTTGTAAATCTCTAAGAACGGACTCCATAGTGGTTTAAGTGTCCATGGAAGCATGATGAGGGAGGTCCAAAAGGCTATCTGTTTATCAGATACTCCCATTCCTTTATACATGAGTGTACATACCATATTGAGTACGACGAAAGGCATACCCATGGCGAAATAAAGCGTAGGAACCCATGTCGCTGGGCTATGCAGCAGTTTGTTTTCCTCTTTTAGGTTCTTAGAATTTAAATTCATTTTCTTTTTATAAGATTTTCTAAAGAAAGTACAGCTAAAGTAGCATTTTTACTTATTAAAAAAGTCTTATTTAACTTTAATTTGCGAACATAATAGCTCTCTTGCTTTTGAAACTTCCTTTCTTCTAATAATTGTAAATATAACGTCTATTAGTTGTTTTTTATTGTGTGTGTGTTTGGTTCTTTCGATGATTTTGCCTAAATTTGCTGCGAATATCAATTTTATATATTAAAATCATTACCTTTTTTATGTGGCTGAATACTTATTCCCGTTTCTTTAAGACGACAATAGCTTGTTCGGGTTTACTCTTTGCTCCAGCGATTCTTCCAGTAATCCATGCGCAGGAACAGAATGTTGTTGTGATTAACCCGACAGATTCTCCTGCTGACATTGTTCGTAAGGCAGCGAATGTTATTCCTTCCCAGCGTCAGTTCAATTGGCAACGTCAGGAGTTAACGGCGTTCTTACATTATGGCGTTAATACTTATACAGGACGAGAGTGGGGCGATGGTAAGGAGTCACCTGCTATCTTCAACCCAACAGACCTTGATGCGGACCAGTGGATACGTGAATTGAAAGCAGCTGGCTTTAAGTGTGCTATTCTTACTTGTAAACACCATGATGGTTTCTGTCTATGGCCATCAGCCTATACGGAGCATAGTGTAAAACATTCTCCATGGAAAAATGGGAAGGGAGACGTAGTGCGTGAGGTCAGCGACGCCTGTAGAAAGTATGGTATGGAGTTTGGTGTTTACCTCTCTCCCTGGGACCGTAATTCTCCACTTTATGGAACAAAAGAGTATAATGATTTCTTCGTAAAGCAGTTGACTGAGTTGCTGACGCAATATGGTAAGGTGAGCGAAGTATGGTTTGATGGTGCTTGTGGCGAAGGGGCAAATGGCAAGAAGCAGGAGTACGATTTTGTACGTTGGTATGAGCTTATCCGTAAGTTACAACCTGAGGCAGTGATAGCTGTCATGGGACCTGATGTTCGTTGGGTTGGTACTGAGACTGGTCGTGGGCGTGAGATGGAATGGAGTGTTGTTCCTAAGGATAATCTTGATCAGGATGCGATTGCTAAGAACTCACAGCAGGAAGTACTGACTGCACCTGTCGGTGATATGATGGGGCAGGACCTTGGTAGTCGTAAGAAGATTGAGAAGGCAAAGTCACTTATTTGGTATCCTGCTGAGATTGACGTATCTATCCGTCCAGGTTGGTTCTATCATGAGGATCAGGATAGCAAGGTGAAGTCGCCAAAGGAACTGATGGACATCTATTTCACATCTGTCGGAATGAATGGTGTACTCCTCTTGAATCTCCCTCCTAATAAGGAAGGCAAACTCTCTGAGGCTGATATAAGAAGTCTTCGTGGTTTCCGTCAGTTGTATGTAAATACCTTCACTGATAACCTCTTGGCAAAGGCAAAGGTTACTTGCGCAGTTTCAGAAGGTAAGGGTCGCAATGTTATTGACGACAATTACGACACATCTGTACGTCCAAAGATGAAGGATGGTAAGGCTGTCTTCCAATTTAAGTTGAAGAAGCCAGCTACTTTCAACGTTCTTTCCGTGCAGGAGGATATCCGTAAGGGACAGCGTGTAGAGAAGTTCTCACTCGAAGTAAAGGATGCTAAGGGCAACTGGAAGAAGGTAACAGGGGGAACAACTGTTGGTCATAAGCGTTTGTTGAAGTTCCCTGTTGAGACTGCTAAAGAGGTGCGCCTTATCATCAGTGAGGTGCGTGCCGTACCTGCTATTTCTGAGATTGGTTTGTACCGATTAAGAGATTAAGCTATTTTTCTTAGGCTTATTACAATAAGTTATCTACCAAAAGTGAATATATACATAAGCCATATGATATAAAAGTTAATAATCAGAACCATAGCTTTTATGGTTCTGATTATAAAAGATAAGTATATGTACAGACTTTTCTTACTATTTTGTTTTATAAGCTGCATCAGCAGTTGTTATAATTCAAAAGGCTTATCTCACAATATAAGTCAGGGCTTTGTTGGAGATACAATCTATACAACCTTTGAAAAATATGATAGGACCGTTGTGAGATATGAAAATACAATTGTTAATCATATAAAACAAAAGGTTGTTATAATAGCAAAAGACAGAAATAATATCTGTAAGTCAGAGATTCTTTTTGTGGGGAGTATTCTCAATTCAAATATTGACACTATATCCTTTTTAAAAAAAGAAGATACATTTGGACTAAAAGAAAGTCCTCATTCTTCAGGAAATATTATTGTGTATAAAAATAGAATAAGACAAGGTTATTACTCAAATTTCCCCAAAGGTTTTTTTGTAAAAGTTGAAGATAATATTTTACACATAAAGGACGTGATGGAAGAAGATTTGAATGGGCAGCCTGTTCTTGGGGTCCTCAATTTATTAAACTTTAAGGAAGAGATACCTCACAGTGTTTTTATCTATATAAATCAAGATAATGGAGACGAACATGTTTTTCATAAATATAGTGGTAAATAAGTCTTCTACAAGTTAAAGTGGCGATTGTGTTATAGGTATAATCGTACATTTCTTACACGAGACGAAGACTGTACATAATGCAAACATCTTAATGGCTAACAATATATAAAAGAACTTAGAGCAAGTAGATAAGTTATATAAAAGAGGGTGTGTCAAAATACAAATTAATAACTTGACAACTTTCAATCTATAAGTAGAATCTTCAAAAGGCAAAGAAAAGACCATTTCTTTACTCAAAATCGAATATGGAAATGGCATTTTTATTGGATTGTTTCAAATTGTTAGATTATCAAAATGGTATTTGCATTTTGACACACCCTCTTTTTTATATAACTTGCATTAATGGTCTTTTATTTCCTTGTCAACTTATTGGTTTGTTGTTTCTTAAATATCAATAGGTTATCTGCATACTCCTTCCAATCAGCCACTCCACAGATGCTATCAGATGGTGTACGATAGAAGGTGTTGCCGTTGTTTCCACCTGTCAGATAGATGGCATCGGTAAAGCCATAGTCAGCAAGGGCTTGTGCAAAGTCGTAGAGGGATTCTTTATGGATTGTCTCAACATAGCAAATCGTTGTAGAGCCGGCTTTACGTGCCAATGCACAGCGTGTCACTTTTCCCTTTAAGGCAAACTGTTCCTCACATATTTGTCCTGCTGATACGAGGGCGAATTGGCGGAACATACTACCGTTGTGGGCTTTTACATACTCCTTTATAGAATCGTCTTGACCGATACCTATTTGCCACTTGTCGCCAACAATAGCTACAAAGCCAGCCTTGCTATGCCCATTTGCATATTCCTTTCCTTGATAGACAAAGTCGCCAATATACTTGTATTCATGGTTTTCATCCCAATAAAAGTCCCAACCATGTGTGACAAGACAGATGGTTGAGTCGCTGTCTGAAGGGGCTGTGCGAGATAGGGTAGGCGTAAGTCCGTGCAATTCATATAGTTTCATGCTCACACCATAAAGTGAGTCTACCGTCATCGTTACGCCTTGTAAAGAGTCTGACGGCATCTTTTCCAAGTCGCGAATGATTTCTGTTGATGTGCGACTTAGTGGGTAATCAAAAGCGAGTGTACGGCTGTTTGCTTTCTGCCAGAAGTAGAAGGTTGCTGCAGAAAGGACAATGAAAGCAAGCACAACAAGTCCTACCCACCATCTTCGAGATGCTGTTTTCTGCTTATTTTCTTTCTGAGAAGGCTTAAAGTCTGTACCTCCTAAGAACTGAATATCGTCGTCACTATAACTCATTTTGCTTTTGTTTTAATCCCTCTTCAAGAAGTTGCAGGGCTTTATGGGAAATAGAATCAAGAACTATCTTTTGTGAAAGTTCTTTTCTCCATAGGCTCAGCTGGTCCTTCTTTGTGTCAATTCTACTGATATAGTGAAGGTTGAGAACATATTGTTTACCCACTCTTACAAACACGATTTCTTGCTGTCGCATCTGTTGGTCAATGAGTTCTGTAATGGCTTTGAGGTTTATCCATAGCTGTATCTCCTCACCATTTGAGAGTGTCATCACACAATAGTTGCCGTCTGACCGGATATAAAGAATCTCGTCAAACGCCAGTCGCATCATTTCTGTGCTTCCGTTTTGTATGATTAACAGCTGCTTCACTACTTATTATCAATGAATTGTTATATTACTGCAAATTTAGTAATAAAAAGCTATACTCTTATGGTTTTGTATAAGAATCTATTTCTTTCGGGTATTCAATGGTTTAGGATGGCTACTCACAGAAGTCTTTCCTATGTGTAACATATAAATCAATAAAGAGTTTAACTCTTGCTAGTAATTCTCTTATATGTGTCCATATAGCCCTTGGATGTCGTACGTCATCAGCATTATATCCCACAGCTTTAATGTTCATCTTGTCTGCTAAGAAGATACTGCGCTCATTGTGCCACTTCTGTGAGATAATAATCATATCATTTACTCCAAAGTGTTGCTTAATATTTCTCATAGAGAGTAGGGTGCGATAGCCTTGTCCGTCCATAGTGATGATACTGTCGGGTACGCCTCTTTTCATCAGGTCTTGTCGCATAGTCTGTGGTTCGTCATATCCTTTGCGCTTGTCTCCACTGATGATGAGATATTTGAACTTTCTGTGTTTGTAAAGTTTTACTGTAGCATTGATACGTGCCATGTAGAAGGCACTTGGTCTTTTACCTCCCCTTGCCTTCGGGTTAGTGCCAAGCAGTAGGGCTGTATGCATAGTGGGGACTTCATTGATATTATTGAATGTTCTTCCCTTGGCATTCTTATCAACGATTATATTGCACAACGTAATAATAGTTCCGAGTATGGCAATGATAATGGAGGTAGAATAAAAGATTCGCTTCTTTCTCTGTTTGTTTCTTTTCATTTTCTTTTTGAATTAAATGTTTTAAGTTGTCAGACACATGAATGTCTTGTTTTGATATTGTTTTTAATAACCTTGATACAAAGTTATGCTTTATGTTTTTCCTACGCTTATCTTTTTTCTATCTGCTGATGAAATAGTACTCAGGCTGTATGAAACCCCGAGTTGTTAATTCATAATTCAAAACTCATAATTATGATTACTGATGTAGCTTAAGGGTTAAACGCAAATCAAAAAGTTAACTGCAAATTATGCGAATGACACGAATTATTTAGCAAAAATTTTAGCGTAATTAGAGAAATTCGTAGTCGGTAATTGTTCAAAGTTAATAGTACAAATCATAAAGTTCAATGTTCAATATTCAAAGTTCAAAGGATAAAATTGTAGATGTGAAGTTCTTATTACAAAAGAGAGTGGCTTGATGAAGTTTATAATCTCTTGTTGGGATGTAAATCGTAATTTTGTTTTTGTAATCTATTAGATACTACTGTGGATATATGGTTTGTTTCTTCTATTAGTCATTATATAAAAAAAGCCGTTACTTCATAAGGAAGCAACGGCTTTTGTATATTTGAGAAATAAATCTCTTACTTCTGGATAGCAGCTACACCTGGGAGTACTTTACCCTCGATAGCCTCGAGCATAGCACCACCACCAGTAGATACGTAAGATACCTTGTCTGCAAGACCGAATTTGTTAACAGCAGCAACAGAGTCACCACCACCAACGAGTGAGTATGCACCATTCTCCTGAGTAGCCTGTGCAACAGCCTTGGCAATCTCGCCAGTACCCTTAGCAAAGTTCTCCAACTCGAATACGCCTACAGGACCGTTCCAAAGGATAGTCTTAGAAGCGAGGATAATCTTCTTCCAAGCATCGATGCTCTCCTCAGATGCGTCCATACCTTCCCACTCATCAGGAATCTGGTCGATTGGGAATACTTTACGCTCAGTGTCGTTAGAGAACTCCTTACCACAAACAGTAGCAACAGAGAGTGAAAGGTTAACACCCTTCTCCTTAGCTGCAGCGATTACGTTCAAAGCCTCTGGCATCAAGTCGTCCTCGTGGAGTGACTTACCAATCTTACCACCCTGTGCCTTGATGAAGGTATAACCCATACCACCACCGATGATGAGGTTGTCAACCTTGTCGAGAAGGTTCTTAATAACACCGAGTTTAGAGCTAACCTTTGAACCGCCAATGATAGCTGTGAAAGGATGCTGAGCATTCTTCAATACGTTTTCAATAGCTGTAACCTCTTTCTCCATGAGGTAACCCAACATCTTGTGGTCAGCATCGAAGTAATCAGCGATAACTGCTGTTGAAGCGTGCTTACGATGAGCTGTACCGAAGGCATCGTTTACATATACATCAGCGTATGAAGCGAGCTTCTTAGCGAAGTCCTTCTGACGATCCTTCATCTCAGCCTTTGCAGCGTCGAACTCTGGAGTACCCTTCTCAACACCTACTGGCTTGCCTTCCTCCTCTGGATAGTAACGGAGGTTCTCAAGCAAGAGAGTCTCGCCTGGCTTCAATGCTGCAGCCTCAGCCTCAGCATGGCCAGCGTCTTTAGCGAACTTAACCTCAACACCGAGAGCATCGCTAACGTTCTTAACAATCTGACTCAATGAAAGCTCTGGCTTCACCTTTCCCTTTGGCTTACCCATGTGGCTCATCATGATGAGAGCACCACCGTCAGACAAAATCTTCTTCAGTGTTGGTAAAGCACCACGGATACGTGTATCGTCAGTAACATGACCCTTCTCATCCAAAGGCACATTGAAGTCTACGCGGACGATAGCCTTATGTCCTGCGAAGTTAAAATCGTTAATTTTCATTTGTTTTTTATTATTTGTAATGTTATAATTTTCGTATCGGCAAAAATACTAATTTTTGATGGATTGGTGAAATCAAACACTATCTTTTTTGTAAATTTGCAGAAAAATAAGATTGTAATGAAAGATTCGGTTATTATTGTCAGTGGTGGACTAGATTCTATCACGTTATTGTATGACAAGGCGGAGACAATCGCCTTGGCAATTTCTTTTGACTATGGTCAGAATCATGGGGCTAAGGAACTACCTTTTGCTCAGTACCATTGTGAGAAATTGGACATTCCTCATATAACGATTCCGTTGTCGTTTATGCACCAGTATTTTAAGAGTTCGTTGCTGGATGGGGCTGATGCTATCCCAGAGGGACATTATGAAGAAGAGAATATGAAATCAACGGTTGTGCCTTTCCGCAATGGCATCATGTTGGCGATTGCCACGGGTATTGCTGAGAGTCACGAATTGAAGCGAGTGTATATCGCTAATCATGGTGGAGACCACACGATTTATCCTGACTGTCGCCCAGAGTTTATCCATGCAATGAATGGTGCTGCTGAGGCTGGCACGTTTGTAAACGTGCGTATAGAAGCTCCTTATACTAAAATAACAAAGGCTGAGATCGTGGCTCGTGGTGCGGCATTGGGTATTGATTATTCCAAGACATGGAGTTGCTATAAAGGTGCTGACGTACATTGTGGTAAGTGCGGAACGTGTGTGGAACGCAAGGAGGCTTTTGAGGAAGCTGGCGTGCAGGATCCAACGATCTATCACAAGGACTAAATCGAGTGATGAAATCTTCATCCACAACTAAAAACAAAACAGTCGGGTAGAGGTTTCTATCCGACTGTTTCGTTATTGATAAGTGATGAGATTTAACCAATCAATTGTTCTGCCATATTCGCAGCAGCTCTTCTTCCGTCACCCATAGCGAGAATAACGGTTGCACCACCACGAACGATGTCACCACCGGCAAAGATTTCTGGCTGTGAACTCTGCATGCGATCGTTGACTACAATGGTATCTTTGCGACCTAACTCCAATCCCTTGATAGACTTTGGAACCAATGGGTTAGGCGATACACCTACGGCAACGATAACCTGATCACAATCAACGGTTATGGTCTCACCTGTTAACTCTGGACGACAGCGTCCACTTGCGTCTGGTTCTCCAAGTTTCATTACGTCTAAGACGGCAGCACAAACACGTCCCTTCTCATCGGCCTTATACTCTTTTGGATTATGGAGGGTAAGGAACTTAATACCTTCTTCCTTAGCATGTTTCACCTCTTCAAGACGTGCTGGCATCTCAGCTTCTGAACGACGATAGACGAGGGTTACGTCGCCACCTAATCGTTTTGCTGTACGGCAAGAGTCCATAGCGGTGTTACCACCACCAATCACCAACACCTTCTTACCCATGATGATAGGTGTATCGGTCTCTGGGTTGGCAGCATCCATGAGGTTGACACGTGTCAGATACTCATTACTTGAAAGGATGTTGATGGCGTTCTCACCAGGAATACCCATGAAGTTAGGCAATCCGGCACCTGAACCAACGAAGACGCCCTTGAAACCTTTATCCTCCAACTCTTCTATGCTAATGGTCTTACCGACGATAGTATCTGTCTGGAAGTGTACACCAATGCGACGAAGATTATCTATCTCGACATCGACAATCTTGTTTGGCAGACGGAACTCAGGGATACCATATTTCAATACACCACCAATCTCATGCAACGCCTCGAAGACATAAACCTCAAATCCACGCTTGGCCATGTCGCCTGCAAAGCTTAGTCCAGCAGGGCCGGAGCCAATAACAGCAACCTTGATACCATTTGATGGTGCTACTTCTGGCAATGCCATGTGCCCGCTCTCACGTTCGTAATCGGCTGCGAAACGCTCCAGATAACCGATGGCAACGGCTGGAGACTTCATCTTCAGATGGATACAACGGCTCTCACATTGCTTTTCTTGTGGACAAACACGACCACATACGGCTGGCAGGGCAGATGTCTCCTTGAGTATCTTGGCAGCCTCGAAGAAGTTGCCACGCTCAATATTCTTAATGAAATCAGGGATGTGAATGTTTACAGGACAACCCTCAACGCACGATGGTTTCGGACAGTCAAGACAGCGTTTCGCTTCTTGCATAGCCATTTCAGGTGTCAGACCAATATTTACTTCCTCTAAACGAGTCTTCGCACGATAGGCTGGGGCAAGCTCTGGCATCTTTACACGCTCGATTGCTGTGCGCTCCTTTGGCTTGAGGGCCTTGCGCAAAACAGCACGCCAATCGTCGTCCGCCATCTCTTCTGAAAGGTGGGTTGTATGGGCAGCAGCATTTTCTTTCTGACAACTTTCTGTAGCTTTTTCGGCTTCGCAAGCTGTTCCTGCCTTGTTTTCCGCTTGGCACTCCCCTCCTTTGGAGGGGCTGGGGGAGGTCTCAATCTCCTTAAATGTTCCCATTCGCTTGAACATCTCATCCCAGTCAACGAGGTCGCCATCAAATTCTGGACCATCAATGCAGACAAAGCGAGTCTTACCACCAATCGTCAGGCGGCAAGCACCACACATACCAGTTCCATCTACCATAATGGTGTTGAGAGATACGTCGTTAGGAATACCGTACTTCTTCGCCAAAAGTGAGGTGAACTTCATCATGATAGGAGGACCAATCGCCAATACCTTGTCAACGTGTTCACGCTGTATCACCTTTTCTACGCCCACAGTGACAACGCCCTTCTCTCCGTAAGAGCCATCATCGGTCATGATGATAACCTCATCAGAGTATTTCTTTACGTCATCTACCATGATAACCAATTCCTTGGTGCGACCAGCAAGAACAGAGATAACTCTGTTGCCTGCTTTCTTCAAGGCTGTGAGGATAGGGAGGATGGCGGCAATACCGATACCACCACCAGCACAGATAATCGTACCATAGTTCTCAATGTGGGATGGGGTACCAAGTGGGCCGACGATATCGACAATCTCGTCGCCTTCATTCAACTGGCAAAGCTTTGTTGATGAGCGTCCTACCTCTTGAATAACCATGGTGAGCGTACCCTTTACTGGGTCGGACTTAGCAATGGTGTAAGGTACACGTTCGCTGTGGTTGTCAACACGCACGATGATAAAGTTACCAGGGCGGCAGCTTCGTGCAATGAGTGGTGCTTCTACTTCTATGCAGAATACCTTCTCGGAAAACTGTTGTTTACGGATAATCTTGTTCATGGAGTGGTAATAGATATTAAAAAGTTCTCACCTTTTATCACCTTTATACAATGGATGGTATTCAATGTAATGAGGGCTAAACTGATAGTTTAAGGTAAGTAACTTTTGTTATTTTTATTTGTTGTTCGCAGTAATAATGCCCCTCCTTCTTAAAGGGAGGGGCTGTATATTTTAGTTCATCTTGTCGTCGAGCATCTCGAAACCACAATAAGGAACGAGTACCTTTGGTACACGAATACCCTCTGGGGTCTGGTTGTTCTCGATGATAGCTGCAACGATACGTGGCAAGGCAAGTGCTGAGCCATTCAGGGTGTGGCAGAGCTCAATCTTCTTGTCATCTGCATGACGGAAGCGGCAGTGCAGACGATTTGCCTGATAGCTTTCGAAGTTTGATACGCTTGATACCTCCAACCAACGCTCCTGAGCTGCACTCCACACCTCAAAGTCGTAACAGATGGCTGATGTGAAACTCATATCGCCACCACACAGACGGAGGATGTGGTAAGGAAGTTCTAATTTCTTCAACAAGCCTTCTACGTGCTCGAGCATCTCGTCTAATGACTCGTAAGAATGTTCTGGTTTGTCAATACGTACAATCTCAACCTTGTCAAACTGGTGCAAACGGTTCAAGCCGCGTACGTCTTTACCATAGCTGCCCGCTTCACGACGGAAACAAGCTGAATAAGCACAACGTTTGATTGGCAGGTCTTGCTCGTTCAGAATCTCATCACGGAAGATATTGGTTACAGGAACCTCAGCTGTTGGAATGAGGTAGAGGTCATCAAGGTTGGCGTGATACATCTGTCCCTCCTTGTCTGGCAGCTGACCCGTTGCCAAACCAGAGTCCTGATTTACTACCAATGGTGGCTGTACCTCTAAGTATCCACTCTTACGAGCTTCGTCAAGGAAGAAAGCCTCTAAGGCACGCTGGAAGCGAGCCATCTTACCGATATAGAGTGGGAAGCCAGCACCAGTAATCTTCACACCAAGGTCGAAATCTACTAAGTTGAACTTCTTCAGCAAGTCCCAGTGGCACAAGGCGTCAGCAGGAAGGTTAGGTATCTCACCACCTTCTTTTACAACGACATTGTCAGAAGCATCCTTACCTTCTGGTACCTGTTCGTTAGGGATATTTGGAATAGTCAGCAACACGTCTGTCATGTCCTTCTGTGCTATATCCATTATCTCTTGGAGAGCCTTGTCAGAAGACTTTAAGAGTGCTACCTCTTCCTTTATCTTGTTAGCTTCGTCTTTCTTTCCTTCTTTCATCAGTCCGCCAATCTGCTTCGAGAGCTGATTCTGCTGCTGCTTGTTTGTGTCAAGCTTCTGCTGAGTCTCACGACGCAGACGGTCATATTCCAATACTTTCTCTACTGCTTCACGTGCACCATTGAAGTATTTCTTCTCCAATCCTTTGATGACGCGTTCAGTTTCTTCACTGATGAGCTTTAATGTAAGCATAACGTTCTAATCTTTATTTTAATTTGTTTCTGAGAGCAAAGTTACGAAAAAACTTCTATAAGTCAAAAACATTTATATTACTTATTTTGTTATTTACTTGTAGGAATGGAGGGGGTAGTTGGTTCTGTTTATGAAAGAAGTATTTACGAAAAATAATGCCATTATAAATGCTTTGCGTGTTTATAATTTTGCTATTTCCCAAATATGGAGTGATAAAGTCTACTGAGTTAGAAGAAGATTTATGGTGATTTTTATGATAGTAATGTTGTTTTTAATTTACTGTCACTTTTAACATATCTAACAAATCTCCTGTTAATCAAGTGTTTGTATGCGTGTGTAGGCTGAAAGGAGTGACAGGAAATTTAACTTGAGAAAATAGCTTGCTATAATCTTAGTTAAGTCAGGAGAACTTATGATATATGTGAACTCTGTTATTTCTTAATATCGGGGGAATCTTTGTTATAGTACTATTAGATTACACTTAATCCTTGTTTTAATGGAAGATACTCTCAGAGTTAGGTGTTGAATTTGCTTTGAATTGATTTAGGTTTTTGTCTTAATCCTTGTTTTAATGGAAGATACTCTCAGAGAGACCATTAAGAGTAGTGCGTTGGTGAGAGTACTCTCAGTCTTAATCCTTGTTTTAATGGAAGATACTCTCAGAGCGAGTAAAGAACGCAGGATACACAAACGTATTGCAATGTCTTAATCCTTGTTTTAATGGAAGATACTCTCAGAGTCATTTGTACTGTATTTCATGTGCGTGGTCGTTCTGCACGTCTTAATCCTTGTTTTAATGGAAGATACTCTCAGAGAATGGTGAAAAACGTGAATGGGTTGAGGCTGTTACGTCTTAATCCTTGTTTTAATGGAAGATACTCTCAGAGAAGTTTTTAGTTATTGTTATTAATCCTCTTAGTCGGTCTTAATCCTTGTTTTAATGGAAGATACTCTCAGAGTTGTTGCTCAGTTTCGAGACAATGATGATGCTGCGTCTTAATCCTTGTTTTAATGGAAGATACTCTCAGAGATACTAATCCTTTTAGTAGTTCTGATAATAAGGTTGGTCTTAATCCTTGTTTTAATGGAAGATACTCTCAGAGTCTTTGTTGACTGCGGGTAACAGTTTTAAGATTGGTCTTAATCCTTGTTTTAATGGAAGATACTCTCAGAGATCGGTAGTAACTATTTAAGCCTTTCCTAATATGGTCTTAATCCTTGTTTTAATGGAAGATACTCTCAGAGTTGACCTAAACAAGCTATTAGTAATTGATAGATTGTCTTAATCCTTGTTTTAATGGAAGATACTCTCAGAGACTTAAAAACATTCAATACAAAAGCAGAATATGATGTCTTAATCCTTGTTTTAATGGAAGATACTCTCAGAGACGTTAAGAACTTCGACAAGGCAGCCATCGCTCGGTCTTAATCCTTGTTTTAATGGAAGATACTCTCAGAGTGAACAATTTTTCAGTTACAGGTTACATCTGCAAGTCTTAATCCTTGTTTTAATGGAAGATACTCTCAGAGTGGAATATCGAGGCTTTAAATGGTTATAAACCAGTCTTAATCCTTGTTTTAATGGAAGATACTCTCAGAGAGCTCCAGAAACCCGATAAATCCAATATATAACGTCTTAATCCTTGTTTTAATGGAAGATACTCTCAGAGAATTTGATTTTATCGATTTAGCAGCACAGGGAGGCGTCTTAATCCTTGTTTTAATGGAAGATACTCTCAGAGAGGTCATTCTTTAAAAAGAGCAGAAAGATCTAAGATGTCTTAATCCTTGTTTTAATGGAAGATACTCTCAGAGAGCTACTTTGGCGGGTACTCCAAAAGTTAGTAAGGTCTTAATCCTTGTTTTAATGGAAGATACTCTCAGAGTGTATTGTACTTTTTGTGTGTAGTCGTTCTGCACTGTCTTAATCCTTGTTTTAATGGAAGATACTCTCAGAGTTCAATTTCGACACTTTGTGGTACAAAGAAAACGTCTTAATCCTTGTTTTAATGGAAGATACTCTCAGAGCTTTTGCAGTTAATCACATTCTTTCACGTCCTGAATCAGTCTTAATCCTTGTTTTAATGGAAGATACTCTCAGAGTCGATGATGGTAAAGTGCATAAAATCATGCACGGGCAAGTCTTAATCCTTGTTTTAATGGAAGATACTCTCAGAGAAGCTCCTAAAGATTACTATTCTACTCTTGCAGAGGTCTTAATCCTTGTTTTAATGGAAGATACTCTCAGAGGCATCAAAGAGGAAATTGAGAAGGGCAAGATAACATGTCTTAATCCTTGTTTTAATGGAAGATACTCTCAGAGTCTGTGCTACAAATTATGAAAAGAGTGTTGTGTCTTAATCCTTGTTTTAATGGAAGATACTCTCAGAGAGCAAAGACTTATGTTCCTTTGTATACGAGTATTTGGGGTATGTTCAAGCTTTTAGAAACGCTTTTATTAACATAAATTAACCCGCTTATTTGCGGGTGCAAAATTACAAATAATTTTCAAGATGTCAAAGATCACTGCGTTAAATATTCTTTAAGAAATAGTACATTCTTTTTTGCTAAAAGAGTTTTGTTAGTTTTATCTCTTAGAAGAATAATGTGTTACGCGAACGAGTTATGATGTCTATACTTATATCTTCACCGATAATTTTCATTGCTTGTAATTGATCAGTGGAGGCGGGACATATGATGATGCTGTCATGATTGTCATAGAGCGATTGTACTTCTTCAAGGTCGCTTTTGATTAAGTCATAGACTTTCTTATCGAGGTCGGCAAGGAAGATAGAACGCTGTATGCGAGTACATCCTTTACGTTCCAGATATTTTGCAATATGATAGCGCACCTTGTCGCTTTCTATATCATACATAACGAAGAATAGCATATTGGTAGCTGGCCGTTTGGGCTTGTTTACTACTCCCATAAGAAAGTCTACACGTTCTTGAAGTGTCTGTATGTTACTAAAATCACCTGTCCGTCGATTGATGGGAGGTGAGTTCTGTACACCAGCTCTCGAAAGTTTTCGTAGGATTTCTATGTATGGAATAGGTTTTCTCATTTTTGGGTTTTATATTTGTGTAAAGCTATCAAGAATTTAGACTTGATTTGTCTTTTTTACTTTTGTAGAAAAGCTTTAATTAAATCTGCAAGTAGTTCGTTCAGTTCTTCATTTGTTCCAAATCTGGGAGATATGACGACGCTGAATCCACGTTTACCATAAAAGAGGTTTACCTCGGCTTCCTTTTGTCCTAATCGTGCTCGAATTTTCTTAGCATATTGTATATTAATAATCTCTGTTACTTGTAGTCCTGTTTCTTCTATAAAGAGTTTTAATTCAGCAATTATTTCGTTGAGCCGTTCTGGTACATAGGCTGGATGTTGTTCTATTGGCAGTTGTGCCTTTGGATTAAGTTGCTGTCGAATACGTGTTAATATATCTTTGTCAGGATCTTTTGGTAAAGGCACCTGTTCGTCGTCACTCTTCTTGATAACTTTGTCATGTTCGTCTTGTTCGTGTTTTATTTTGAAGAGCAAGTCTGGATTTGATTCGTCAAGATAAGCTTTAATATCAACAGGTATTGAATTTGGATTGAAATAGGCATTTGGGTCTATGCTGATAAAACATGCACGTGCAACATCTGAGGTCTTACTATCAGTTACTTGGGTCAAATTATGCCGCATAGCAAAAGTAGCAGCAAAGGCTTTGTAAAAAATAGAATATAATCCTGCATCATAGCATCGTTCTTTAAGCCGAAACATAACTTTCAGGCCATCCTCACTTGGTGACGTAAAACACATCATGACTTGTTCATCTTTCACAATATTATCACGTATAGTTTTCATTGATAGTTGCTTAGATGATAGATGGTCAAAGTCAAGAATAAAGCTTTCTGTGTAAGCAAAGTTCTCCTTTCTGCGGAAAGGTGGGTTAAATTGTCCACAGACAAAATATGGCAGTCTTCTTTTTAGCTGCGCATAGGCTTTAGCATCCATGCTGTAAACTATACGTAGTTGCTGGATTGTTGCAGCAATAGTAGGCTTAGGGTTACGGAGGCTATTATAGAGATACTCTTCTTGTACCTTCTTTAATTCGTCAGCTGCAGATTGTATGTTTGTTCCGAATAGTAGCATAGTGTTCTCGGGTGAAAGTATTAATGTATTAGAGTTAGGAGACTAAACTGTTTTTCAGTTTTCTCCTCGTTAATTCTTTACATTTCCTCTTTAAATTTTTGGGCAAGGGATTGTGCATAGAGTGAGAGTATGGTCAAACGAGACCTTGTTACTCCTTTTACGGTTATCACCTCGTCCATGTAGTCGTTGAGTGATTGTATGAGTACACGACGTCCAAGGGCTTCAAGCCAGTAAGAGCCATCTTCACGAACAGAATAAAACTCCTCCGTAATAACATTTTGTGCAAGAAGTGTATAGACAACATAATCTACCCAGATACGGTACATCTCGATGATATCATAGACAAGAACGGGACGATTGTAGTCGTCACGATGTAGAACACCAATGTATGGGTCAACTCCTGCTTTAATAAGCGCTCCCTCAATGCGTCCGTAGAGGATACCATAACCATAATTAAGGAACGCATTTGTGATGTCGAGCGCAGGATGTTGTGAGCGGATATTGAAGCGAAACTGCTCTGGAAGGAATGCATTTATAGTGCTGAAATATATGCGTGAGGCTTGTCCCTCCCATCCACGTAACATAGGAGCAATGTCATTAACAATGTCGCCATCAAGTGTGCGGATTTTATTGCGGTAGTCTTCTAATCTTGCTATGTTTTTTTCTGTATCTGTTTCTGGATGGTCATCATTGTTGAAAAGTAACATCAGGGCCTGTTGATTTTCTATCTTCTTGAGTAGGACCTCCTTTATCCAGTCTACTGCGTTGTGAGAGTAGATAAAGTTCAACTGCCCTTTTCGAATAGTAGAAATACTACCATATTTAGGACTCCATATACGTCCGATAGGTTTTCCAGTCTTGTCCATGAACATTACTTCTATCTCGTGTTCTATTGCGAGCATTACAGCATCACTTGTTATCTGTGCACCACGGCTGATTTGTATGCTATCTATGCCTACAGCAGGTATGCGTTGTTTACCCTCAGATGTATTGATAACGAAACCTTCATTGTCACGATTAAGTGAAACGCCAAATGTGTTGAGTATTAATTCCATAAAGTTAGAAGTGTGTTTTAATTCTTGTTTTTATTCTTTATTATTGATGTCTGATAGAACTTGCCTATTTTAGGTAAGATGTCAGGAGAAATGCTTTATCTTGTTACAAGGAAGATGATTCTCATTTTTTTCGCCTCCTTTTCCCGTGGTGCTAACGCTTAACACGTTGTGTGCGGAGCGTTCGTACTAATGGTGCGGAGGTCCTGTACATCCTCGTTTTATCAGAGAGCAATAGCTCTTATTTGACGGTCTTTATTTAACCAATAAAGAAATCATCTGCTACATGTAGACAATCACTGGCGCGTGTCATAGCAGTGTAGAGCCACTGATAGACTGAACGCTTCGGAGAGTGGCTGAGGCGTCGGGGGATGTCGAGATACACGTCCTTCCACTCTCCTCCTTGTGCCTTGTGACAAGTAAGTGCATAACCATAGACAGCTCGGAGGGCATTGAGGTAAGGGTCGTTAAACATAGCATCCTTGAAGTCTTCAGTCTTGGGTTTGATATGCTGCTCTTTCATTCGTCGGTAGAAGTCGATGAAGAGTGCTTTTTGAGAATCTTGTGTAAGATTGGTCATATTACCATATAGAATGTCTTCTATGAGGAAGAGAGAGAAAGTTTGCTTGCTTACCATTTCTTCCACTTCAACTTGCAGGAAGGTGAGTCCTGCACGTCTTACGCGCCGTTCTGTAGAGATAACCTTTACGAGGTCACCATTCATGAGCCTTGTCGTATTGTTGTTCTGAGTGATAAGCAATAGTTCGCCCACTTCAAGTAAGGACTTATTGAAACCGAGTGCAGGACGTACGATACTCGTCAGTGTGTTGCAGGCAGCATTGCTTCCACAGAGTAGGGTAGCATCTTCAAAACCGTTCTGCTTTACGTTGTTGATATAGGCATTGACGATTGATAGCTGATTAGGATGTATCTTGATGTCTTTGTAACCACGGAAAGGAAACTTTCCCCATTTCACTTGAGGCGGATTCTGATAGAGTGTGCGCATACGTGTGGCAGCGACGACAATGTCGTTGCCATCCTGCTGACGTACAATCTCATTGAGCGTAGCACGTTCAACAGTCATATTGTGAACATCCTCCAGATATTCTTTGTCAAGCGCAGGCGAGAAGTCTTGTGCAATAGGTGGTAGCTGACAAGCATCACCTACAAAGATAAAACAGCCTTTGAAATCGTAGTTGATGAGATCGTGTAGTAATCTTCCTGTTCCAAATATAGCCTGAGTAGGGTTTTTATCGGGAAAATCAGAAATCATAGATGCTTCATCAATGATATAGACTTTGCGGTTATAATCAGAATTCTTTGCTAAGATTGGTGTAAATTGCAATAGTAACTGTCCTGTATCATCAATACCTTTCGAATCGTCAATCTGTTCGACAACCTTCTCGATATCCTGATTGAAATCTGCAAAGGTATAGATACAACTATGAACTGTCTTAGCCTCACATTCTGTCTTGTTGCTGAGAATCTTTGCCGCTCTGCCTGTCGAGGCAAGCAGTTGGAATTCTTTGTTTTGCTCGTTTATCCACTCAATGAGTGTCTTCATCAGTGTAGTCTTTCCAGTTCCAGCATATCCAGTAAGGATGAATGTATTGGCACTACTACCATTGACAAAGTCTTTCAACTTATTGAAAGCCTGCTGTTGGGAAGGTGTCAGAATTATCTGCTTGTCTTTCTTTTCTGTCATTTCTTTGATAGCAATGATTAATATTCTCTGAACTGGACAAAGGAGAAACGTACAAGTTTCTGATGGTCTTCTGTCTCCTCTACAATTCGTTCTGTAGTAGATGCAACACAACGTATTCCCGCCTTCTTCAGTAGTCTGACGGCATAGTAGCAGAAAGTAAGTTCGCCCATGATATGTACCGTTAGGTTTTCTGTAGGGTAGGTCTCCAGTATCATCGTTACACAGGCATCAGCCTCCTTCTGTACGATAGCCTTGCTAAGTTTCGGGTCAATATTCGGAAAGGCAATTTCCTGCAGTTCACCATATTCCCTTGCAGCTGATAGTTGCGAGGATGACCAGGTAGCGAAAGGGTGGTTAGAGAGGTTGATGAACATAATTGTCAGATATAATATTATGCACTTCTTTTATGCTTTCATCAATCTTCTGTGTCAGTCTATCTGCAGACATTGGATTAGGACGGAATCCAGCATGGTTGAAATCGTTACGAACATCGGTAGCTGTTTTAAAGCTTCTGGAAAGTTTTTCTACGTCAGGATCTTTAATAAGTTCTCTTACCTTGTCTATAGCCTCGTAATTCTCACCATAGTTCGGCAGTTTCCATTTCTCTTCCTCCTGCTGTAGTTTTTCCTCTACAATGTAGAAAGCCGCATTGACCAGAGCTCGTGCATCTTTGTCAGTTTTTGAGAGTTCATTATTATTACAGATATAGGTTACAATCGTTTCTTGCAGAATTGTTATAGACTGTTGATACATGTGGTTGTCGTAGCACCATTGTGCAGCATGCAGTCCATTAAGGATATTAGCGTCTGAGATAAACTTTGTAAATGACCGCTCTATCCTTTTCACCACAGGAACTAAAGGAGCAATGATGTCCTCAGATAACTGGTTGATAGACTCTTTCAGACGGCAGATGCCCTTTTCCTCTGTAATATTTAATCCACGACACATTTGAAGATTGTTTGTAATATTATTCAGAGCGTCTGAGAAATCCCTGAGTGCTCGCGCCTGTTGGTCTTGTCCACGAGTGTCACGAAGAATTGGCTTAAAAACCTGTTGGGTGAGTTGTGTCAGCTGCTCGCTACGTCCATTGTGCAGGAAATCGGCAGCAGCAAAGGTCCAGTCTTGAAGAACTGTCAGCGGTAGTAAATCTACAATAGGAGACCCCTCCTCGTTGCGTGCTTCATAGTTGCCGTATGAAATGTGTGCTATACGTATATTTTTTAGGAACTTGGCATAATTACCAAGAACAAGAATGAGCATTGGTAAATAGCGAAAGCTGTGAGTAAGGTCGAAGTAAAGTTCATCCCCATCCTGTATCTGTTCAAATGTAGTCTGGAATATCTTCCACATTTCGTCCTCATTCTTCCCATCGCAGATTGATACAGGTATAATATGTGAACGTAAATCCATTTTCTGGAGTAAAGTGCTCAGTCCCTCATAGGCTATTTCCTCCTTCGTATGTGGATGTTTGCGTGATGATACCTCCCAGTTTGATTCTTTCGCTTTGTCTGTGAGCAGGAGGCAAATCCTGTCTTCTTCTGTCCAAGTTTCCTTACATCCAATCAACTCAAGTGTTGCCTGCTGGATGAATCTTGTTTCACTTGACCTGAAGTCTCCCTGTGTATATACACCTTTTTCGTATAGACCTGTTCCGAGAACGGATATGAATAGTTTTCGTGCCATAAATAGCTCTTATCTAGTATTTGTGTAAAATAGTTCTTGGTTAAGCAGTTGAAACAATGTCTCTTGTGCAGAATGGTGATTATTAAAATTTTTCATACTGAATGAGAGAATATGGCTATCAGAACATTTTTCGATAGCTTCAGGTCTCATCTTTGCATCTGTTATAAAGATAGCTTTCGAGCCCAGCCCACCATAGTTTTTGGCTGCAGTATTGAATTTGTCAATATCAGTGTTGTCATATATCTGTGTCTTGCATTCAACCATAAGTAGTTTATATCCCGTGTTGATAATTACATCTATCTCATTTTTTGGTAATTTGTTATTGTATGGATAAATGTTATTTAACCATACTTCTTTTGCATATTCCCACTGGCTAATCATTTGTGCGACTTCATATTCAAACCAGCCTGAGTTAAAGATAATCTGCATGATGTGAGGGGATTCATAGGTACTCTCTTTAAATCCAGATCTGCCATACAGTGAAAGGGTCACTCGATTTTCATTTTTATCCCATTCTATATATGAGCTATTTGAAGTCCGAAGTGTTCCTTTACTCTGATTGTTTATCTTTATTTGTCCTTCTTTGCGAGGAGTCGTTAGTTCTTTGAATTCTTTGAAATTGTACTGTCTTATCGCCTTGATAGCTCGCATTGCTTTAAAGTCGTCTTCTGTATAATCGTCTAATAAGGTATGTCTTTCTGCGGGCTGACCATTATATAGCATGATTTCCTTCATACTAAGACCTTTGCTTCTCCATTTCTTTTGTTGTGTGTAGTCATAACAAATACCATTCTGATCAATGTATAATAGAGTAACATTTTCCATTCTTTGTGTTTGTAAAGCGAACAAAAGAGCCCATGGTTTTGTTCCCCCTGAAAGATTGATGGTAATTTCATCATCAGTAAGTCTATCTAATAATGATTCTACAGATATTTTAATAGCTTCATAGTCAACTGGTGGGAATTCAAGTAACTGGCATTTTTCTGAACATAGTTCTTTTATATGCTTAGCTTCAGACAGGCTTTTCTTTGAATGTACAAGTAGAACCTCATCTGGAGAACTTTCCTTTATGCCAAGGAAAATTGGCATAGTTTGTCCACCAACGAGTGCTATGTGTATTTTTTTCTTCATTACTTAACTTTCTAATAATGTCATACGAATAAAACCTAAAGGTTTACAATTCTTGTCAACTCTTCTTGACTTAGGAAAACTATAGTCAGTGTATCTTTGATTATGAGGGCGTGCAGCTGGTACAATGTCTTCGTTGAAGTTTTCAAGATTCTCTGCCCATGCCCCTGTAATGAATCGCCAGCCAGAACCTGCTCCTAATCTTAGGATACACGTACTCTTACTTTCTTTTTTGCATTGCTGAATTTGATTCATAATTGTATCTAAGCCTTTTATGTATTTATCAACGTTGTCAGCATTTGGTTTATCAACTTGATCCTGCCAATATTTTATTTCTTGATTTAATAATGTTTCTGAATGTTGATTGATAGTGGAAAAGATATCTTTTAAAGATGTCATACATTCAGGAAGCGTTTGAACACATTCTTTTGCATTTTTATAAGCATTTAAATCCAGTTTCATATCACAGGTAGAAGAATCTTTAGGCATTAATGTTTCAACCATTTGACCCTTAGTCGTATCCCAGAAGCTGTTTTTCTCTCGTTCATTAATACTGTATAATCTAACAATATTTTCGTAATAATCACCAAAGATTGCATCTCCTATTTTCAGAAAGCGAAATATATCCTTGTTAGGATTCTCTCCTAACAACTTTTGTTCTATTGCCCTTGCATTTATTTTTGAGGGGTTAATACTATTCTTTATTTCAGTTTTATCTTTGATGATATTAGAAAGAATAGCAGTACGTATTGCGCCTTTGATCGAACTTCCTGGGATGTAGGGCCTGCCAAGTGCATCATGAATAAAAGTTTGAAGCGTATCAGTTTCTTTAAGCGTTTCAGACGTCTGGTCTATTCGGATACAATAATCATCTATAATAGCATCTGGGACATAAGCCTTCATAAAATCAATTATAGACTTCTTGCGTTCAATAGTAGCTATCCAGGCGTTTAAAGCTTTTGTATCATCTTTTATTAGTGACATTATCTTACGAGGAGATATAATGCCTATCCATTTGTCATTGTCTTCTTGAAAGTTAATAAAATCACTTCCATATTGCAGTGTATCGCCAGAACCAATATGAATTCTACTTACGATATCTATTTTAACTTTACTCATAGTTTATCATTTTAACAGGTACGCTGAGAGGTAATCCGCTTCTGTAAACAGGATGGATTTCGTCACTATTCCAATTAGGTTGTAAATCTACGACTTTCCCTTGTAAATGGTCTTCTGTTTTGAAGAAAGAACCGACGTTGAACATATATATGTTTTTTTTATGAAGATGCCGGAGTCTTTCATTATAACTACCAGCCATAAAGCCACCTCGGAGCAGAATGCTGTAATGTGAACTTTTGAGATTGATTTTTGGTAGCTCTTCTTCTGTCGGGATAAAAAGAGAGAGCAGAAGCTGTCCGTTACTATTTTCGTTTGTTTCTCCTAATTCTATAGTTCCTCCTTTTTCAACCTCGAATTTTCCACCTCCAATATTTCGGTCTGTTCCTATACCTTGTTCACCGAGAATTGTGAAGAGGTCATATAATTCCTCAAATAATTCTTCTTTTGCATCGGTGAGAATATATAATCCTGCTTTACTATGATAAAAATCCCACTCGAAGAAGAAAGGTTCTGCATCTCTCCCATCTTCGCGAGAAACAGAGACGCGCTCGTTAACTTGTGAACGTGAAATAATTGGGTGTAAACTGTTGGATGATTCTGCGAGTAGTAAGTTACGGTGTATCTGGTTTGGTTTTACACAAAGGACTTCTCCTTTAATGAGTTTGTTCCACAGACTACTTTCTATATATTGGACACCTTTAAGCACTTTACGTATCTCACTTTCTTCCTTTTCTTCAACTTTGACATGCAGTCGTCCTTGTGGTTTCGGTAAAAAAAGCTGACCTTCCCAGAAAGGGAAAGCTGAACTGATAGAAAATGAATTTATAAACTCTTTTATTCTTTCAGCTCCTTTGGTTTGTACTCGTATAGCTGCTAATGCTGCAGAAAGTGTATCGGAATGTAACGTATGCGCAGAATTATCAGTGACCTCTCTACCCATTCCTATATGAATGGGAGAGAGGTTGGTGAGTTTTATGATTGAGAATGTTTTCATACTCAATATTTTTTAACGTCCTCTTTTGTTATTTTTATCTCAACTTGTCCATATCCACGTGAACCATTTCCTCCAAGATAATCGTCGTGTAGCAGAGTAATTCCTTGTTTTAAAGTGTTTTTTAAATCATCTTCGTTTTCTCCTTCAAAGATATTTAAGACCATTTCTAACTTAAAGAGTGCTCCTGCTGGTACTCTTTCAAATGTTCGAGGGTTGGCCTTAGCTGTTATACGATCAATGTTTACTTCAGTCTTACTCTCCGTGAATGGTAAATCTGTATTACTAAAATCGGGTATATCAGAACGTTCAAGTCCGAAGATCATTAGTTCATCTTCATCGTCAGCTTGTGTTACCATAACTGCATCTCTTACAATTAACCTTGATGCGTGATTTGACTCACTATCCCCCGCTGTCCCAAATAACGCACCAGACTTACTGTTAGGATCGTTAGATGGTTTACCTGCATTTGTTTCTCCATTTGCTAATTCTACCAAACTTCGTAGCTTGCCTTTAAGAGAACTCCCTGGTATATAAGGAATGTTGGTTAATGGGTTTCGAACGACAAACTTGTCTGGTCCTCCAATGTTGAGTGCAGCATTCGTTCCTCCAATATGTAAACCTGTCTTTAATCTGATTATACCAGTATAGACAATCTTGTTTTTTAATTTTGTTGTAGCCATAGATTATTTTTTTATTGTTTTAGTCTTTACCTCCATACGCTTTATGATACGCAAGGATAGCCTCTATAAGGTTGCAAAAATTATGATAAGTTGTATGGTCCTTGACAAAAGGGTAAGTTTTATCGAAGACAATTTTAAATAGTTGTAGTCCCTTGTTTTTTTCATCTCTCCCCAAAGCATAGGCTACTTTGGGGCGGAGCAAAAAGAATGAGGCTTTTTCGATTTCAAATTTTCCCATTTGTATTCTTTTTATCTCGCCATAAATACTGCGAATCTTAGAATTGGTAAGTCCATTTCTTGCCATGTACTTCCCAATTTTTTCTGCAAAATCTGGAAGTTTTTCATTGGCTCCTTCAGTAAGCCAAGTTTCGTCAAAGCCAGCTTTTGTAAAAACATCTTGCGGACTTTCTATCTCTGTCCTGTTTGCATTCCAACTGTTTCTCCCCCGGTCAGGGAATCTGTTCTCATTGTTAGATTTTACCATAGTTTTTAATTTATATTTATCTGTTTGTTCGTATTTCTAGTTCTGCCCATCTACATGCCAATGCCCATAGTTCTAATGGGTGGTAGGAAGAGTTTATAGCTTCTCCATTTAGACAATTATTATTACTACATATCTCTTTGATGCATTTACTAATTAGTTCTTTTGCCTGTGAATTTTTTGTACGGCTCTTCATTCTTCCCATATCGTATGCAATCATCCAATAGGTCTTGAAGTTAGTTATTTTATGTGATTTGATCTCTGCATTTATTTTATGCCTTAGTATCTTTGATATGAAGGAACTCTTGATAGCATCGTCAACATGTAGGTCTTTTATTTCGTTTTTTAGAGCTTCAACGGCAGGGAATTCTTTGTCCCAGTTTAATGCCATGTTGAGTAGAGAAAAGGAGTTCTTTTCACTATTATCGCATTGATGTTTTTTAGCTCTCTCTTCTTCAACGGCACTTTCTTCTGCCCCTTTCATTATGGGGTATTTTGAAGTTAGCAAAGCTATACCGCCAGAAATTGATAAATGGGGATTATTACAAGTATATTTACGAAAATCCTCCTTGATACGCTTTGCTATTTCAATGGTCTTTTCCCAGCTACCAACAATGAATAGGTCATCACCTCCACTATATATTATTATTGATTCTCTTGGTGCTATTTCTCTCCAGATTTCATTCAAATATCCAGAGAAGAAATAGTCGAATGAACGGCTTAATGCGGAGTAACGTGATATAGATGTACGAGTGGAATCAATACCTTTTTGGAATACAAGTCCTAGGTTATCAACATCCATTCTTAAAACTCCTAAGCGTTTAAAAGCTTTTTCTGACTTGTTGCACAATTCTTCAAAGGTTGGTATTTTTGAACATCCTAATTCGTTTCCTCCATAGTGGATTAAACCATAGATGATGTTAGAAGAACCTTTTGGTTCCAAAAGGCTCTGATTCATCTTGTTTGTATTAGATTGCAGAATTGTAAGAGTCCCTCTCTCTGATTTTATCTTATCTTTTATCTTTATTAATTCCTCTTCTTTTAAAAGGTAGTAATAGAAGCCTAATCGAGCAGGCTCTAATGGGTTTTTGTCAATCAAATAAGATAATTCCGTTTCGCTGATAATGATAAAATCAAAATTACGAAGTTTCTGGCCTAAAACAATCTGCTCTTTTGTAATGAAGCGTAGAGGTGATAGTTCTCCTTCTTTGTAACTTTGTTCGTTTGTAGGAATTTCTTCGCCTGAGATGCAATCAAATTTGTTGAGTCCAGATTGTGGGGTAAAAAACTTTTTATAGTCCTCAGCTATTATCTCTGCATATCTTTGATTCTTTTTTTGATCTCTTTTCAAGAACAATCTCCCCCATAGATTACCTAAATCTTCTTCGTTCCTATATAGTAAAGCATCGTCAGAAATAGTAATACTATCAATAGCAACATATAATGATATGCCGTGTGTTCTAAAGATTTTCTGTTCTATTTCTCTGACAGCTTTCTTAAGCTTCTCTTCAACATCAGTTGTATTAGGTGCTAAAAGATAAAATCCTCCACCACTATTATAAATGACATTTGCTTGATATAGGTTTAGTTCTTTCAACAAATAACGTACGACGGCATCTGATAATACACGGACATAAAAAGACCTTCCTTTAAGGTTCTTGGCTGCATATTTTGATATAATCTGATAGATATAAGATTGGATTCCACTAAAATCTGCGCCGATGAGGAGGAAACGATCTTTGTTTTTTTCACCTGAGCACATAAGATCATATAAACAAATGGCGAATGCAGCTGATGTTTTAATATGATCATATAGTGAGATGTCTGGAGAGTTAGATATTCCAGATGGGATACAGGAAGTATATTTGGATAGTAGCGTTAGGAGTGTTTCTGAAAATGCTTGATAATTATTACAAGGCATACTCTCAAATTCACTTCTAAATTCATTCCAATGACTACTATAATCGGGTGCATCCGGAAATGTCTTCTTTGGGAAATTTTCTATAGAAGGTGTTAGCTTCTTTATTGGAAGTTGATACCATTCTTTGTTATTTAAAAGTTCTCCGTGACTACCAATAGTTTGTAGTATAGGAATCAATCTGTCGTTGTTGTATGTGTCACAATTCCTTTCTATCTTTGTTGGTTCCTCTTCTCCAATCTCGTTTTTAGACGAAGATAATAATTTTGCTTCTTCGAAAATCTGTACTATTTGTTGAAATTGTGCGTTGATAAGACTTCTTAGATTATCTTTTTTTGTAAATTCGTTTTGAGAGTTTTCAAGCAATCTCTTGAAGATATGCTCATTCTCCTTGATGAAAAGTCTTGTCCACAAAGTATTTTCATCTTCATTATTTAAAAAGAAGATTTTCTCAAGTTCACCAGTATTATTGATTCTACTATTTATTGCTATATTTTTTGTGGTTGCTTTTTGATAAAATTTTCCAATCTCACGTAACAATGCAGCTAAGTAGATATGTTCTCTTATGTTGTTCATATTTAAATTTTTAGTTTTTTTCTTTAGTTATTATACCGAATCCCACACTTGTATGTTTACCTATTCCTATAAAATTAGGTAAAGATATATTACTCCTAAATCGTATGTCCATACATCGTAATGGGACCCTTTTATATCTAATATCTCGTATGTTTTCAATGTCTGTTATAGAAACGGTAATTGTTGAAGAAATGTTCATACTCAGTCCTTTTGCAAGTGAAAGAATATTGCCGACAAGTATCTTTTCAAGTATATTTATTCGGTCAATAATATCTGTTGTCTCGTTAAATACATTATAGTTTTTCTCATTTAAAGGTAGCCAATCCCGTATTCGGTAATCAAACTTACAATCCCAACATTGTATTTCTGTTTGTTGAGCTTGTATATTTTGCAAGGGTAAGTTTCTTGTTTCTTCTCCAAGCCTTATTTTATAATCTTTGTTTATAGAGAAAAACTCTCCCATTGCGTCCACACCTTCACCAATACAGGTGATGGCTGCTTTTCCACCGATACGTTTATATTGTATCAGGGGATAAGCATAGCGGAGGGATGAGCCATCGTGATTATGAAAAAGGATATTGCTTGATGGTATTGCTGCAATAATTGCTCCACGGAATAAGGGAATCTCTGAACGCCGTAAAGGTGTGTCAAACTGTATGGTTAGTGTTTTTATCTTAGTCATTCTTTGTTTTCATATCTTAGGTAATGTTTATAGTGACTTTGTCGCTAAATCTCTATCTTTCTTATCAAGGAATTTCTTCCGGTGAAATGATTTATGGTGATTAGGACTATGCATGCAAAGATATAAAAAATTAATAAATTGTGCATCATTTTTTATATTTTTATTAATGAAATAGAAAAAGTATTCATGATGTTTACCATTTTCCATGTACACTGAACATGCACATTGTTGAATGGGTACAAGAAACCAGTAGGCTTAATAACGAAAATTATATAGTCAAGTGTTTGCGTGTTTATCGTATGGTGAAATCAGAATGACGGCAGCAACAGACTTCTAATATCTCACGTATAGGAAGTTTATTTAAGACATGTATCCATTGATGAGATTGAAAAACAAGTCAATGTTCAAAAGTATGAGTTAAGGATAATTGTTGCGAGTATTAATCCTTGTTTTAATGGAAGATACTTTCTGAGTTCACTATCTTAGGTATTGCGGACTCTCTCAATGGTCTTAATCCTTGTTCTAATGGAAGATACTCTCTGAGTATATCTTTGAAATTCTGCAACAAAAACATACTTCCGTCTTAATCCTTGTTCTAATGGAAGATACTCTCTGAGGTCCTAAAGGTTGAGGACGCAAGAAGGGTTTTAGCGTCTTAATCCTTGTTCTAATGGAAGATACTCTCTGAGACAACAACAAGATGTCAACAATCGCACGTGCTTGGTCTTAATCCTTGTTCTAATGGAAGATACTCTCTGAGAGCGGTAATATCAGTATTTCAACACTTTGCGGCACTGTCTTAATCCTTGTTCTAATGGAAGATACTCTCTGAGAACGACACAGTTAACTTGGTATGTGATATATACCTTGGTCTTAATCCTTGTTCTAATGGAAGATACTCTCTGAGACAACAACAAGATGTCAACAATCGCACGTGCTTGGTCTTAATCCTTGTTCTAATGGAAGATACTCTCTGAGAGCGGTAATATCAGTATTTCAACACTTTGCGGCACTGTCTTAATCCTTGTTCTAATGGAAGATACTCTCTGAGTAACATTTAGCATTGTGATGTATGATTTCATTAATTGTCTTAATCCTTGTTCTAATGGAAGATACTCTCTGAGGTTTTCTCGGAAATTCCAAAATACGATAAATATTTGTCTTAATCCTTGTTCTAATGGAAGATACTCTCTGAGCTATTGAATTTCTCAAATGGCGCTGATGCATTGGGTCTTAATCCTTGTTCTAATGGAAGATACTCTCTGAGTGACTTATTCGAGGAGCATACTGAAGTTCAGTACGAGTCTTAATCCTTGTTCTAATGGAAGATACTCTCTGAGACATAAAAAGAAACAAAGATATGAAAATGTTTTGTCTTAATCCTTGTTCTAATGGAAGATACTCTCTGAGGGCAATAGACAGCTTTATGACAGAAAAAATAAAGCTGTCTTAATCCTTGTTCTAATGGAAGATACTCTCTGAGTATTATAATTGTAGTTTAGTTTGGTGTTGGAAGAGTCTTAATCCTTGTTCTAATGGAAGATACTCTCTGAGACTTATGAAGTACTTCAAACAATATATTTTAAGAGTCTTAATCCTTGTTCTAATGGAAGATACTCTCTGAGATTTTTCAGTTACAGGTTACATCTGCAAAGACGCAGTCTTAATCCTTGTTCTAATGGAAGATACTCTCTGAGTGAACGTTGTTCCTCAAGAGAACTATGTTCGTGTTGTCTTAATCCTTGTTCTAATGGAAGATACTCTCTGAGAGCTAAGACTTAGATTCCTTTATTTATCACTATTTGAAGTGTCTTTGATCTTAAAAAAGCCTCCTGTTAACATAAATTAACTGCTTTCTTTTCGGCTGCAAAGGTACAAATAAAGAATCATACTTGTGTATGATAATTTGTTAAATATGCTTTATTTTGTGGCTGCTTTTTCAATCAGACTTACATTTTTCCCTTAAACTGACTCTATAACGTTTTGTGTGAGTTGATTGCCCCGAATAAACTAATGTTCGTAATATTCGTAGGAAGTAGTCGTTTATTTAGTGACGTCTTGGTGTATCGCAATCATAAGCTGACAGGCAAAACAAAAAAACTACTACTCAGAGGAGATGAAATAGTGTCAAGGTTTCAGGCTATGGAAATCAGGACTAAAAGAAACATTTGCTTACTTTTTAATTCTAAATATCATGATTTACGGCTGATTAAAACAGGGTAAGATTATATCTATCAATGTGATAGGATGGGTTTAAGGCTTCGACTGATAACTTCTTTGGGCATGTTAAGTCTCATCAGTTGTTCGGCTGATATCCTTCAGGTTTAGTGCGGGTGCTTAGCACGAGTGGTGCGGAGGCTCAGCACATGATGTGCGGAGCGTATGCACCACATGTGCGGAGGGTTTAGTCAAAGGTCAAAAGTCAAAGCTGGACGGGTGGGGATGGGCTACTAGAAATTACAAACAGAAAAGGACATACGCAGTGTATGCCCTTTTCTGTTTGAAAAATAGGATGTTTCTTAAATATCTTTAGATGTTTGCAATGCTTATGACGTTCGCAAGCACACCTGCTGCAGTAACAGATGCCCCGGCACCATATCCTTGAATCTGCATTGGATACTCCTTATAGCGATCAGTTGTGAGAAGTACGATGTTGTTAGAACCTTCCAGATTATAGAAAGGATGGTTTGCATCAACCTCTTTCAGTCCGACGCTGGTTTTGCCATGTTCCATTGTGGCAACAAAACGCCATCGTTTGCCTTCCTTATAAAGTTTCTTGCGGCGTGCTTCAAAGTCGGCATCAAGCGCAGGAAGACGTTTCCAAAACTCTTCTACTGAACCATTGAAATAATCGTCTGGTACGAATAGATGCTTCTGAACATCCTCTTGTTCAACCTTGTAGCCTGCCTCACGTGTAAGGATGACCAACTTACGAACGACATCCGTTCCACTAAGGTCGATACGAGGGTCTGGTTCACTATAGCCTTGTTCTTTAGCACGTCTGACAGTTTCAGAGAAAGGAACATCAGCTGCTATTTCGTTAAAGATAAAGTTTAGCGTACCTGATAATACGGCTTCAATCTTAAGTATTTTATCACCCGAATTACGTAAGTCATTGATAGTACCGATAATAGGTAAACCAGCACCTACATTCGTTTCAAAACGGAATTTAACGCCACGTTGCATGGCTGTTTGTTTTAAGTGATAGTAATTATCGTATGCACTGGATGCTGCAATCTTATTGGCTGCTATCACCGAGATGTTATTCTCCAGCAGAGACAGATAAAGCGCTGCCACCTCTTTAGAAGCTGTACAATCCACAAACACCGAGTTGAAGATATTCATTTTGAGAATCATGTCACGTAGGTGTTCAGGGTTTGAAGGTTCACTCTCCTTGAGTTCTTCTCGATAAGTATCGAGATTTAGACCGTCACGATTGAATATTGCATTCTTAGACGAGGTGATACCAACAACTTTCAACTTTAAGTTAGAATTCTTTTTAAGTTCTTCATACTGGCTCTTGATTTGTTCGATGAGCTTTCCACCAACAGTGCCAACGCCACAGATAAAGAGGTTTAGTACTTTATATTCTGATAGGAAGAAAGAGTCATGAAGTACATTCAACGACTTCCTTAAATCCGAACCCTTCACAACGAACGAGATGTTCATCTCTGATGCACCCTGTGCAATAGCGTTGATGCTGATACCAGAACGGCCAAGCGTCTCAAAAAGCTTACCACTAATACCTGGGGTACGCTTCATGTTCTCGCCAACGATAGCCACTGTTGCCAAGCCACTCTCGGCGTGCATCGGGAACATACGTCCATCCTCAATCTCAAGTCGGAACTCTTCGTTGAGCACCTTTACAGCATTGTTAGCATCTTCATCCTTCACACCGATAGAGGTGTTGTTCTCTGATGCGGCTTGTGACACGAGGAAAACACTGATACCGTTGTTTGCAAGTGAACTAAAGATACGACGATTGACACCCACAACACCAACCATAGAAAGACCTGTCACGGTGATGAGTGTTGTACCCTTAATTGAAGATATACCCTTGATAGGTTTCTGATTGTTTTCAATGTGTGCTTTGATGATTGTGCCCTGCCCATCAGGATTAAAGGTATTCTTAATCTTAATGGGTATATTCTTCACACACACAGGATAAATCGTTGGTGGATAAACAACCTTTGCGCCAAAGTTACAGAGCTCCATCGCCTCCGTATAAGAAAGCTCATTAATCGTATAAGCTCCCTTGATAACTCTTGGGTCAGCGGTCATAAAGCCATCAACATCCGTCCAAATCTCTAACACCTCAGCATTGAGCGAGGCAGCAAGGATAGAAGCAGTGTAATCACTTCCGCCACGTCCGAGATTGGTGATGTCGCCAGAATCACGATCTTGTGCTATGAAACCAGGCACGAGGGAGATGCGGGGAAGCTCAGCGAAAGCGTCTGAGACAAGTTTGTTCGTCAGTTCTGAATCAAGACTTCTCTTACCATGCTTCTCTTCAGTTTTGATAAATTCACGTGCGTCAAACCATTTCGCTCCACGAATAAGTGTTGTCACTATTATTGAACTAAGACGTTCGCCGTAGCTAACGATAGTGTCCTCAGTCTTTTTACTGAGGTCGTGAATTAAGAATACACCATAATAGATAGACTGTAGTTGTTCAAAAAGACTATCTACTTTACTGAAAAGATGCTCACGGTCCTCTGGGTTGGTGATAATGGTATCAATCATCTTATGATGTCGTGCTACCATTGAATTGAACTCCGTTCGCCAGTTTTCATTACCTTGAAAAGCGAGCCGGGATGTTGCGATGAGTTGATCAGTTATACCTCCCAAGGCACTAACAACCACAATAACTGGTTGATGTTTAGCCTCCTTTTCTACAATCTTCTGCAGACTTAAAATACTTGAAACAGAACCTACGGATGTTCCACCAAACTTTAATACTTTCATTCCTGATTTCTAATTTGTTATTATTTAGCATTCCCTTTACAATAGGGTAGGTGCAAAACTTAGGCACAAAAATAATAAGAAATATTGCAACAGCCAACGTTTTTCTCGATATATTTGAGTAAATTTGTGGCAAAAAGAAGAAGTTAGACTATCTATGACAGAGGAATATCAGTTGCGCGTTTTGCCCCAAGAAGCCTATAATGAAAATAGTTTAAAAGCATATCTTTCGAAGGAGAAGGGGCTGGATGAGCGTACCATTTATCGTGTTCGGGTATTGAAACGTTCTATCGATGCACGTCATCGTGACATATATGTTAATCTGAAGGTTCGTGTTTACATTAATGAGTTCCCACAGGATGACCCTTATGTGAAGACTGAGTATCAGGATGTAAACTGTCGTCCTGCGGTTGTAGTTGTCGGTGCGGGACCTGCTGGTTTGTTCTCTGCTCTAAAGCTCATAGAGTTGGGCTTGCGACCAATCGTCCTTGAACGTGGAAAGAATGTACGTGACCGTAAACTCGATATAGCTTCAATCACTAAGGCGCAAGCCGTTGACCCTGAGTCGAATTACTGCTTTGGTGAAGGTGGAGCTGGAGCTTATTCAGATGGAAAACTTTATACACGAAGTAAGAAGCGCGGACCCGTGGATAAGATTCTAAACGTCTTTTGTCAGCATGGTGCATCGCCTTCTATCCTTGCAGATGCGCATCCACACATTGGTACGGATAAACTTCCACGTGTGATTGAGAACATGCGTAATACGATACTTGACTGTGGGGGTGAGGTTCATTTCCAAACCAAGATGACCTCATTCATCATCGATGGTGATAAGGTCGTTGGTGTTGAGGCTGTGGATAATCGAAGCGCAATCGCTGTGAAGCGAACTTTTCATGGTCCTGTCATTCTTGCAACGGGGCATTCAGCACGTGATGTCTATCGTTATCTTGCAGAAGCCGGGGTTGAGATGGAGGCAAAAGGAATTGCGGTAGGTGTGCGCTTAGAGCATCCTTCTCATCTGATAGACCAAATACAATATCATAATAAGAACGGAAAGGGGAAGTATCTTCCTACCGCAGAGTACGCCTTTGTGACACAAGCACAGGGACGTGGCGTTTATTCCTTCTGTATGTGTCCAGGTGGATTTGTGATACCATCGGCTACTGGCCCTGAGCAGATAGTTACCAATGGTATGAGCCCTGCCAATCGAGGTACGCAATGGTCGAACTCGGGTATGGTCGTTCAGTTGAATCCAGAGGATGTTGAAGGTGATGATGTGCTGCGTATCTTACGTTATCAAGAGCAACTTGAACGTGACACCTGGCAGCAGGGAAATCGAAAGCAAACCGCTCCAGCGCAGCGCATGGCTGACTTTGTGAATAATCGTCTGTCGTATGACCTTCCCAAATCAAGTTATGCGCCGGGATTAATTTCCAGTCCACTTCATTTCTGGATGCCATCCTTTGTGACGAAACGACTTCAAGAAGCTTTTAAGACCTTTGGTCGTCAAGCACATGGCTTCCTAACCAATGAAGCTGTCATGATTGCTTCAGAGACTCGCACCAGTTCCCCTGTTCGTATTCTTCGCGACCGAGAACGACTCATGCATGTGCGCCTTGAAGGTCTTTTCCCTTGTGCAGAAGGTGCTGGTTATGCAGGTGGAATCGTTAGTGCGGGCATTGATGGAGAACGCTGTGCAGAAATGGTTTCCGCTTATCTCCAGCAATTGTAAGGTCATTTGCTTCTGATAGTAAGAAGCAGAATAAGCTTTGTTTATAGTTTGATTGAGAAAGTATTAGAGTTCTCGTAGTATCTTTTTCTACTTCTATAAACTATTCTAATCGAATTATTTTCACGAAAAGAAATATTTTTGTTCACGTAAATAAATATTTCTTTTCGTGAAAATAATTCTTTTTATCATGAAGATAAATTGTAATCTATGGTCACTTTGTTTCTAAAAGTATTCTATAGGGGTAGCCGGCAAGCGTAACTTGCCATGTTATAAATATACTTTTAGATAACGACAAGGTATTTTGATTTCTTTAATCTAAATCCCCTGGCGCAAAGGTTGTTGTGTTCCAATCACCAGTTTCGATACCTTTCTTTAACCAGTACATACGCTGTTCGGATGTTCCATGTGTGAAAGTCTCAGGAAGTGCATAGCCACGAGCTTTCTTTTGGAGATAGTTATCTCCGATTTTCTCAGCGCAGTCAATAGCCTCTTCGATATCACCATCAGTAAGACTTTGATATTTCTCATTGTCATAATGTGCCCAACAGCCAGCATAGTAATCGGCAAGGAGTTCTAACTTCACACTCAGTTTGTTCGCTTCTTCCTTACTAACACGCGCCATCTTTGCATGACATTTGCCAAGGATTCCGCGGAGATATTCCACATGATGACCCACTTCGTGTGCAATCACGTAAGCATAAGCAAAGTCAAGGTCGCCCTTTGCTTGTATTCCTAAATCCTTACGCATACCGCTAAAGAAACTCAAGTCGAGGTAAAGACGCTGATCACCTGAGCAGTAGAACGGTCCCATTGCAGCAGAGCCATTACCGCAAGCCGTTTGTACAGCACCTGTGAAGAGAACAAGAGTAGGGTATTGATATTTCATGCCATGCAACTGGAATTGTTCCGTCCATACATCTTCGGTACCTGCAAGAATCTGTTTTGAGAAATCAGCAAGTTTCTCCTCCTCTTCCGTGAACTGGTGTTGGTCCCCATTGGTCTGTACTTCAGCCGGTCCTTGCATCTGTGTTTGTACGACGTTGTTAACAAAATCCCCTATGTTTCCACCACTCAAAAAGGTGAAAAGCGCTATGACGATAATACCTCCGATACCCCCAATACCTGCTTTTGCGCCAGTACCCATGCCACGGCGATCTTCTACATTATTGCTCTCTCTGCGTCCTGTAAGTCTCATTTTGTCTTTTGTTCTTTAAGCTAAATTTGTTTTATGCTCACAAAGGTAAGAGATTATCTTGATATCTGCAATTATTAAGGAATAATCACTATTCCTTTTATGAACAGAATATCGCTTAAGACCGTTTGTTCAG
This sequence comes from Prevotella scopos JCM 17725, assembly GCF_018127785.1. Taxonomy (NCBI): domain Bacteria; kingdom Pseudomonadati; phylum Bacteroidota; class Bacteroidia; order Bacteroidales; family Prevotellaceae; genus Prevotella; species Prevotella scopos. The sequence goes on from NZ_CP072389.1 coordinate 358,892, forward strand.
ATGGCAAAATCTTTGTTTTATTCTTTGTCATGATGGCAGAAACAGAGAGTTTCCTCTACCATCACTGTTTTTTTCTTTTATCCTTTTGCTATGTCTGAGTTTTTTCGTAAATTTGCATGTATTTTTGGAATAAACAATATATCAATATAATGAAGATTTCATACAAATGGCTTAAGGAATACGTTGACTTCAATCTGTCTCCAGAGGAGATTGCCGTTGCGCTTACCTCAATTGGTTTGGAGGTTGGCTCATTGGAAGAA